>CAMLDY010000050.1 GCA_946478895.1 uncultured Gemmatimonadota bacterium
CCAGCTTGTCCTGATCGGCCTTGGTCTTGGGCTCGATCGCGACGTCGATGACCGGCGCCGGGAACTTCATCGCCTCGAGGATGATCGGCGAGTCTTCCATGGTCATGGTGTCGCCGGTGCGGGTGTCCTTGAGACCGATCGCCGCGGCGATGTCGCCCGCCATTACCTCTTCGATCTCCTCACGCTTGTTGGCGTGCATCTGGAGGAGACGTCCAACGCGCTCACGCTTGTCCTTGGTGGCGTTGTAGACGTACGAGCCGGACTTGAGGCTTCCGGAATAAACGCGGAAGAAGGTGAGCTTACCGACGAACGGGTCGGTTGCAATCTTGAACGCAAGTCCCGCGAAGGGCTCGGCGTCACTCGGATGTCGTTCGGCGGGCTCGCCGCTCTGGAGATGACCTTCGACGGCGGGCACATCGACGGGCGACGGGAGGAAATCGACCACCGCGTCGAGCATCGCCTGGACGCCCTTGTTCTTGAACGCGGCGCCGCAGAGTACCGGAACTATATAGTTGCCGACCGTAGCGCTTCTGATCGCGTGCCGGATCTCTTCATTGGTGAGCTCGGTGCCGCTGAAGTACTTCTCGATCAGGGCTTCGTCGTGGGAGACGGCGGCCTCGATGACATCGTGGCGGGCCTTCTCCATCGCCTCGCGGTACTCCTCGGGAACCTCGGTAACCTCGAACTTCTTGCCGAGCGATTCGTCGTCGAAGATGTACTGCTTGCGCTCGATGACATCGATGTGCCCGGTAAAGCTCTCGCCCGAACCGACCGGGAGCTGGATCGGATACGCGTCTTTGGTGAGGCGATCCTTGATCATGCGCAGGCAGCGATCGAAGTCGGCGCCGACGCGGTCCATTTTGTTGGCGAAGATGAGACGCGGAACCTTGTAGCGGTCGGCCTGACGCCAGACGGTCTCGGTCTGCGGCTCTACGCCGGCGACCGAGTCGAGGAGGGTGACTGCGCCGTCGAGCACGCGCAGCGAACGCTCGACCTCGACCGTGAAGTCGACGTGGCCGGGCGTGTCGATGATGTTGATCCGGTACTCGATGCCGTTCCGCGTCCAGAACGCCGTAGTCGCGGCCGAGGTGATTGTGATGCCGCGCTCCTGCTCCTGCTCCATCCAGTCCATCGTCGCGGTGCCCTCGTGGACCTCGCCGATTTTGTGGGACTTTCCGGTGTAGTACAGGACGCGCTCGGTCGTAGTCGTTTTACCGGCGTCGATGTGGGCCATGATGCCGATGTTACGGTAGTGCTCGAGCGGGGTGTGTCGTGGCATGTCTGTTCGTGATCTCTCTATAAGAACCGCCCAACCGCGGGCGTCGGGTCTCAATTCAACAAAAACGCGGGTGGACCAGGGCGTCCCTGAACGGGACCGGTATCCATCCGCTGCCGCCGGGTGCACTCGCAACTGGTTCGCGGGTGGGGACTCGAGGCGCGCCACGGTTCGTGGCGATCGATTTTTTTCTGCCGGCGTCGCGCGCTAAAGCGCGGTCAGCCATAGCCTTGTAAAGGTAGCCGGGAAAGGGGGTAAGTCAAGGCGGGGTCAGATCTCGAGGAGAACTGCGGACTGTCACGCCGGGGAATCGATCTCGGCGGTTGCTAATGACATCCACAAAACAAAAGCGGGGAGCTTTAAGCCTGGTCAGCTTGCTGCGGGGAGCTCAACTCCGAAATACGGAGAACGGCTGCCCGCTGCATGCTGACAAAGCTTAGGGCTCCCCGCTTTTGTTTTGTGGATGGTTTTGCGCGCCCAGATCGATTCCCCGCCTTGAAAGCAACGCGCTCCAAGCTCTTGGCTTGAGAATCTCCCCTTGCCTCCGGAGGCTTTGTGACGTAAAGTACTCTGCATCGTCCTTACCCTACAATGACAGCCTTCACTGATCAGCCTCGCTCGACCAAAATTGCCTGGATTTGCGCCGTAATCACCGCCGCACTCGGCGCTACCATCCTCTTTTCCGCCGAGGCCGGCATCAACTGGCCAATCTGGGTTGCCGCCGCCTCGATATCACTGATCGTCGCGCGCTACAGCGCCGTTCGGCGGGTCGAGGCGCCAATGTTGGTGCTATGCGGATGGGCAACGATCCTCAGCTTTGGCTTCGCATGGACCAGCAGCCCTCCTTTCCCGGGTTTCATCGTGCTCGCCGACGCCATGCTGCTCGGCCTCGCGGTGATAACCATCGGTGCGGAGCGGTGGAGCGAGCTCTCCGCAAAGCTGCTCGCGGCCGTGCCCTTCCTGGCGCCGCTACGAGTCGTCGTTGCCGCTGCACAGGAAGTGGCGGGCGCGCCTCGATCGGTGTCGTCACCACGCTCGCGCGCGCTCGTCAGGGGAAGCTTGCTGACCATCCCCCTCGTCATCATCCTCATCGCATTACTGGCCAGCGCGGATCCGATCATCAACTGGGGCACCAATCGCATCGCGTCCTGGCTTCCTGATTGGTCCTTTCCACCGCGGCTGATCTTCTTCGTGTTCCTGCTGACGCTGACTCTGGGCGCGAACGCGCTCGGCATCCGCCAGCTGGGCGTTCGTCTTCCTCAGTTCCCGAGCGTCCCCGGGCGGGTCTCGATCGGGATGACGGAACAGCGGATGATTCTCTCGAGCGCCGCCGTGATTCTGTGGCTTTTCGTCGCGCTCCAGATTTCTTACCTCATTCATCCTCCCCCGGCTGCACTGGGGACCGGCGTCACCTTCGCCGACTTCGCGCGCCGCGGATTTGGGGAGCTGTCTTTCGCCGTCACGATCGTCGGCGCGATCATCATCATCCTCGAGTACGCGCGCCCCGTCGACGCGACGGCTCGCGACCGCAGGATCCTGCAACGCCTCGATTTCGCCCTGCTGATCGCCCTCGAGCTGATCCTCTTCTCAGCCTTTAGGCGGGTGATGCTTTACGAGCAGGCGTACGGGTTTACGGAGGCTCGAGTCATCGCTCAGGCTTACATGGCCGTCATGGCCCTTGCCCTTGCCGCACTGGCGTGGGAAATCTGGCGCGGAGCGATCTCCGTTTCCTTCGGCCGGCGAGTCGCGGAGCTCGCCCTCGGCGCGTTCACCGTCCTCATCTTCTGGAATTTCCAGGCATGGATCGTCAATCGAAACGTCGATCGCCTGACACGTGGCGGGCAGTTCGATGCATCATACCTCGCAAGTCTGTCGGGTGATGCTACGCCGACGTTGATCAGGCGCCTGCCGGAAATTCCTCAGCCGCAGCGCGACACCATTTCGACGAGATTGGCTTGTCGCCGGGCTCCGGCTGACCGACGGTGGTTCGAATGGAACCGCAGCGAAGCGGCGAGATCCGAAGCTCTCAAAACCTGGACTCCGCCGGCCTGCCCCTCGCCCGTAAAGTCTTTGTCCGCGCCCTCGATCGACGACTAGACCCGGGCTGCGCTCGGCCGCACCATGAGATAAATCGGCCAGCTGCAGGCCAGCAGGATGAGCGAGTAGATGCTGTTCCTCGTATCGGCGAAGAATGCTCCGACCAGGAAGGCGATCGAGAGCGCGAGCACGAAGCCGGTCGTCCACGGGTGTCCGATCGCGCGAAAGGGGCGCCGCGCTTCCGGCTCGCCGCGGCGCAGCACGAAGACCGTCAAGAAAATGAGTGCATACTGCGCGACGAACAGAAAGGCGGTGACTGCCAGCACGATCTCCAGCGTTCCCGTGAGCACCATCGCCAGGCACGCCGCGGCGCTCAGGAGCACGGCAACGACTGGAGTGCCTCCGAGGTTGACGTAATCCGCGGCCGGCACGAACCCGAATACGCCGAGCCGATGGAGTACGCGCGAGGTCATCAGCTGGTAGGCATTTACGGCGCTTAGCAGCGAGACGATCGTCAGCACGCGAATCACCGCATCGCCTTTGCCGCCGAAGATCGCGTTGGCCGCTGTCGCCGCCACGAGTGGCTGGCCCGCCATCTGGTCAATGGTCAGCACGTATAAAAAGCCGATGTTCACGAGCAGGTAGATCGCCGCCACTGCCGCGACGCCGCCGAACATCGAGCGGGGAATGTCACGATCCGGATGCCGGAGCTCACCCGCGAAATACACGATCCCGTTCCAGCCGTCGTAGGTGAAAATCACGGCCTGCATCGCGAGAACAAACGCGACGAGCAACGGGAAGCCGGTTGTCGGAGGCCCCGTGCGCCCTCCTTGATCGAAACCATGACCCAGCACGAAGCACGCGACGATGAGAACGGCGAACGCAAGCGCCTTGACAACGGCTGTGACGTTTTGCGTCAGGCTTCCAGTTTTCACGCCACGCAGTTGTATCAGCGCGAACACGACGATCACGACGCTCGCAAAAGTGGATGTGAGACTTCCAGCGAGGCCGAACAGGATGGTGAGGTACTCACCGATCACCAGCGCCGCGAGAGCGAGACTGCTGCACGTCGACAACCAGTCGCTCCAGCCAATCACGAAGCCCGCATACGGCCCCATCGCTCGACGCAGGTAGACGGTGTAGCCGCCCGATTCGGGCATCATTGCCGCAAGCTCGGCGAGCGAGTTCGCGCCGAGCGCGGCGTAAAAACCGCCGAACACCCAGACCGCGAGAAACAGAAATGGTGTCGGCAGCTTCTCGGCGACGACGCCCGGCGTGCGCAGAATGCCCGAGCCGATGGTGTTGCCGACGGTCACCGAGATTCCGAAGACTACTCCAAGAACGGCCAGCAGGCCGAGACTGGCGCTGCTGGCTTTCGACGGGGTTGCGTCCCGCGGGATCGCGGGCTCGCTCACACGCGCGGAGCTGGACGCGGGGAGCCGCTGTCGCCTGGTTCACGCCTCATGAAGCCGGCGAGCAATTCGTGGAATTGATGAGTTCCGACCTCGCGCCGCTCGGAGTACCGCCCCCGGTCATACAACCGCGAGCGCACGCCTCGCTGCACCGACTCCACTACTTCTTCATCTTCCATCTCGACGCGGTGCAATCCCGCGCCGACGCCGCTCTCGCGCAACGAAGCGTTCCAGACGTACGAGATGAACGCGACTTTTGTGCGGCCAACGCTTTGCGGTGAGACGACGTTGAGCGACAGTCCCCACGGATAGAAGTTGAACATGATGTTGGGGAACAACCAGAAATAGAACGCCCCGACCCGCTCGCCTGCATTGGGATGATCGCGTGGCAAATCGAACGCGGGCTCGCCGGGCTTCGCGATTCCGAGCTGAAGATTTCCGTACTTGAATCTCTCCGTTCGATACCCGGAGTAGTCGAGCTTTTCCGCGAGCCCGGCGTGAACGTACGGGATGTGAAACTCTTCCAGATAATTGTCGCAGTAGAGCGCCCAGTTGGCGTTGATCAGGTATTCCTGCGACGTCGCGCCATCGCGAACGAAATCGTCGAGCGGCATGAACGCCACCCGCTCGCGGACGGGAGCGATCCACTCTTCGAACGACATCTCCGGCGCGAGTCCGCTGAACAGCAGCGGACCGAATCGCTCCAGCTGCAGTTGCGGCAGATTGTCTTTATCGGATGGGAAACCGACGGTCGTGTCGAACTCGGGCATTGACACGAATTTTCCATCCAGGCCGAACCGGCGCCCGTGGTATCTGCAACGGAGACTCCGGGCGTGTCCTTCGCCCTCGACGACGATTGCTCCACGATGGGTGCACACGTTCGACAGGCAGCGCACCGTTCCTTCGTCGTCCGAGGTGAGCACCAGCGGCTCGTTGAGGCAGCCCTCGAGCAGAGTGAGCGGTGCAACCCGTCCCGGCGCTTTTACCTGCGACGCATCGCCGACGAACTGCCAGGTGCGCGCGAACACGCGGTCCTTCTGCAGCTCGAAGTACGCGGGATCAGAATAGACTCGCGCGGGGAGCGTCGATGCGCGACGGATATCGCTGTCGATTTCGAAGTCGCGGAGGGACATTTCCGCGAATCTATGGTCGGGCTACGCCCCCGCCAGATCCCAGAACTCGACGCGATTGTTCCCCGCTGGAACTGCCAGCCGCCAGCGCTTGGTATCGATCCCGATGTCCGCCGGTGATGCGAGGTGGCGAATGATCTGCCGATCCTTGCCGCCGCTGAAAAGGTGGACGCTCGAATCCTGCCAGCAGCTGACAAGGAAGCGGCCGCCACCGATCGCCTCGAGTCCGTCGAATCTTCCCTTCCCCTGCGCGAGAATTATCCGCGTCGAATCGCTCGGATGAAGAGCGTACACCTCGCTGTGAAAGGTGTCGAACGACGCCACGAGCCAGCGCTTGCCGGTCGAGTCGTACGTCACCCCGTTTGGGCGACCGAGCACATTGCCATGCGCAACGACATTGATGGACCGGTTGGGACCGATCGCGAATACCTTGTCACCGCCGACGTAAATCACTCCGACCTGACTCATAAGGATGCCGGTATCGGTGACGTAGATCATGCCGTCGGGTCCGACCGCGATGTCGTTGAGGAGAACCGCACCGTGCGGCTTGAGATCGATCTCACCCAGCGGGCGCCCGGTGAACCGGTCGAACCCGCGCACGACATCGATGTCCGTCGTCCACAGCGTATCTCCGTGGATGGCGAGACCCTTCGGCGCGTCGAGATGGACGCCCTGCCTGCCGCCCACAACAAAGAGCTGTGACTGGCCGAGGTTCCCGGCGTTGACTTCGACGATGTAGCCGTTGTTGTCCTTGTCGGACCCCGGCCCATTCATCACCGAGACGAAGTAGACGTCCTGGCCCGGCGAGTACCGCACCGACTCAGGTCCGTAAAAGCCCTGAACGACCCCGACGCGGTGGATGTGGGTCTCTACGGAATCGGTTGGATACGGCCGCGGCTTGTCGGCGACGTAGCTCGTTGTCGCGGGTTTGCAGCCGATCGCTAACTCGAGCGCGAGGGCAAAGCCGATTCCCCTGGCCGCGAATCCGAATCGATTCATGAAATCCGATATCGCTAGGGATATGCCATTCTTAGCAGCAAATGAAGACTACCAGCTAGTGGCAGTGGGCAAAGCGGTTCGGGGCTCCGAGCACGCGTTTGATAACAGCACTACGTCCGACGCGCTGCTTTTCATCCAACCCTTGCTCGGAGCCGCAGCCGCTCCGCTCATTGCCACTAGCTGGTAGTCTTCAGCAACGCCTCGGCCCTGTGACTTATAGAGCGTGACGGACCGCGGCACAGATTCCGCGCTATCCCCTCTCGCATGCGCCGCGATCCGCCCTGCTTCCCCGCCTTTCTCTTCGCCACCGGAATCGAAGGCAGCTATCCCGTCATCGAGCTGCCCGACGGAACTACGAAGCGCGTCGACAGCTTCGCCAAATGCGGGCACTACGACCACTGGCGCGAGGACTTCGCTCTCGTAAAGGAGCTTGGCATCGAGTTTCTCAGGTACGGCCCCGCCTACTACTCCACCCACATCGGCCCCGGCCAATACGACTGGAGCTTCGCCGACGAGACCTTCAATGCGCTGAAGCAGATGGAGATCACGCCGATCGCGGACCTCTGTCACTTCGGGATCCCCGACTGGCTCGGCAATTTCCAGAATCCCGAATGGCCGCGGTTTTTCGCCGAGTACGCGCGCGCCTTCGCCCTGCGATATCCGTGGGTGACTCTGTTCACACCCGTCAACGAGATCTTCATCGCCGCAACGTTCTCGGCCCTGCACGGCTGGTGGAATGAGCGCCGCCGGGATCATGGCGCCTTCGTCACCGCGATGAAGAATCTCTGCAAGGCCAACGTGCTGGCAATGACCGAGATTCTGGAGTGCCGTGATCAGCCGACCTTCATCCAGAGCGAATCGTCCGAGTACTTCCACGCCGAGGATCCGAGTTGTCTGCCGCTCGCGCACGCGCTCAACGAGAAGCGCTTCCTCGCTCTGGATCTGACTTACGGGTACCCGCTCTCGTCGGAGACCTACGAGTACGTCCTCCAGAACGGCCTTACCAACGCCGAATACCACTGGTTCCGTGACAATCACGTAAAGGCGCACTGCATCATGGGCACCGACTATTACTGGACCAACGAGCACATGGTGCACGCCGACGGATCGTATACCGAGGCGGGCGAGATCTTCGGCTACTACATCCTCACCCGTCAGTACTTCGATCGGTACCGGCTCCCGGTGATGCACGCGGAAACGAACATCGTCGAGCCGGACGCCGTGCAGTGGCTGATCAAGGAGTGGGCGCAGATGGTGCGCCTCAAGGAAGATGGAATTCCCATCGTCGGCTTCACCTGGTACAGCCTCACCGACCAGGTCGACTGGGACACCGCGCTCCGCGAAGACAACGGCCGTGTCAACGCGCTCGGACTATTCGACCTCGACCGAAAGATCCGGCCGGTGGGGCTCGCTTACAAGAAGTTGATCGCGCAGTGGAAGGAGATCATTCCGGCGCAGAGCCTGGTTTTGATGCTCGGCTATTAACAGCAAATGCATCACTGAAGACTACCAGCTGATGGCAGTGGGCGGAGCGGCTCGCAGCTCCGAGCCGGGATTTGGTAACAGCACTCCGTCCGACGCGCCGCCTTTCATCAAATCCGAGCTCGGCGCAGCCAGCTGCTCCGCCGATAGCCATAAGCTGGTAGTCTTCAGTAATGCCGATTCAGAGCTTACAAAGCCCGCCATAGGTTTCAGGCCTTCGATCGCGATAAAACTGCCAGACATTCCTGACCTCCCGAATCTTGTCCAGATCGAGGTCGGCAGTAATGAGCTCGTCTCGATCACGGGAAGCCTGGGCGAGGAACTGGCCGCGCGGATCGCAGAAGTAGCTCTGGCCATAGAACTCGCCGATGTTCCAGGGTTTCTCATAACCAACGCGATTGATCGCGCCGACAAAAAAAGCATTCGCAACCGCGTGCGCCGGCTGCTCCAGCTTCCACAAGTACTCCGACAATCCCGCAACAGTCGCCGAGGGATTGAACACGATCTCCGCTCCATTCAGTCCCAGCTCGCGCGCGCCCTCTGGAAAGTGCCTGTCGTAGCAGATGTACACCCCGATGTCGGCGTACTTGGTCTTGAATACTGGATAGCCAAGATTGCCGGGCTTGAAGTAGAACTTCTCCCAGAAGCCCGGCGCGGTGTGCGGAATGTGTGACTTCCTGTACTTGCCCAGGTAAGTCCCATCGGCGTCTATCACCGCGGCGGTGTTGTAGTAGACGCCGGTTTCCTCCTCCTCGTAGATCGGCACCACGATTGCCATCGAGTATTTCTTCGCGACCTCCTGCATCAACCGGGTCGTCGGACCGTCGGGAATCTTCTCGGTTGCGTCGTACCACCTCGTGTTCTGCTCGGCGCAGAAGTAAGGGCCGGTGAAGATCTCCTGCATGCAAACGATCTGCACGCCCTGCCGGCCCGCGTCGTCGAGAAATTTCATGTGCTTCTCGATGTTCGCTTCCCGAATCTTGTCCAGCGAATCATCCGCCGAGGCCGCGCTCGAGGCCTGAATGAGTCCACACTTGACGACGCGAGCCATCCAGCTATCTCCGTGAAGGTGTCGGTTGCTCAGCGCCATCGCGGCGCATCAGCAGCAAGTAGATGACGAAGCTCACCGCGAAGGTCACGAACCACGCGTAAGAATAGAGGTGGTCGAAGAAATTCGGGTTGCTCACCGTGCCGCCCGGTGTAGTGATAGCGCGGACGAAGCCGGGTACGACTGGGGCAATCGACATCACCAGTGCCGTCATCGCGCGCGGATTGATACCGTTTGCGTACGTGTAGCGTCCGCGGAGTTTGAACAGATCGTCGACGGCGAGCCGCTGACGTCGCACGATCCAATAGTCCGCGATCAGGATTCCGCCGAGCGCTCCCATGAGACTCGAGTACCCGAGCAGCCAGGTGAAGATGTACGCCGCCGCATCGGAGTAGAGCTTCCACGGCATCATCACGATACCCAGCACGGCGGTGATCAGCCCGCCGGTGACATAGCTGATGCGCTTCGGGCTCAGATTCGAGAAGTCGTTGGAGGGTGAGACGACGTTTGCCGCCATGTTGGTGGTAAGCTGTGCCGCCAGTACCACCAGCGCCGCAAAAATGATCACCGGGGCGCGACCGATCATGCCCACGAGCTCGACCGGATCCCACACCGCTCGGCCGAAGATCACGATCGTTGCGCTCGTCACTGCCACTCCGATAAAAGCAAACGCGGTCATCGTCGTCGGTAAACCGAGCGCCTGACCGAGCGCCTGGGAACGCTGGCTTTTCGCGTAGCGCGTGAAGTCGGGAATGTTGAGACTCAGCGTCGCCCAGTAACCGACGTTCGCGGTGAGCGCGGCCGGAAACAGCGCCCAGAATTCCCCGTGACCCTTTTGCAGTCGCTGCGACTCGCTGAGAATATTGCCGAGCCCGCCACCGTTTCTTATCGCCCACCATAGGAGCAGCGCGCCACCGGCAAGCAACAGCGGAGCTGACCAGCTCTCGAGAACTTTGATACCTTCGGTACCCTTGAGGATTATGACGACCTGGATCAGCCAGAAAACTGCGAAAGCGATTGCGGTGCTTCCGGCGAGCTGCGCCCAGCCCGGCACCGCAGCCTTGAAGAGTGCGTCGAGGGCCAGCGCCCCGATCCACGTCTGAATTCCGAACCACCCACACGCGACGATCGCGCGCAGAATCGCGGCGATATTCGCTCCCCGCACGCCAAAGCTCGCGCGACACAGCACCGGAAACGAAATCCCGTACTTGGTCCCGGCGTGCGCGTTGAGGATCATCGGGATCAGCACGATGACGTTGCCGAGCAGAATCGTCACCATCGCCTGCCACCACGTCATCCCCTGCTCCATCAATCCGGAGGCGAGCGTGTAGGTGGTGATGACCACGCTCATCCCGATCCAGAGTGCGGCGATGTTGTAGGTGGACCACGTCCGGCGCGACGGATCAGTGGGCGCGAGGTCCGGATTCCAGAGCGGGCTCGCCGTTATGTCGTCGCCGCGCTGGGCAGCGTCAGGTGTGTACACCGCGCCGGCGGCGACCGTCGTCACGATGCGAGGCCGGCCGTTTTCCGCGGCAGCCACTGGCCCCGCCCTTCCTTGCCAACCACCTCGTAGTTGTCGACGATGACTTCCCCGCGCGACAGCGTCGTGCGCGCGAAGCCAGCCAGATCCCAGCCCTCGTACGGCGACCAGTCGGCGTTGGTCTCCATCTCGTCCGGATCCACCTTGTGCGTTTTGGTCGGGTGAATGATCGCGATGTCGGCGTCGGCTCCGACCTGGATCGCGCCCTTGCGCGGATAGAGTCCCATGATCTTCGCCGGATTAGTGGAAAGCTTGGTGCACATCTCCTCGAGCGACAGCTTGCCGTCCCGGACGCCACGGGTGTAGGTCAGCGGCATCAGAGTCTCCAGTCCCGGCATCCCCATCGGAATCTTGGTCCAGTCGCCGTTCCACATCGCCTTCTGCTCGCGGTCGAACGTACAGGTGTCGGTAGAGATCACCGAGACTTCCCCGCTCTTGAGGCCGCGCCACAGTCTTTGAACATCCTTCGGCTTCTTGAGCTGCGGACAGCACGCGTAGAGGTGGCCGTCCTCACGCTCGAACACCGAGTCATCCAGCACGAGGTACTGTACGCAGGTCTCGGCGAGCACCGGGACACCGCGCGCCTGCGCCGCGCGAATAATGTCGGCGCCTTCCCCCGTCGACATGTGGACGATGTAGAGCTGGCCACCCGTCGCCTCGCACCACTGAACGGCGCGCTGTATGGCTTCGGCCTCGATGAAGTTCGGGCGCGTCATTGGGTGCAGCCGCGCGCCGTATTTCTGCATCATCTCGGGGGTGTGGTGCCGCGCGATCAGCTCGTCCAGGACCCGCGCCGACTCGGCGTGCACCAGCAGCATTGTGCCGTACTCTTTCATCTTTTCCAGGGTGCCGAACATCGCGCGGTCATCCGACTGCCAGCCCTCGGATTCATAGATCATGAATTCCTTGAATGTCGTGAAGCCGCGATCGACCATTCCCCTGATCTGATCCTTGTGCTCGTTCCAGCGGGTGATGCAGATGTGGAAGGTGTAATCGATCAGCGACTTTCCTTCCGCCTTCTTCATCCAGTTGTCCGCCGCCTGACCGAGCGACTCGCCGGCGTATGGAATCGCGAAGTCGATCAGCGTCGTCACGCCGCCGCGCGCGCCGGCACGCGTTCCCGTGCGATAGTCGTCCGCCGAGACAGTTCCACAGAACGGGAGCTCGAGGTGAACGTGCACATCGAGAACGCCAGGGATGACGTGGTGTCCCTTGGCGTCGATGATCTTGGTCGATTTGTCGCCATCGAGACTGGCGCCGAGCGCGGAGATCTTCTCGCCGCTGATTCCGACGTCGCCGACAAAAGTGCCGGCTGGTGTGACGACGTTGCCGCCCTTGATGATCCGGTCGAATGCCAACGGCCTGCTCCTCCGGTTGACTCTAGTTCGCTGCCGCCGCCAGCGCGCGGTCGAGCACGTCGATGGCGAAGTCCGCATCGGCGGCGGTGATGCACATCGGGGGCTTGATTCGAAGCACGTTGCCGTCGAGCCCGCCCTTGCCAACCAGCACACCCATCTCACGCGCGGCTTCGAGGACGGCGAGAGTTTCCTTCTTTGCCGGCTCCTTAGTGCTCCGATCTCGTACGAGCTCGACGCCGAGCATCAGTCCCATCCCGCGCACGTCACCGATCAGCTGATGCTGCTTCGCCAGCGCGCTCAACCCATCCTTGAAACGCTTTCCGACGACGCGAGAATTCTCCTGGAGGCCCTCCTCGTCGATGACGTCGATCACCGCGAGACCGGCCGCCATGCATACCGGATTTCCGCCGAAGGTATTGAAGTGGATCCGCTGCGTCAGAGCCTCGGCGATCTCCATGCGCGTGGTTACCGCGCCGAGCGGGACGCCGTTGCCGATGCCTTTGGCCATGGTGATGAAATCAGGGATGACGTCGAAGTTCTCGAATCCCCAGTAGTGCTCACCGGTCCGACCGAAGCCCGTCTGCACCTCGTCGGCGATGCACAGTCCACCGTGATCGCGGGCGATCCGATACGCCTCGCCCAGATAGTTCTTCGCGCCGTGCGTCGCCCCTCCAACTCCCTGAATTGGCTCGGCAATGAATGCCGCGATCTTTCCCGGTGTGGAGTAGCGGATGATGCCGAGGATGTCCTGCGCACTCTTCGTCGCGATCTCTTCCGGAGTGCCCGAGAACGGGCTGCGATAAGGATCCGGGGAGATGGCGTGGTGAATTCCGACCGAGCCCGGTATCGGATACTTCCAGGTATTGTGCGAAGTGAGTCCCATCGAGCTCGGCGAGCCGCCGTGGTAGCCATTGCGCACCGCGATGACGTCTGTGTTGCCCGTGTAAAGCCGCGCCATCGTCACCGCGAGATCGTTCGCCTCGCTGCCATCGTTCACGAAGTAGGTGACGTCGAGTCCCTTCGGCATCTTCGACGCGAGCTTTTTCGCCAACAGTGCGAAATTCGGGTGCAGATAGATCGTCGTGGTGTGCTGGAGGGTCTCGGTCTGGCGCTCGATCGCCGCGACGACTTTTGGATGGCAGTGGCCGCACGAGATCGTCACGATCCCAGCGAACAAGTCGAGGTAGCGCTTGCCCGTCTCGTCGAACAGCCACTGCATGTGCCCCTCGACTATCAGCAGCGGCTCGCCGTAAAGAGTGAAGATCGCCGGATTGGTGTATTTCCGACGCATGGCGATGATCTCATCGCGGGACGGACCCGTGTAGGGGCGAGCGATGTGATCGGTCGGCGGCATCGGCATCGGTTTACGCGAAGTGCCCGATTGCTTCCCTGTATGGCGCGGCGGCACCGAGGTCTGGATACCGGTCATGCAGTCGCCCTGGCCGTCGTCTCGGGCTGCGGCGCTGCGTAGCCCTCGACGTTCTCGTATCCCGAATGGTAGTCCGCCGAGTCTGGCCGACGAATGTCGGACTGCAACACGATCCGGTCGCGCCGAATCCCCCGGAAATCCTCGACGCGTGTCCAGCCGTCCTTCGCGTGCTCCTCGAGGAACCGGTCGAGACCGGAAATGAGTCGCCTGATGACGTTGGGACCGATCGCCTGATCGAGCATTGCCGCGGTGCAGACCTGAACCGTCCCGCAACCGAGCAGAAAATACGAGAGAGCCTGGTTGAAGTCGGAGATGCCGCCAATTCCGGAGAAGCTGCGATCCGGAAACGCCTTCGTCAGCTGCGCCATCTTGGCGAGAGACAGCGGCAATATCGCCGGGCCTCCGAGCCCGCCGCTCGAGACCAGCCCATCGACGTTGATCTCGAACTCGAGCGTCTCCGGATCGATCAACGGAATTGATGGAAAAGTATTCGACGAGACGATCGCATCCGCGCCGCCGCGGAAGCACGCCGCGGCTTCGACAACGATGTCTGCCGTAGCTGGTGTCAGCTTGGTCCACACGGGAACCTTGGCGACTTCCTTCACCGCTTCAGTCACGACGGAGCACAGCCCCTGGTCCTTGCCGATGTTGGACCCCATGTCGCGCCGGTCCATGTGCGGACACGAGAAGTTGAGCTCGAGTCCGTCGGCGCCTTCACCCTGAACGGTTTGCGCGAGCTCCTGCCAGTGACGCAGCTCCTTGTCGTTACCCGATCCAGCCATGATCGACGCGATCAATACCTTGTTCGGGAACGCCTCCTTGATGCGCCTGATGCGCGGTGCCCACCATTCCAGCGTTTTGTCTGAGATCAGCTCCCAGTTCCACGACGAGTGCAGCGCGGCGCCCGGACGTTTCTTCATCGAGACGTTGGCGTCGTCCGGAGTGGTGCGCATGAACTTGGCTTTCGCGCCGTAAACGTTGACGACGGGGTGCAATCCAATGGTCTTCGTCACCACCCCGCCCCACCCCGACTCGAACGCGCGCATGATGTTCGATTCCGACTCCGTCGGCGGCGCCGAGGAAAGCAGGAATGGATTCTCGAACTGAATCCCTGTAAACACCACCGATCTATCGACAGTCATTGTACCTCCGATGTTGACGACCGCGGTCAGATTCGCTGCTCACCGGTCGCTAGCTCCCTGCCCCATGCCCCAAGCAGCAGGCTGCCCTCATGACATCCAGTTCGTTCCCGCTTCCTTGTTCCACTTGGTGGTCATCTTCTTCGACTGCGTCCAGAACTCGATCGAGCCGCGGCCGGTGATGTCGCCGACGCCGAAGCGCGACTCGTTCCAGCCGCCGAAGGAGAAGGGCTCGCGCGGCACCGGCACGCCGACGTTGACGCCGACCATTCCGGCGCTCGCGCGCTCCATCACGTAGCGCGCAGTGCCGCCGCTCTCGGTGAACACCGACGCCGCATTTCCGTAAGGAGATGCGTTCTCGATGCTGAGGGCCTCGTCGACATCCTTAGCGCGGATGATGACGAGTACGGGCCCGAAGACTTCCTCCTGCGCGATCCGCATGTCGGGGGTGACGTGGTCGATAATCGTCGGGCCGATGAAATAGCCATTCTCTTTCCCCTTCACCACTGCCTTGCGGCCATCGACCAGCACCTTCGCTCCTGCAGCTTCCGCCTCGGTGATGTACCGCTCGATCCGTTCCTTCGACGCCTGCGAGATCACCGGACCGACGTCGCGTCCAGGCACGATACCTTTCGCGTGCTCGATCATCCGCTCGATGATGTGGTCGGTCTTCGAGACTGCGACCATTACCGACGCCGCCATGCACCGCTGGCCCGCGCAGCCCGACATCGAGGCGACGACGTTGCTCGACGTCATCTCTTTTTCCGCGTCGGGCATCACGATCAGATGATTCTTGGCGCCACCGAGCGCGAGACATCGTTTCAGGGTCGCGGTGGATCGGCGATAGACTACCTTCGCAATCTTGGTCGAACCCACGAAGCTGATCGCCGCGATCCCGGGGTGATCGCAAATCGCTTCGACAGCTTCCTTACCGCCGTTCACGATCTGGAGGACGCCCTCAGGCAAGCCTGCTTCCGTCAGGAGCTCCGCGATGCGACCGGCGCTCAGCGGAACGAGCTCCGACGGCTTGAGGATCATGCAGTTGCCGAGTGCGATCGCGTTGGGAATCGACCAGTTCGGCACCATGTTCGGAAAATTGAACGGAGTGATAGCGGCAACGACCCCGAGAGGATAGCGCTCGATTCGGCACTCGACCCCGCGACTCACCTCCAGGATCTCGCCCGCCGCTATCTGCGGCAGCGAGCAAGCGAACTCGCAGAGCTCCGCGGATTTCAGCACTTCGGCGCGGGCCTCCGACGCAACCTTGCCGTTTTCCTCGGTCACCAGCGCCGCGAGGTCGTCGATGTTTTTCTCGAGCAGCGTCTTGTAACGGTAGAAGACCTGCACGCGCTCCTTGATCGGCAGCGCCGACCAGCCCGGAAAGGCGCGGCGCGCGCTCGCTACCGCGCCGTCGACATCGTCCTGCGTGGATAGCGGGACCCGCGAGATGACGCTTCCATCGCTTGGGTTGTGGACCTCGAGGAAGGACCGATCGCTGCCGACGAAGGCGCCGTCCACGTAGTTCCGAACTTCCGGGTACTTCATCACCCCTCCCCCAGGCTCGCCGGCGCGTAGTACGCGACGGAAATCCCTCGTCCGGAAGGACGAGGGACTGAAGAGCTCTACTCTGTATGCTGCGAAGATGCGGCCGGGGCGTGGGACTCGCAAGCTCTGGTAATTCGGCAACTTAGCCCCCATGCCTGGGGTCTGCCTCAGCTCAGCGGGAGGGGCCGGCTTTCGAGTCTTGGGATACACCACGCTGCCGGAGTCCTTGAAAGGATTGGCGGCACGAAGCATGATGCTCTGATGGCCGAAGAGCGCCACGAAATGCAAACGACGGAAACCATGACTGACACATCGGCTACTGCTGAGCAGCCGCGCGAAATAATTCCCCCTATCGACCACGGCATGTCGATGGGAAAGGCGGCGGTAATCACCATCGTCGGCGCCATCCTGGTGATGGTATCGACCTACGAAGTAATAAAAGGAAGCCTGTCCGCAGGAATGACGCGTGTTCTCGCCGTCGTCTCACTGCTATCATTGGTGGCGCTCGTTTACGGTCTGATCGAGCTCACCCTCGCGGTGGTGGCGACAACCGCGGAACGACGCCGCAAAGCGCGCGAGGTCACCGAGCGACGAAAGGGCGAGCGCGCCAGAAAACCCAAATAGAACAGTCGGCACGTTCCGACATTCCAAGCGAGGCTTCAATGCACCTGGTTGGCAAGCTACCGAAGGTTGCACTTCTCTTAGCGGCCTTTGCCTGCGCGCCTACTACCCCTCGCCCGAACACGAAGCCGCGAGCCGAGACCGTGACGATCGACGTTCCGAACGCGCCCTCCTCACGCCTGACGATTCGCGACGATCCGGCAGGGGCGACCTCCGCATTGACGGTTTCGGCCGCGCAAGCGTGGACTGCGCTTCCGGCTGCCTTCAATGCGCTTGGAATCCCAATGGCTGCCATGGACAGCGCCGGCCGATTCGTTCGCGGCGCGACGACAGCGTATCGCCAATTTCAGCGCAGCCAGGTCTCTCGCTTCGTGGATTGTGGGAGCAGTCTCGTCGGCCCGAACGCCGACGCCTACCATGTCCAGCTGGTGATCGAGAGTCAGATCGACTCGGTGAGCGCGTCGAGCTCCACCTTGCGCACGCATGTCGATGCGACGGGCAGCGGCAGCGGCACGACCGTGCGTTGCAGCACTACAGGATCGTTGGAGCGGCTAATCAACACTCAGGTGAAGACGCTGCTCGGCATCACCGAATAAAAAAACCGCCCGATCGCTCGGGCGGTTTGAGTTGGAAAACGCTTACCAGCGGTAGTGCGCGAAGGCCTTGTTGGCTTCGGCCATACGGTGGGTGTCTTCCTTCTTCTTGATCGCGTTCCCTTCACCCTTGCTGGCCGCGATGACTTCGGCGGCGAGCTTCTCGGCCATCGACTTCTCGTTGCGACCGCGGGAGAAGGTGATCAGCCAGCGCATCGCCAGCGCGGTGCGACGGTCGGGACGGACCTCGACGGGCACCTGGTAAGTCGCGCCACCGACGCGGCGGCTCTTCACTTCGACGGCCGGCTTGAGGTTGGTCAGCGCCTGCTTGAAGATCGTCACGCCGGGCTGTGAAGTCTTGTTCTCAACGATGTCCATCGCGCCGTAGAAGATGCGCTCGGCCGTCGACTTCTTGCCCTGATACATGATGGCGTTGATGAACTTCGAGACGGTCTGGCTATCGTAGCGCGCGTCGGGCAGAATCGGACGCTTGATCGATTTCTTGCGGCGGCTCACTTCTTACCTCCAGCTGCTTTTGGCTTCTTGGTCCCGTACTTGGAGCGGCTCTTGTTGCGGCCGTTGACGCCCGATGCGTCGAGCGAGCCGCGGACGATGTGGTAGCGCACGCCCGGAAGATCCTTCACGCGGCCGCCGCGAATGAGCACGATCGAGTGCTCCTGCAGATTGTGGCCTTCGCCGGGGA
>CAMLDY010000051.1 GCA_946478895.1 uncultured Gemmatimonadota bacterium
CCCACAATCTGTTCGACAGTGTTTCACCGGCATCATGGGGCGCGTTCGCGCCGGTTTGGTCGATCCTCCACGTTCCGGGTTTTGCGATTCCCGGCAAGCTGCTGATCGCCTACCCTCTCATCCCCTGGGTCGCGGTGATGGCGCTCGGCTGGTCGTTCGCGGAGGTCTACAAGTGGGACGCAGTGCGCCGGCGCAAATTCCTTCTCGTCACCGGCGCGATCGTGACCGTGCTGTTCATCGTCGTGCGCGCGATCAACAAGTACGGCGACCCGTTGCCGTGGACTCCGCAACGCACATCAGCGCTGACGGTCTCGTCATTCCTCAACGCGCGAAAGTATCCGCCGTCGCTCGACTTTCTGCTGATGACCCTCGGCCCGATCTTCATCGCGCTCGCCGTCACCGAGCACGCGCGCGGCAGATTCGCCCGCTGGATCTCGGTATTCGGCAAGGTGCCGATGTTCTACTACGTCGTGCACATCTTCGTCCTGCACGCATTCGCGGTGATCTTCGCGTTCATCCAGGGCGGCGAGCTGCACCAGATGAACGTCGTGACCGATGCCGCGTCGATCCCGGCGTGGTACGGCGTGTCGTTGCCCGGCGTCTACCTCGCGTGGGCGATCGTGGTGCTCACCATGTACCCGCTGTGCCGCTGGTTCGCGCGCATCAAGCGCGAGCGCGACGATTGGTGGTTGAGCTACCTGTAAGGCGCTATCGACTGGCGATCCCCGGGTGACGGCGAATCGAGGTTCGCAAGATGTTAAACGGTCTCATTAGCCGTCTCACCCAGAATGAATGACAAGCTGCGAGCAGCATCCTGACAAAGCTTAACGCTGCGTGCTTGTGTTTTGTGGATGCCCGTCAGCACCAGGATCGATTCCCCGCTTTCCCCCGTGCGAGCTAATCGTCGCGCTGAGCGCCGAATGCGAAGACGGTGCGCGAGCTCAGCTCTTCGCCCGGCCGCAGGATCGTCGACGGAAACTCTGGATGATTCGGTGAATCGGGGAAGTGCTGGGTCTCCAGGCAAAACGCGCATCGAGCACCATACGCGTGGCCGCCCTTGCCGCGGATACTTCCGTCGAGCGAATTCCCGGAGTAGAACTGGACACCCGGCTCGGTGGTGTAGACCTCCATGATCCGTCCGCTGTCAGGCTCCGCGACGTGAGCGACGTGCATCAGGCCCGGCTCGGTGCGATTGAGAACGAAGTTGTGATCGAAGCCGTTGCCGTTGCGTAGCTGTTCGTCATCGACATCGATGCGCGCGCCGATGCGCGTCGGCAGCCGCAGATCGAACGGCGTCCCTTCCACGCTCGCCAGCTCGCCGGTCGGGATCTTCGTTGCATCGATCGGCGTGTAGCGATCGGCACTCAGCGTGATGAGATGATTGAGCACGTCGCGCCGGGCATCGCCGGTGAGATTGAAATAGGAATGCTGGCTGAGATTGACGGGCGTCGGCTTCGTAGTCGTCGCGTGGTATTCCACCGACAGCTCGTTGTCATCGCTCAGGGTGTAAATGACGCGCGCAATCAGCTCGCCGGGGAATCCCTGGTCGCCGTCCGGACTGGTGTGGGAGAGCTCGAGAACATCGTCGCCCTTCCGCGGCTTTACATCCCACACGACCTTGTCGAAGCCACGATCACCGCCGTGCAGGGTGTTGGGCGGATCGTTGATCGGCAGCTGGTACGTTTTGCCGTCGAGAACAAATCGTCCGTTGGCGATGCGATTGGCAAAGCGGCCGACGACGGCCCCGAAGTACGGCGACCGCTGCACGTATCCATCGAGATCATCGAAGCCGAGCACGATGTCGGCGTACTGGCCATCGCTGTCGGGGGTGCGGAGCGAGGTGATGATCGCCCCGTAGCTGATCACGCGCGCCTCGAGGCCGCGGTTATTGCGAAGGGTGTAGATCTCGACGGGAGTTCCGTCCGCCAATTCCCCGAACGGCGCGCTCATCTGGCGCGGCGGCGCTGGCTCTCCTCGAACGTGACTGCGGAGATCTCGTACGCGAGACGCGGCCGGCCGGCGGCGTCAATCCGTGGCGCGATGACGACGCCGCCGATTTTCTCGACGGCGCGGCGCGAGCGGGTGTTGTGCTCGCCGATCAGGAAGACGACGCGGTTCACGAACTTGAACGCGTGGCGGAGCATCTGCTGCTTCATGTCGGCATTGTAGCGGCCGCCCCAGCAGCGTCGCGCGAGGAAGGTCCAGCCAATCTCGATCTCGCTCGCGCCGGCGTCGTAGCCGAAATACCGTGACGATCCGATGACCGTGCCATGCTTCTTGTCCAGGGCAATCAACGCGCCGCCGGATTGAATGCCCTCGTTGAAGAAGGCGCGGAATACGTCCGGTTTGTACCGATCGGACGCGGGGTGCTGCTCCCAGATCAACGGGTCGGAGGCGACGGCGTAAAGCGCATCGAAGTCGTCGTTGCGGAGAGGCCGAAGATCGACGAGCGCGCCGCAGAGGGTCGGTTGGAGATCGAAGGTCATCACGTCTTCACAGATGAAACCAACTGCGAGAAGAGTAAGGTAGTAGCGCCGAGGTGATAGGGAGGAGGGGAGGAGGGTTACCGAGGGCGTCCCCTTTTTTGGGGACAGCGGCGCCCTCGATCCACCGATCATCGTACTGCGTCACCCTTTCACCCTTGACCAGTACAACTGATGATCCGCTTCTCTCGCTCCTTGTGCGTAGTCGCACTCCTTGTCCTCGGCGCCTGCTCCACCGACGCGCTCACCTCCATCCACGGCAATCGACTTTACGGCACACCCGTCGCGGTCGGTAACGGCACCGCTCGCACCTATATCGTCCTCGGCGATAAATCGACCACCGCTCCAACCGAGATCGGCATCGCCCTCGACGAGAAAGCGCTCGACGGCCTGCCGACCGAGGGAATGTTTCCTTACGTCCTGAATTTTCCGCCACTCAGTCCGGCACCGTACACGTTCGCCGAGCTCGACTGGAATCCGCAGGGCCACGTGCCGCCGGGCGTCTATACGTTCCCGCACTTCGACTTCCATTTCTACACGATCTCGCTCGATGAGCGGAATTCCATCGTGCCGACCGACCCGCAGTTCGCCACCAAGGCGCGCAACGTTCCGACCGGCGATGCCGTGCCCCAGTTCTACGTCGTGCCCGGCGATCCCGCCGAGGTTGCGGTGCCACAGATGGGAGTCCACTGGTCTGACGTTCGCTCCCCGGAGCTGCAGGGAATTTTGGGGCATCCCGAGAACTATCAGCAGTTCACCAGGACCTTCATCTACGGCTCGTGGGACGGCCGCTTCACTTTCATGGAGCCGATGGTGACGCGCGACTATCTGCTGACTCACCCCGACGACGTGACCGACATTCCCGTGCCGGCGACCTATCCGCAGCCGGGCTATTATCCGACGCAGTATCGAGTGACTTACGATGCCCAGGCGAAGGAGTACCGCATCGCGCTGACGGGATTGGTGTCGCGGCAGTAATCGGGCTTCGCGAAGTACTAGACGGCGATTTGCCGGCGCTCGCGGCGGACAGCTTCACCGATGGTTGGCTTCTCCGCCTTGAGCGCCGGCGCGTAGCCGTCGAAGAACAGTCTCGCAATCAGCGCCTTCCTGCCTCGGACTCCGATCTTGTCGCACGCGCGCTGGATGTGCTCGGTGACTGTGTGCGGCGAAAGCTTCAGCGATTCGGCAATCGATTTGGTCGCTTCGCCGCGCGCGACCGCCGCAACGACTTCGCGCTCGCGCGGCGACAGGGCGTAGAGCCCGGTCAGAATCGTCGCGATCTCCTGCGGCAGCGCCGGCCGGATGACGACGACGACCGCGCTCTCGCCTGACGCATCGGGCTCGGCGAGCGAGGCGCGCAGCGAGTACCATCGTCCGGACCGCCCGCGTCCGCGCAGCTGGCGCTCGAATCCCCGCTCGTCCGGTCTGGTGCGGACTTCGCGCGCCAGGCCGAGGATCGACAGTGGAACATCCTCCGGCAGCTTGAGCCCAATGTCGCGCAGATCCTCCAGCCACTTCGTGGCGACGGGGGTCTGAAGGATCGGGCGATCGCGGCGATCGAGCACGAGCACGCCGGCCGCGGTATCGCGGTCGTCGACGGTGTCGGCAATTCCACGGTCGACGAGCGCGGCGGACTGGAGTCCACGCGCAAGGTGCGGCGCCAGTCGATTGAGAAACGCGTATTCGCGGCTGCGTGCGGCGGAGGACTCGCTGCCTCGCATCAGGCACCACGTGCCCCACAGTCTACCGGCGGCGGCGATGGATACGTGAAACTGCTGCCGAATCCCATACTCGCGGAGCGCCGCGTTCGTCGCCGCGGATTGCTCCGCCATCGAGAAGACGTTGCGCCCGCGTCGCGGCATGTCGATCGCCATGCGCGCCAGCGCCGTCGGGTAAAGCATCTCGATATAGACTCGCCCCAGCGGGCCCGGGACCCCGTCGGCGACGGTGTGGCTGACGAGGCCGGTGTCCGGGTCGCAGGTGCTGAACGCCTGCGCGTCAAACGGGATGACGCTCGAGACGCGATTGGCGACCTCGCGGCGGAGGCTGACTGAGTCTAGGCCGGCGTAGCACGCGCGGCGGGCGGAATTGAAGGCTGCGTCCATGTCGTAGTTCGAGACCTTACTGTTTTCGCGGTCGCTATTTGACCCTATACGAGCTCAAGAGATTTTCCTATCGGCATTCCCCCCGACCCGGGGCGCTACCAAACCGTCCGGATGATCGTCATAGGTACATCATCCTACCTCTCAAAAAGTGTCCAATCAGCAAACCTCGGGTGCCGAGCCGCAGCTCGGCCGCATCGAGGAGCGGTTCTTCGATCTGTCGATCGACATGCTGTGCTTTCTCGACTTCAGCGGCTACTTCAAGCGGCTCAATCCTGCGTGGGAACGCACCCTGGGCTTTACGACAGAGGAGCTCATGTCGCGGCCGTTCATCGAGTTCGTTCATCCCGACGATCGCGAGCGCACGCTCAATCAGAACGCCTCGGTGAGGGGAGGCGGCCAGGCCCTCAACTTCGAGAACCGCTACCTGTGTAAGAACGGCACCTACCGCTGGCTTCGCTGGAACGCGACGCCGGATTCCGGCGCGCGGGTGATCTACTCGGTGGCGCGCGACGTCACCGCGGCGAAGGAAGCCGAAGAGGAGCGCGAGCGTCTGGTGCGCGAGCTACAGGACGCCCTCGCCGAGGTGAGGACGCTTCAGGAGATCCTGCCGATCTGCTCGTACTGCCGGAAGATCCGCGACGACGAGAACTACTGGCACACCGTCGAAGGGTACATCTCGACCCATACGGACTCGAAGTTCAGCCACAGTATCTGCCCGAGCTGCCTGCATAGTCACTTTGGGTGAGCCCTAATGCGGCAAGAAAAGCGAACTGATTAAGGTGGAGGGTGCGAGGTAACCGGGAGGAGGGGAGGAGGGTGCGGGCGGTATAGTGATGTCCGCACCCTTCGCCGCTCAAAGATCGAGAGTCAGCTCGATGTCTTCCTTCGGCTGGGTGAGCTCGAGGCATTCCGCCGAGTCGTTCCGCGGATTGTTGACCAGCGTCGAGATGGGGTAGTACTCGAGCTCCTCGTCCGAATGTGCCGCTGATTTCTGAAGCAGATCGAGTTGTCCGGATTTCCGCGCCGGATCAATCCACTCCCCGTACGAATCGGGCGAAAGAATCACCGCCATTCGGTCGTGAAACTGCCGGTACCATTCGTCGGCATCCTTCACGATGACAGTGCATGACCACAGCTCCTCTCCCGCCGATCCGTCGCGCCAACGGCTCCAGAGACCGGCCATCGCGAACGGAGCGCGGTCGCGGCGGCGAATGAGGTGCGGGACGCGCTTCTTCTTCGTCCGCCCCACCCACTCGATGATTCCATCGACGACGACGAGACACCGCTGGCTCCGCCACGATTGCTGAAACGTCGGCGCCGTCGCCACCGTCTCGATCCGCGCGTTGAAGGTCGAGTACTGGGAGTCGAAAGCCACCACCTTGTCGCGGCTTTCGAGCTTGGACGGCACCAGATTCCAGTGCATCGTCCGCAGCACCTTCTCCTTCAGAAACGGATCGAAGTAAACCGACGGAATGTCCTCGTGCGGGCTCAGGTTGTAGCGCGGCTTCCAGTCGCTGGGCACGAACTTTTTCGTGAAGCCGTAGAGCTTCTCCGTGATTCCATCAGGGTTAACCACCGTCGCGCGGCCGCACATTCTCGAACCTTATGGCTAAATACTTTCGGCGTCTAGCTCGCGGCTCGTCGTCTGGCACCCCTAGTCAAAAAGGTGGCAGGTGGGAGAGGTGCACAGAGATGCACTGGTAGCAGTTGTTCTACTAGCCTTCTAGCTGTGTCACGCCACCATAGAATGCGCCGGATAAACTGATACCCGTGCTTCTGACCACGTCTCCGACCTGCCACCTTTGGGACTATGGATGCCAGACGACGAGGCGCGATCCATCCGTGAAGTCCTATATTGTGCGGATGTCCGTGATAGGAGCCGACCTCGGCGGCACCAAGCTCTCCGTCGCTGCATTCAATGACGAAGGCGACATCGTCTCGCGTGAAGTCGCGCCGCTCGGCGGGAGGAGTGGCGGCGATGTCGGCGCGCTCATCGCCGAGCGCGTGCAGAAACTGAGAGCGCAGCACCACGCGTCGGCGGTGGGCGTCTGCGTGCCCGGACTGTACCGCTCTGCGCGCGGCACCGTCTGGGCGCCAAACATTGGAGGCTGGGACGACTATCCTCTCCTCGATGAATTGCGCGCGGTACTCGGCGCCGACACCCGAGTCACCATCGATAGCGATCGAGCGGCGTACATCCTCGGCGAAACGTGGCGGGGCGCGGCGCGCGGCGCGAGCGACGCGATCTTTCTCGCCGTCGGTACCGGCATCGGCGCGGGGATTCTCGCGGGCGGGAAGGTTGTGCGCGGACACGGCGACGTCGCCGGCGCGATCGGCTGGCTCGGGGTCGATCGCCCGTTCATGCCGCGCTATGTTCAGCACGGATGTCTCGAGGACCAGGCATCGGGGCCAGGGCTGGTGCGCGTCGCACGCGATCTGATCGGGCCCGACCTCACCTACGATGGCGTGCTGTCGAGAAAGAATCCCGACGAGCTCGACACCGCCGCGATCTTCGCCGCCTACGAAGCGGACGATCGTATCGCCAGGGGCGCGATCGACAACGCCATCGAGCTATGGGGAATGGCGGTCGCGAACCTGGTGAGCCTGTTCAATCCGGAGATCATCGTCTTCGGCGGCGGCGTCTTCGGACCCGCGGTTCAGTTTCTCGATCGGATCTACGCCGAGGCCAAACGGTGGGCGCAGCCGATCGGCATCCAGCAGGTGAAGCTCGTTGCCAGCTCTCTCGGCAGCGACGCCGGATTGTACGGGGCGGGCCAGATGGCGATGCTCGCCGCCGACGGAGTGACGTCATGAGCTCGAGACGATTCCTGTTCGCGTGCGCGTGCCTCGGGATGCTCAGCTTCGGCATCGTTCTCACGGTGCTCGGCGCTGTGCTGCCGTCGATCATGACGCGTTTCGGCATCGGCAAAGCGGAGGCGGGCTCTTTGTTTCTGCTGATGTCATTCGGGATACTCGCTTCGTCGCTCGTGTTCGGACCTCTGGTCGATCGCTATGGCTACAAGGGAATCCTGCTCGTCTCGACGCTGCTGATTGCGGCCGGCCTGGAGTGGATCGCCTTCGCGTCGTCGATGACGTCGCTACGGTTCGCGGTGCTGGTGATCGGTTTCGGCGGCGGTGTTATCAACGGCGGCACCAATGCGCTGGTCGCCGACATCAGCAGCGACGGCCGCGCCGCCAATCTCAATCTGCTCGGCGTCTTCTTCGGAGTCGGAGCGATGGGAGTTCCATTCGCGCTCGGCACGCTGACCGGCCGATTCACCGAGACCACGCTCGTCGCCGGCGTTGGCGCGCTGGTGCTGATCGTGGTGGCATTTCTCGCCGTCGCTGTCTTCCCGGCGCCGAAGCAGCCGCAGGGATTCCCGATCGCGGACGCCGGAAAGCTGGTACGCGATCCGCTGCTGCTGTTGATGGGACTGATGCTGTTCCTCGAGAGCGGGATGGAGATCAGCGTCGGCGGGTGGACATCGACCTTCGTCTCGGAGGTCCTCGCTGTTCCGGCCCGCAAAGCGCTGATGATTCTGTCGCTCTATTGGGCGGGGATGATGCTGGCGCGACTCGCGCTCGGATACATTCTGCGCAAGACGTCGGCGTTCATCGTTCTCTACGCATGCCTCGCGATCGCGCTCGTCGGCGCGGCGCTGCTGCTCACGACCACCAGCGTGTCGATAGCGGCGATTGGCGTGTTCACCCTCGGTGTCGGATTCGCCGCGATGTTTCCGACCGTGCTCGGCTTCATCGGCGACCGCTACGCGGCGCTCTCCGGCACCGCATTCAGCGTGGCGATTGCAATGGCGCTCATCGGCGGAATGCTGCTGCCGTACACCGCCGGCGTGCTCGGCAGCAATTACGGGATGCGCGGATCCTTTGCGATCGTTCCGGTCGCGCTCATCGTCCTCGTGATCTTCGTCACGATTCTCTCGCGGAAACTTCGCTCACCTTCAACGACATCATGACCCTCAGCAAGATCTGGCTGACTTCGACACGGTCAGTCCTCGACGACATCGAGAAGACCCAGCTTCCCAGCATCCAGCGCGCCGCCGAGCTGATGGCGGATTCGATCGAGGCCGAGCGATGGGTGCACACCTTCGGCTGCGGTCACGCCACGATTCCGGTGGAGGAGATGTACCCGCGCATTGGCGGGTTCGTCGGCTTTCATCCGATGATCGAGCTGCCGCTGACTTTCTTCACGCGAATTACCGGCGAGATGGGGATCCACCAGTTCCTTTTCCTCGAGCGGGCCGAGGGCTACGGCAACGCGATCATGAAGAGCTACTCGTTCGACAGGCGCGACACGATGTGGATCTTCTCGCACACGGGGATCAACAACGTCAACATCGACGTCGCACTGCGCGCGAAGGAGCAGGGGATGCGGCTCGTCGCGACGGGCTCGGCGGCGCAGGCCGCGGCATCACGGCACCCGTCGGGCAAGACCCTGTTCGAGCTGGCCGACGTCGTGATCGACACCCGCGTTCCCGCGGGCGATTCCTCGGTGCCACTCAGGAATCACGTCGACAAAGTCGGCCCCGTCTCGACGATGGCGTTCGTGGCCGTGGTGTGGATGACCATCACCACCGTCGCCGAGATCCTCGCCGATCGGGGCGTGCGCCTCTACATCCACCCGTCGCACAACGTCCCAGGCGATACGACTGCTCGCGAACGACTCGACGAGGCGCTGGCCGAGTACAAGCGGCGAGCTGCCAGTTTGTAGGCATCGCTGATCCGGTCGAGGCGAGGGATGCTCTCTGAAAAACTGCTCGCCCGCCCCTTGGGGTCTGCCGTGTGAGTGGTATTCCCAGACGGGGCGGTCTGCGCGATGTTTTTCCGAGAGCACCCCTCGCCTCTCCCTGCATCTATGCATCGAACTGTCCGCGTGTGTTCCGCGCACCTCGGCGCGGTGTCGCCGTCTGGACGCCCAAGTTCCGCTGTCGGGGTGCGGCCGTAATGCGCGGTCCACGCGTTGGCGCGTATCGAACGGCGAGGACCGCCCCGACGCGCCTCCCCGTAGGATCCCAACTGCGAGTGTGAGGTGCGCGCCAACAGACCCGTGCGGGAGAGGCGAGGGGTGCTCTCAGAAAAACATCGCGCAGTCCCGCCCCCGCTCTAGACGCCGCCCATCAGGTTTTCGAGTGGAGCGGGCGAGCAGTTTTTCAGAGAGCACCCCTCGCCTCGACCCAAGCCGGGATGCAGCTCGCACCTGACTCCTCGCGCCCTAAAACCGCCACTCTCTAATAAGGAACGCCCCGAACGCGCTGGTGGTGCCGATGTTCTGATCGCGGGAGAGCGTCGGCTCGCGCAGCAGGTAGCGGGTATCGACGCCGGTCTCGAGGCGGTAGCCGCGGAGGCCGCCGAAGCGGTGCACGACCTGGATGCCGGGGCGCTGGAGCGCGGCGGGATCGAGGGGCGACTTGATCGCGACGAAAGTGTGCGACTTGATGTACTTGCCGAACTCGAACTGGGTGGCGCGCAGAAAATCTCCGACGTCGGTCTGCACGTCGGCGGGAGTGATGGTGAACACGTCGGCTCCGAGTGAGCGGGCGGCGCTGCCGGCGACCTGATCGGCGAGGACACCCAGCGCGACACCGGCAAGCTGACGGCTGGCGAGTGCGGCGCCCCGGCCCACAACGTTCTCGCTGCCGCCGCCGTTGGTGAGTCCCGATCCCTCGAGCTGCAGCAGCGAGCTCGACGAGCGGCCGAACGCGAGGTAGCTGAGCAGATCGCTCTGGGTGATCGGTGGCTGCGCGTCGCTGGTGAGCGAGATGTTCGGGCTGCTCAGCGTGCCGCCGACGACGATCTGGATATTGATCGCTTCGCGGTTGGGCTCTCTGACCTCGTACTCGGCAACGCCCTGCAAAGTCGGATTCAATTCCGTCGAGTTGATGAAGGTCGCTGAGCCGCGCTTGATGTTGAACCGCCGCGTCATGAAGGTGTACTCGCCGCGCTCGGTGAGCAGCACGCCGTCGATCACCAGCGATTCCTTGGCGCGGTTCACGTGTACGCCCATCGGAACTTCGGTGTACACCTCGACGTTGGCCTCGCGCGAGCGCACGAACACATCGCGATCCACGCGGAGCTCTACATCCATGCGCAGGTTGGCGAGCAGTGGGTTCTGGCTGGGGAATATCTCCTTGTCCGCCATCACCGCGGTGTCGATGACGCTGAACAACGCGGGATCACCTGCCCCGACCAGATTCTTGTTCTCCGGCGGCGGGATGTAGAGAACGCCGTCCATGATCCGCACATCTCCGGTGACGTGCGCGTCCTTGAACGGGCCGACCATCGCCAGGTTGGCGCTGGCGGTGAGATTGCCGCGATCGTTCTTCAGCACCTGCGCGGCATTCGCCTTGAGCTTCAGATCGAAGCTCGGCGCGGTCAGGGATTTGAGGCCGATGCCGCCGGTGATCGCAATGCGTCCATTGTTGTAGGCGACGACGGAATCGACGACGATGGTGTCGCCCATCAGTCGCACCGATGCCTCGATCTGATTGAGAGTGATGCCAGCCAGCACCACCTTCGCCTGTCCCTCGTGCAGCGTGAATTGCCCGGTGACCTGCGGGTGATTCAGAGTGCCGGCTACCTTGAAGTTGGTGGCGACTTTGCCCTTGAGGTTTGCGACGTAACCCTGGAGCTGTGGCACCATGTCGAGCGGCAGACTGTCGGCAGTCACGTTGAGCGCGATTTGCCTGTCAGAGGGGAATCTGGAGCCCGTGACGCCTGTCAGAGCGAGGTTGATCGGGACCGTGCCTTCGGCCACGAGGAAGGGCGGCAGTCCCGCGCGCATCGCCTCGGCGCGTCCGCTCAGGGTCTGATTGGCGTACTCGATGTTGCCGTGCACCTCGGGCATCACCGTGCCGTTGTAGACGAGATCAGTCGCGCCGAACGCGCCCTTGAATTGAGGATTCCCGAGAGTGCCGGTCGCGTGCACGTTGAACGAGACGAGGCCGGAAGCGTTGATGTCGCTCTCCGTGAGCGCGATCACGTCGCCGACATCCACATTGTCGACGGCGATGTCGAGGTTAGCGCTCCCCTGCTTGGGTACGAAGCCGTTGACGTAGATGCGGCCGTTGGCGCCGTTGCGGAGCTCCAGGTTTTGAACGTCCACGCCGGCCTGGCCCCAGTGCAGCGCCGCGGCGTGGGTGCTCGCCCAGACGCTGGTATCCATCTGCAGCCTGAGATTGTTCAGCGTCAGCTCGTTGCGCACCTTGTCGAGCGTGAACGCGGCGTCCGCGGCGTAGGTGCGCGAGTTGTCCTGATTGACGACGAGATTCAGGGTGCCGTTCGGCTTGTGATAGGTGAGCTTCACCCCGACGCTGTCCAGATCGAATCCCGCAGCGCGGACCGCGCGCGCTTCGGCGTTAACGCGCACCTGTGACTGCGGCGTCCTCGCGTTGACCCAGTCGTAGTCGGCGGTGAAGGAGCCGACGCTATTGCCCTGGGCGATCACGTTGGTGCCCGACGCCGTGCCGCGCAGGCTGAAGTTCTTGATGTTGCCCGTCGCGACACCGTCGGCGCGCACGGAGCCAGAGAGAATGTTCTTCGGAATTGCCGTCGGAGTGTCGACGACGGTCGGCGGAATGGTGCGGCCGGTGATTGCCCGCTCCACGACTGTCGCGCGCGCGAGCCGAGACGAATCGCTCTTCGCCTTCGCGACCCTGCGCGCGAGGATCCCCGGCCGCGGCTGGACGACGCCGGTGTCCTTGGAGATCAATCCGGCGAAGTTCTCCAGCGAGTCAATGGCGACGTGATACGAGAGCGTCCCGGTGCGGCCTGCCGTCAAGCCGAAAGTTCCTTTCGCCTCGACGATGCCCTGCGGCACGCCGACCGCCAGCGTGTCGAACGTCGCCAGGCCGTTGGCGAGCGCGACGCGCACGTTGGCGCTGTCGATCGAAACTGTGTCGATGCGAGATGCGGCGACGTCGGCGACCAGCTCCGCCTGCATCGTCGCCGGATCGAAGCCGCGTCCCTTGAATGACCCGACCGCGGTCACCGACGTGGACGGCGCCTTTGCAACGATGGCGTTGGCGTTGAGCTCCCTCGTATTGAAGTTGAGGTTGTAGCCGGTCACCGTGCTCTGGAGATCCATGGTGCCGCGCACGTCGACGAATCCGCCGCCGGCGATGGTCATCTGCGTATTGATCGCCAGGTTGCCGAGGTCTCCCCTCACCTTGAGCGGACCGCTCGCGTTTCCGTGCAGGCCGAGCGTCGGCGCCGCAATCCGGCCGAACGTGACGAGCGACAGCGGATGCATGCGCGCGTCCACATCGACCCACAGCAAGCCGCGCGGACGGAAAGCAAACCTTCCAGTCGCGCGCGAGACCGCTCCGCGATCGACGTTGGTCACGTCGCCGACCGCCGTCATGATTCCCGCGCTCGAGCCGTTGAGGGTCGCGTTCCCGCTAAGGGTGCCGTTGAGGAACAGCTTCGGCGCGATCGCCTTCATGAGACCCGTCTGCAGCGGCAGCATTCGCGTGCGCAGATCGCGCGCGGTGAACACCCCGCCGGCCAGCCCCATCACCCCGACCGCGACGATATGACTCCTCCCCGACAGTCGGTCGTCGACGACGACATCTCCGTTCACGGCCAACGCGTGCTCGCCGCCGTTGAATTTCGCGCTGCCCGTCAGCGTCAGCGGTCGCGGGAAAGTCATTGTCGGAAAGAGCTGGGTGATCAGCCGGGTCTCGAGATTGGCGAATCGCAGATCGGCGTTTCTGTACGCGACGGTGTCCGTGACGGTCGCCTCGATCTGTCCAGCGATGTGCGATCGCTGGATGGTCATGTCCATGTTCTGGACGAGATACACGCTCTTGCTACCGGTCCAGTCGAGCCCGAAATCCAGCTTGCCCGATCCGCCCTCTGGCAGGTTGACCCACGCCCAGCGCAGGTCGGCGGGATTCACGGGATCACCGTGCAATCGCAGATGCAGGTCGCCGTTGGTGAGCAGATACTTGCCGTCGCCACTCGCCTTCGTCTGGGGGAACGCCACTCGTGCGCCTTTCCACCACAGCGAATCACTCGTGAACTGGAAGGTGCCGGTTAATCCGCGCACGTCCGCGACGGGCGGCCGAAACGGCTCGGCGATCATCCTCAGCGCCGCGACATCGACGAGGTGCGTCTTGTACGCGGGATCCTCCAGTCGCACCAGCGGGAAAATGGCGTTGATGTGGTGGAAGCTGGACTCCCGCTGATAGCCTTTCGCCAGCTGGATGATCTTGAGCCGTCCCGTCGGCCCCAGCGCTCGTCTCACTGCATCCTGCTGCTCGGCGGGAGTGATGTTGGGGTCGGGCGCCCATGGCGCCCGGATGGTGAGGTCGCCCTCGATCATCGTCACGTCGCTGAAGCGGATCCACGTCCCCCAGCCGGTTTTCTTCGGGCCCGTCGACGTCGTCGTATCGCGCGGAAAAATCCGCTCGTAATTCCATTTGTCGCCCGGCAGCTTGTCGATCACGATCACCGGCCGCACCAGCTTTACCTCGCGGAAATCGATCCGCTTGCCTCGCAGCGTGGTGAGGCTGTAGCGCGCCCACGCTTCATCGACCTTGACGAACGGACGGTGGGCGCTGTCGGTGATCACGACATCGTGGAGCGTGAAGCCGCGCAGCAGATTGCCGGTGACGCCGCCGATGTGAACGAGGCCGTGGCTGTTGCGCTGAATGAGTCCTTCGACGTACCGGCGCACGCGCTCCCGCCCCCAGTCGGTGTTGGTGATGAGCAGCACGCCGCCGATCAACAGCAGCACCACCACCACCAGAGCGAGGAGGAGGCGGACCCACCACCTGCGCATTAGAACGCTTCGCCGATCGACAGGTGGAGGACCATCCGGTTGAGAAGCCCGCCGCCGGAGGCGGGGGCGTACGTACGTCGCTGTTGTAATGTTACGAGCGTCCTTTGGCCATTGACGATTTTCTCGGTCACAACCGGCAGGGACTCGGTGCGCCCTGGGTTGAAGCCTATATCGGCACGGATTGGGCCTACAGGTGAGCGGTAGCGCACCCCGAATCCGGGAGTTATGGCCGCCTTGGAGCGCGGAAGGGTCGGATTGGTCGCCTGCCTCACCATTCCGGCGTCGACGAACACCGCGCCGAGGAGGTCCTGCCAGACGGGAAAGCGGGCCTCGATGCTGGCTTCGGCGACGAAATTTCCGCCCAGCGGGCGCGGCTCGAAGTCACGATCCTTGAGGTTCGGCGCGTTCGGATCACACTGCGTCGGATCGCTTCCCGACAGGCACGCGACGTTGGAGCTGTCGTGGGTCTGCAGCACGCCGATCGGAACGGTGAGCACCCTCGGCCCGAGCTGGTTCTCGCCGAAGCCGCGCACCGAGTGCGAGCCGCCGGCGTAGAAGCGCTTGCGCGGGTGCAGGATGTTGTCGCCGATCGTCGCGTCGATTCCGATTGCCTGCGCAGTGCTGCCAAGCGACCGGATCCAGCCGACGCGGAGATGTCCTCCGATCGCGCCGCGCTTACGGATCTGGTAGAACGCCGCGCCGTCGGCGCTGGCGCGGTTGTACCGGTAATCGGAGAGCGTGAATGTCGACGCGTGCTCGACGGCGCCGGTGAAGCGGAATCCGCGATTGGGCGAGAATGGATCGTTGGTGCGGTCCATCGAGATCGCGCCCGTCAACGGAGATAGCCGGCGATTGCCACGCAGCGATTCGAGCGTCGGCTGGTCGCAAACGCCGAAGTTGATGCAGAAGTAAACGTCGCCCGCATCGACCTTGCTCATCTCGAATCTGTAGTTGAAGCTGAGGGGCGCGCGGTCGGTGACCTCACGGGTGAAGGTGAGACTCGTGCCGTAGCCGCGATCGACGTAAATGCCGGGAGCACTGCGCCGATGCGTGAACACGCTCATCGCCAGATCGTTGCGCGGCGATCCGAACCACGGCTCGTGGAGCTCGACGCTGGCGTTGTAGGTCGGAACGAAGTATCGCGCGAGCGCGCTCGTCTGTGGCACCGACGCGTTGCGGAAGATTCCCTTGCCGTTGAGAGAGCTGGCGAACAGGTTGCCGACCACGAACTGGACATCGAGCCGACGCGCTGCGCCAAGAAAGTTGTAGTGGGTGAAGCGCGACTCGAGCTGGACGAAGTCGATGGTGTTGAAGCCGGCGCTCAATCGGGCTTCGCGGGGTGGTGATTCCGCGACGGTAATGACTACGACCTTCGCCGAGTCTGGCAACGATATGTCGATTGGCGGGCGCGGCTCGATCGACGCGCGGCGGAACAGGTTCGACTCGTAGAGCAGCCGCTGGCTGCGCAGCATGTCGGAGCGCCGGAAGATGTCGCCGATGTTGAAGGTGAGTGATTTCCGGATGGTGCGGTCGTCCACTCCCTCGTTGCCGTTGATGACGATGTCTTCGACGGTCGTTTTGTACTTCGGAACCGTCGTCAGCGTCACCGCCGCGGTGCGCGTCGCGCTGTCGATCACTATCGTCGTGTCGACCTCCGCGTCCGCATAGCCCTTGTCGAAGAGACTCGTCAGGAGATTCAGCCGCGACGTGTCGAGCCTGATCAGATTGAGCGGTCCGCCCTTGCCGAGCACGAGGCGGCGGCCGATCTCGCGCTCGGATAGCAGCGGCGGCGGCGGCTGATTGACGACGATGCTGGAGACGAGGGTCGGCGGTCCTTCCTGGATGGTGAAGGTGACGCCGACCTGATTGTGACCGCGCGGAACGACCGCGGTATCGACCTCGGTTTCGCGGTAGCCGCGCTTCCAGTAGAAGATCCGGATGCGCAGCACATCGCGCTCGAGCTCCTTGTGATCGAGGTACTTCTTGGTGAAGAAATACTTCGATTTACTGAACCAGCAGAACGGCTTGAGGATGAAGCTGTTGCAGTACGACGCGGTGGTGTAGATGCTCGACGCGAGCTCGCTGGCCTTGACCACCTTCACGCCCTTGAGCGTGAGGTTTACGACTTCAGGATGCTCGGGAATAGCAGGGGCGGTCACCGGCGCCTGGCTGGCTAATGGCGCGGCGGAGAGTAAGAGTGCACCGAGAAAGAGGGAGGCGGGAAGCGGGAAGCGGGAGGCGCCTGCTGAGGGCACGAACGGGTCTCTCTGTCGTGAATCGCATCCCGCCAAACGCTTCGCGGTCGCCGCTTCCCGCTTCCCGCCTCCCGCGGCCTGCGCCTCCCGCCTCCCGCTTCCCGCCTCCCGCTTACAGACCTTCCAGTAACGCGTCGTTGCTAGGCGTAGCGGCGATGCGCTTGATGAGCCACTCCATGGCCGAACTGGAGGGCATCTGTTGTAGGCCGCGACGAAGCGTGTAAACATGCTCTAGCTGATCAGGACGGAAGAGCTTGTCTTCACGACGCGTGCCGCTGGTCGCGACATCGATCGCGGGAAAGATTCGTTTCTCGGAAAGCGAGCGATCGAGCTTGATCTCGCAGTTGCCGGTGCCCTTGAACTCCTCGAAGATGACGTCGT
>CAMLDY010000052.1 GCA_946478895.1 uncultured Gemmatimonadota bacterium
GTCATCAGCTCAAGCGATGTCAATGATGTCAACTTCGGCTCTCCCTCCGACAATCGTCAGTCTTCCGACGCTTGGCTTGAGATTAAACCGCCTTGGACCAGCCGCTCCCGGATTTACGAACAGCCGGCCGTCGATTCTGGTGACGAGCTGCTGGTGCGTATGCCCATACACGACGACATCGGCATCGTAGCGCTCGGCAAGCTTCGCCGGCGTCGGACTTCCGATCTCGTGTCCGTGACTCACATGAAGATGTACTCCGCCCACCTCGAGATCGATCCGTTCCACGAGCGCCGGATCGCCGGGAACGTCTGTGTTCCCGAATACGGCCCGCACCGGCGCAATCAATCGCAGCTCCTGCAGAATCGCATCGCCTCCGACATCACCAGCATGAAGAATCAGCTCGACGCCGCTCAGCGCTTCGTGCACCCCCGCTCTCACCAGACCGTGGGTATCGGAGATGAGTCCAATGATGCGCGCGGGGTCTGGCATAGGTACTTCTATATATTAGGAGTGTCATGGCGTGGCTACGACTCGCGTTTCATCTGGCGTTGCGTGCGCTCCGCCGCCCGCGGCTCGCGGTGGATCTGATGAAGGTCACCTGGAGATTCAGGTCGAGCGGCTGGTACCGTCATTTCCCGTTTCTCCCCCTGCCCGATCCCACCTATCTGCGCTGGCGGATGTACACCGCATATGGGGACTACAATGCCATACCGACGGTCACAGACGTCGAGCGCTACGCGCGGTGGGCGGGCTCAAACGAATGACTGCCGTCGCGGCTGAGACTTTCGCGGACACGGAGCTGCTCAAGGCGCAGGCATACGGGCTCGGCTTCGACCTCGTTGGAATCGCGTCGCTAGGGCCGATGGACACCGCTGCCCGGTTCGACGAGTGGGTGGGCGCGGGGTACGCCGGCGACATGGCATACCTCGAGCGTGGTGCAGCGAAGCGGCGCGATTCCCGGCTTCCGTTTGCCGACGTTGCGTCGGCGATCGTGGTCGGCATGTCGTACGGAGGTCGCGAGCCCAGCGGCCCGATCGCGCGCTACGCGCGCGGCGACGATTATCACGACCTGATCACTGCGCGCCTCGAAGAGCTGCATCGCTGGCTGGAGCACCAGTTGGGACGTCAGGTTCGTGGTAAGGCCTACGTCGACACGGGCCCCATCCTCGAGCGCGATCTCGCGCGTCGCGCCGGTCTCGGCTGGTTCGGAAAAAACACCAATCTCGTCAACCCGCGCATCGGCTCGTTCTTTTTCATTGGGGCTTTGCTCGTGGATCTCGAGTTGTTGCCCGACGAGCCGTTCGCGGTCGATCGCTGCGGGACGTGCACTCGTTGCCTCGACGCCTGCCCAACCGCCGCTTTCGTCGAGCCGCGAGTGCTCGATGCGACCAAATGCATTTCTTATTTGACCATCGAAGCGAAGAGTGCGATACCCGAAGATCTGCGTCCGGCAATCGGCGGGCTCGTATATGGATGCGACATCTGCCAGGACGTCTGTCCCTGGAACATCCGCTTCGCCACCGAGCTCGAGGAGGAATCATTCGAGCCGCGACCGATCGTGTCGGGTGACGCGCGGGCCGTCGCGAGAAAACTTCTCGAGCTTGACGACGAATCCTTCAGGAACGAACTGAAAGGCTCGCCGATGAAGCGGGCAAAAAGACGAGGTCTCGCCCGCAATGCGGCGACGGTGCTTGGCAATGTCGGCATCGACGAAGATGTCGCTTCGCTTTCCCGCGCTTCCAACGATCCCGACTCGCTCGTCGCTGAACACGCAGACTGGGCGCTGCGGCGCATTCGAGCGCGGATCGAACACCCGGACCCGCGGACGAACGACCGCGTTCCTTAGACGGCGTTCGTTCCGGTCGGTGGCTTCCCCGATTGCCGCTGGCTGATTGCCATCCAGGTCGCCGTATCCCAGGCGTTGTGGATTCCCGTGTAGAGCAGGAGCAGCGCAGAAGCGGCCACGAAGTAGAGCGGCCAGGCCGAGCCGCCCGCCAGGATCGCGGCGCAGGCCCCCATCACGATGTACGCGATCAGCGGAAAAACGGTGTGCCACAGCCAGTCTTCGCCCACCGGATTGTATTGAGTGACGGTCCTGATGCGCCGCACCACCACAACCATGTACCCAAGCCCGATCAGTGCGACCGCGCCAACGCTGATCCCGAGACTCAGTGCAGTATGCTTCGGCGACGTCAGCACCGAGGCGAGGAGGATCACGAGACAGAAGTGGACGATCGTAGGCGATGAATAGGCCGCGACGCCGGCCGCGGTAGCACCCGCCTCCATTCTCATTTCGGTGGTCAGACTAACCACCACGAACATCAGACCCGTCAGCGCCGCGGCCGACGATCCGATGATCACATAGAACGTATCCCAGCCCGAGACTGCGTCGCTCATCGGCACCTCGCAGGAAAACTTGGCCGTCCCGAGTTAGCTCACCCGCCTGACGTCGGGAACGAGGTCGCGAACCGCGGCGCGAAGATACTGAGCCGCATCGTCCTCGTGGGTAGGATCCCACTCTTCGGCCAGCTCCGCCAGATGCGCACGGCGCGCGGCGACGATGCGATCAAGGGTCTGGCACCCACGCGGTGTCAGCTGGGAGTGCGCCGGAGAGTCGGGACGCGGGACGGTGACCAGCCCGCGACGGCGCAGCTCCTCCAGACCCGCCTGCGCCCGATCCGACGCCACGCCACGACCGTGGGCGATGTCGAACGGAGATTGCTCGGGATGCCGCTCGATCTCCACGAGCAGCCACGCGGCCAGTGGTGTCAATGTCTCGCCGGCGCGGGTCACGATTCGTTCGATGTGCGCGCGCTGGACATCCCGATCCGCCATCCTCGCCAGCGTGGCGTACAACTGCGAAGCGACTGCATCCTCATCCATCGGTCGCGCGAATGCTTCGCCGGCCTCTGCACCTGGCGCGGCGGCGCGAGCGGCGATCGTCTCTCGCAGCGGTCGTTCCGGCAACAGCCACGTCAGGACGAACCCGACCGCGGCTACAATTGCGGCAACGAGAAAAACGGTGTCGAGCGATTCGGTGAATGCCCGCCCATACAGTCCACGCGTCGCCGCCGGCAGCTTCGCCATCGCCTGCATGCTCAAGCCCTGAGACGCGGCTCCCGCAGCGCCGGCGGGCAGCATGCTGGCAAGATTTGTGGCGAGCTGCGCGGCGAAGATTGCCCCGAGCACCGCGGTGCCGAGCGAGCCGCCGACGAGCCTGAACAAAGTCGCGCCCGATGTCGCCACGCCGAGATCGCGATACTCGACGGCGTTCTGAACGGCGATCACCAGCACCTGCATCACCAGACCCAACCCGACACCGAGCACCAGCAACAGAAGCGATGCCGTCATGGCGGTGCTCTGCGCGGTGAGTCGCGACAGCAGGTAAAGTCCCACCGTCATCACCGCCGTGCCCAGCACCGGAAACAGCTTGTAGCGTCCTGTCCTGCTGATAAGCTGTCCCGACACGATCGATGTAACGAGCATGCCGCCCATCATCGGCAGCATCTGCATGCCCGACGCCGTTGGACTTACGCCCTTCACGACCTGCAGATAGAGCGGGAAGTAGGTGACTGAGCCAAACAGCGCGAAGCCGACGATCAGGCCGATAAGAGACGTCACCACGAAGGTCCGCTGGCGGAACAGCCGCATCGGAAGAATCGGCTCGTTGGCCTTATTCTCGGCGAACACGAACAACGCGAGAGCAACAGCGCTCACGATTATCAGGCCGATGATGATCCCCGACGACCATGGATACGCCGTCCCACCGAGGTCGCTGAGCAGAGTGATGGTGCTCAGCGCTACTGCCACGAGCCCGGCGCCCGCGTAATCGATCGCGTGGGCGATGCGCCGCGAGCTCGCTGGCAGAGTGGCGGCCAACACCACGAGCGCGCCGAGCCCGACCGGAAGGTTGATGTAAAAGATCCACCGCCACGTCCAGTGCGTGGTGAAGTAGCCGCCAAGTAGAGGTCCGGCGATGCTCGCGAGACCGAACACCGCGCCGAAGATTCCCTGGTAGCGCCCGCGATCGCGGGGCGGCACGAGATCGCCGACGACGGCCTGGGTCGTAACGACGAGCCCACCGCCCCCAAGTCCCTGAATCGCTCGAAAAGAGATGAGCTGGGTCATGTTCTGACTCAGCCCGCACAGCACCGATCCGATCAGAAACAGCACGATCGCCGACTGCATGATGATCTTGCGGCCGTAGAGATCGCCGAGCTTGCCGTAGATCGGCGTGACGATGGTCTGCGCCAGGAGATACGCCGTCACTACCCACGCCAGATGCTCGAGCCCGCCGAGCTCGCTGACGATCGTCGGCAGTGCCGTCGAAACGATCGTCGAATCGAGTGCAGCCAGCAACATCGCCAGCACCAGTCCGCTGAATGCAACGAGCACCTGCCGGTGCCCAAGTGCGGGCAGCTGGGTTGTGCTTTCGATAGTTGTGGCGCTCTCAGTCATCGGCGTACGACTTCCCCACGCGTTGGCTATTCAGGTCTCGCGCTCGCAGTCTCTCGGCGAATCACAGGGGCGACCTTCGTGCCAAACAGCTCGATTGAGCGCATTACCTGCGCGTGGGGCATCGTGCCGACACTCATTTGAGCCAGAAATCTCTGGTGGCCGAAGATCCGGTGCTGGAAGAGAATCTTGTCGATTACTTCCTGCGGATCTCCCACCAGCAACGCGCCGCGTGGGGAGCGCAGCGCCTCGAACTGCTCGCGGGTGGTCGGCGGCCAGCCACGCTCGCGTCCGATCTTGGTCATCACGTACGCATACGAAGGGAAGAACTCGTCTGCCGCCCGCTTCGAGTCGTCGGCGATGTAGGCGTGCGAGTTGATGCTCACCGGCATCTGCGAAAGGTCGTGTCCGGCTTTCGATGCGGTGTCGCGATACAATGAAACGAACGGCGCAAATCGCTCGGGCGAGCCGCCAATGATCGCAAGCGCCATCGGCAGTCCCAGCGTCGCGGCTCGCACGACCGACTGCGGAGTGCCGCCGACCGCGATCCAGATCGGCAATGGATGCTGCAGCGGCCGCGGATAGACTCCGAGGTTCTCGAGCGGCGCGCGGTGCTCGCCTGCCCACGTCACCCGCTCGTCATCGACGAGCCGCAGCAGGAGCTCGAGCTTCTCCGCGAACAAATCGTCGTAGTCGTCGAGATCGTATCCGAACAACGGGAACGATTCGATGAACGATCCGCGGCCGGCCATGATCTCCGCACGCCCGCCCGAGAGCAGGTCAAGAGTCGCGAAATCCTGGAATACGCGCACCGGATCGTCCGAGCTCAGCACGGTGACGGCACTCGTGAGCCGGATCTTCTTTGTCCGCTCCGCGGCTGCCGCGAGCACTACTGCCGGCGCTGACACGGCGAAGTCCGGCCGATGGTGCTCGCCAACGCCGAAGACCTCGAGCCCAACCTGATCGGCGAGCTCGATCTCCTCGATCAGGTCGCGGAGCCGCTGCGCGGCACCAATCGTCCGACCGGTTACCGGGTCGGGCGTGGTCTCCGCAAAAGTGTAGACGCCGAGCTCCATTCAGGAATCGCTACACTGCGGCTCGTCGCCTAATCGGGCCAGGCGCTGCCGATGATCTTGAGCGCCAGACAGGCGGCGCCGAACCCGTTGTCGATATTCATGACAGCGACGCCCGGACTGCACGTGGCGAGCATCGTGTTGAGCGCAACCATCCCGCCCTGCGCCACGCCGCTTCCCACCGACGTCGGCACCGCAATCACCGGCGACCGCAGCAGGCCCGCGACCACTCCGGGGAGCGCGCCGTCCATTCCAGCGACGACGATGCAGACGCGCGCGCTGGCGAGCTCAGGAAGTATCGATTGCAGCCGGTGGATGCCCGCGATCCCGACGTCGAAGTGGGTCGCCGTCGGAACGCCCATCGCACCCAGCGTTGTGGAAGCCTCGAGCGCGACCGGGATGTCGGCGGTGCCGGCGGTAATCACCGGAATCGGCGCCATTTCTCGAATCGGTCTGCCGTTCCGCACCGCCATCCTGGCTTCGGGATGGATCGCGGCGAGATCGCGGAGAACCTCCATCTGCTCGTCACTGAGGCGCGACGCGATCCGCAGCTCCTCGGAGCCCTCGAAAATCTGTCGCAGGTGCGCGGCCGTCTTGCCCGGTCCATAGACCACTTCCGGAACGCCGGTCCTTGCCTCCCGATCCTTATCCCAGCGTACGTGCATCACGACCCGACCAATGGGAGCGAAACGCTGCCGCTCTGAAGTCCACCCAGATCGAGCGCAACGAACCTGAAGCCCGCCTTCCGACAAGCGCGTCGCAGCTCTCCACGCAACGGATCGCTCACCACACGCTCGAACATCTCGGCCGGGATCTCCAGGCGCACCACGCTGTCGTGCCAGCGGGCTCGCGCCGGCCAGACGTCGTTGAGTCGCAGGAATTCCTCGACCGCTTCGATTTGCGCCAGACGCTCGGGTGTAACCTCGATCCCCACCGGGACTCTGCTGGCGAGACAGGGCGCGGCCGGCTTGTCGGCGTTCGACAGCTTCCATTCGCGCGCCAGCGCGCGCACGTCCGCTTTGTTGAATCCCGCATCGACCAGCGGCGCGACGACGCCGTGCTCCATGGCAGCCCGCAACCCCGGACGGTGGTCGCCAAGATCATCGACATGCGTGCCGACGAAGACGACTTCGTCCTCACCGCGCGATGCCGCCAATTCCTGGACGTTGTCGTAGAGCGCTGTCTTGCAGTAGTAACAGCGGTCACCCGCGTTGGCGCGGTAACCCTCGAGATCCATTTCGGTCGTTTCCACTTCCTCGACCCGCGCGCCGATTTCGGCGGCGATCCGGTGCGCGTCTGCGCGCTCCGCCGCGGCGAGCGACGCGCTGACTCCGAGGAGAGCGACCGTCTCGAGCCCGGCGCGCACCGATGCGGCGAGCACGACGGTCGAATCGATTCCACCGGAATAGCAGACGTAGGCGGTCCGATCGCCGGCCGCACTTCGAACTGCGTCGAGCAGTCGGTCCCCGAGCTGCATCTAGACCCCGGTGCTGCCGGCCACGTCTGCAGCCGAACCGTTGAGAGATTTCATCACCGCCGCCCTGATCTCCGCCACCGGGCGCTCGGTCTCCTCGGCGACCTGACGCAGATCGTCGAATTCCGGCTTCGCGCGGTGCGAGCCGTCGGGAAGCGTCGCGACCTTGACGCGTATGTCGCGTCCGTCGAAGCGCACCAGCTTCGATTCGCGCTGCAGTGCGCTCCGCACCACGTCGAAAGTCTTTACGCCGATAGTGGTGAAGTGCTGAAAGACTTTTTCCTCGAGTCGAGCGAGATCCGAAGCCTGCACCAGCGCTTCGACGCGTGTCCCCAGCCGACCCTTCTTCATCGTCGTGTGCAACAGCACGACATCGAGAGCGCCCTCGGCGCGAAGGACGTCGGCCGCTCCCGCCAGCTCCTCCGGAGACATGTCGTCGATGTCGGCGCTCAGCACGTGCAGATGCTCGGTATGCACGTGCTCATGATGGTGATGGTGATGATCATGTTGCTCGGCGGTGGACTCGCCGAGGATGATGCGCAGTGCGTTGAGCTGGCCCTTGATGTCACGGGTACCGGCTCCGTAGCCGCTGCGGCGCGGAATGTATTCATCGGGCGGCGCGCCGCGTGACAGCACGCGCACCAAGGCCGCTCCGGTCGGCGTAGTCAGCTCACCCGAGCCCGACGGGCCATGCCTGACGTTGAAGCCCTCGAGCAGCCGTAGGGTTGCAGGGGCCGGAACGGGAAGGATTCCGTGCGCCGTTTTCACCGTGCCATCGCCGAGCGAGATCCGGGTGTTGTAGATGCGATCAATTCCCAGCTGTTCTACGCCCCAGATCGATCCGATTACATCGAGAATCGCATCGACGGCGCCGACTTCGTGCAGGTGCAGCTCGTCGGGCGCTACTCCGTGAATTGCCGCCTCGATGGAAGCGATCGCCTCGAATGCCTGGTGCGCGAGGCGCGCGACTTTTTCCGGGATCTCCACGGCGTCGATCAGGCGGTGGATCTCGGACACCGCGCGCCCGTGTGGCTGGGGCGGAATGTCAAAATCGACTTTCATGCAGTGCACTGCCGACCGCTGGACGTCGGCGATTCGCACGCCAACGCCGTCGAGCCCAAGCGTCGCGGGCAGACGCTCGAGCCAGGGGCGGTCAAGACCGACGTCAATGAGCGCACCGATGAACATGTCGCCGGCGATTCCGCTCGCCGGATCGAGAACCGCGATCTTCATGTGAACGAAGTGGAAGAAATCGACATCAGGTGTGACGAGGCATGTCGCGCACCACTCTCGATTAATCTAATTCCGCGCTGAGTGCGGGGAATCGAATTTGCACCCCGCGGATCCCATGACACCACGCTATGATGTCGTCGTCGTCGGCGGCGGCCCGGCCGGACTTTGCGCAGCGCTCTGGTTGGCGCGCTATCTACATAAAGTTGTCGTCGTCGATTCCGGCGATCCCCGAAACTGGGAAACCCGCGGCATCAACGGATATCTCGGTCATCAGGGCATCCGCTCGCCCGAGCTCCGCGCCATCGGCCGTGACGAATGCGCTCGATACGGAGTGGAGTTCATCGGTGGCATCGTCGATCAGGCGATCAACGAGACCGGCGAGCTTTTCGCGATATGCCTGCGCGGCGGGACGACGATCGAGGCCCGGCGCATTCTGCTGGCGATCGGAATCAAGGATGTCTGGCCGCCCATTCCCGGCCTCGACGCATGTTACGGAGAGACTGTCCACGTCTGTCCCGATTGTGATGGCTACGAAACGCGTAACTGCAAGACCGTCGTCGTTGGCAAGGGCCGCAAAGCCGTCGGGATGGCGCTCGCGCTCACGACGTGGACCCGCGAGATCGTGATCTGCACCAACGGTGAGCCGCCGGACATGGAGCAGCAGCTGCTCGATCAGCTCAAAGCACTGAACATTCCAGTTCTGGATCAGCCGATCAAGTGCGTGCTGTCGAGGAACAAGGACATCTCGGGCATTGAGCTAGACGGCGGGATGTCGCTCGATTGCGAGCGCCTCTACTTCGCCATTGGCCAGTACCCCTCGGACGATCTCGGCGCGCAGCTCGGATGCAAGCGCGATGAGCTCGGCAGGCTCGTGATCGACGAACGCAATCACACATCGGTGATGAACGTGTTCGCTGCCGGCGACATTGCAGGCGGACCCCAGCTCGCTATCGCCGCCGCGGCGAGCGGGGCCATCGCCGCGGTTGCAATTCACGCATCGCTGTTGCCGGAAGGCCGAAAGCTTCCGCCTGTCCGGGCTAGTGCGTGAGCGCGCCTACCAGTGCAGAGTAACGGTCTGGAGCTTGTTCTTGCGCAGAACCTGAAGGACGATTTCCTGGTCGGTTTCGTCGGCGGTCTTGATCGCCTGTACCAGATCGATGGGGTTGTCGATCTTGACCGCGTCGGCTCTGACCACCACATCGCCCCCCCGCAGTCCGGCAAGGCGTGCCGGTGATCCCTCGCTGACGCTGGTCACGAAGACTCCTTCCGGCTTGACGCCCAGGGTCTCGCACAAATCGGGGTTGAGCGCGGTGAATTCTGCTCCGGCAAATGGATAGACCCCGCCGCCCATGCCGAGCGCGGGCGGTAGCACCACCATCGGCTTGGGCGAAGGCATGCGTGCGCGCACCAAACCTGTACCCATGGATCCGGTGCGCTGCTCCATGATCTCGGGCATCGTCAGCTCGACCACCAGGTTCTGGTCCCAGTCCTTGGGCCGGCGGCCGAGCACCCCCCTCACCACTCTGGTCTTGTCGTTGCGACGCACTCGGAGCACGAACGGTGAGCCGACCTTCAGCCATTTGATCAGCTGCACCGAGCCGCCGCGCATGTCATGCGCGTTGAAGGAGAGCAGGACATCGCCCGGCTGCACTCCCGCCTTCGACGCCGGCGACCCGGGCTCGACCTGGGTGATCACCGGGTAGGAGTCGAAGAAAGCGTTACCGCGCTCGTCGATCATCGCCTGATCGGACAGCCGCACACCGAACCATCCGGTCGGTGCCTGCACGATGGTTCGTGTCTTGGTTTCCTGCGCTCCGAGTGGGAGCGCGAACATGCCGATCACCGCCAGAGCGAGTGTTCCCGGCGCGCCGAGCGCGAATGATCTCATGCGTCTCACCATCTCTAGAATCCCTTCAAGACGACCGGTCGGGCGACCATCTGCTCGGTCGCGACACGCGCGCCCATGGTCGCGAGGTAGTACTGGTTGATGACCGGATCGTGCGGCGCCGTCTGGAGCGCCCGCTCCGTCGCGTTCACGATCTTGTCCAGCGCCTCGGCGCGAGCTGCATAGATGGCGAGGCTATCGCGGGTGCCGCTGGAAGCGTTGTTGGCGGCGAGGAAGCGAGAGGCGCGCTGATAGTCGGTGAGCGCGCGGTTGAGCGCGGCGGATGCTTCCTCGACGGAGCCGAACCCAAGGGTGGTCGAGCTGGCAGGGGCGGCGACGGCGGCGGGCGAGTCTGTTGCCGGAGAAACGGCTTCGTTGCTGGCGACGATCGGGGCAGAGCTCGGAAGCGCGATCGTAGTGCGTCCAATCGCGATCCCACCCACCAGGATCAGAACCGCTGCCGCTGCCTGGAGCCACGGCTGCGCCGACCCCCAGATCCGGTTTGCGTCCGATTCGCGAAGCAATCCCTCTTCGCGCGCTCGCGCAGCGATGGTGCGCCATTCGTTTAGCGGCGCGGACTCCCGCAACCGCTCGCGGTCGATCATCTCGTCGAGTTGGTCTTCAGACAGCTGCGACATGTCCCTTCCCCTTCCCAGCTACAGTTGGTGTTTCATCCACTAAGTGCGCCAGCAGCTTTCGCAGCTTGGCGCGCGCCTTGAACAGTTGCGATTTCGATCCGCCCGGAGTGATTCCGAGCTCCTCGCCGATCTCCCCGTGCGTGTATCCCTCTATGTCGTGCAGCACGAACACCGCTCTTGCCCCCGGCGACAGCTTGCTCATCGCCTGCTCGATCGACTCCGCCATGAAGGTCCGGTCGGAATCCATCTCGGTCATCGCGGAATCGTCTTCGATGTCCGTTTCGATCTTCGCGAGGCGCCGGATCTTGCGCAACGCATTGAGTGTCCTGTTGACCGCGATCCGATGGGCCCATGTTCCGAACTGCGAATCTCCCCGATAGCTTGGCAGAGCCCTGAAGATCTGCATCCAGACCTCCTGCGAGATGTCGGCGGCCAGCTCGGCGTCTCCGCACAGCCTGCGCACGACCGCGTCGATGTGGGGTGCGTGCTGCGACCAAAGCCGCTGCAACGCCCTCTCATCGCCAGCTATTGCACGCTTGAGGTCGAGCTGATCGAATGGCATCTCGGACTCTTGTTTAGTCACCACACACCTATCGGAAGTTTCCTCTGGGAAGTTTCCTCCACAGCGAAAATTCCTCTTGAAAAGCGGTGACTTTAGCCTTAAGGAATCGTTTGCAAAACGTACCGTTCACCGTGCCGCTGAAAAGTTGTTCCAGGTCCCTGGCCGGAACTTCGGATCTTGCGACCTGTATAAACTAAGGTAGTCCAAGGAGTTAGCGTTGCTCAGAGTTATTCTCACTGCGCTGACGGTGACCCGGGCCGGCGAAGGCCTCCCGGTCAAGTCACCGACAGAAGTAGGCATGTCCAGCACCCGTCTCGCTGCGATCGAGCGCGTCGTTGAGCGCGGCATCAAGGCAGGCGGATATCCCGGCGCGGCCGTCATCGTCGGCAGAAAGGGCGCGGCGGTCTTTGAGAAAGGCTTTGGCAGACTGTCCTGGAGCGAGACAAGCACTCCCGTCGATGCCCAGCGCACCATCTACGACATCGCGTCACTGAGCAAGGTCGTCGGCACCACCACGGCGATTATGATCCTGTACGACGAAAAGAAAATCGGGCTCGACGACCCCGTCGTTAACTACCTCCCGACCTTCGGCGGCGGCGACAAGGACAAGGTCACCATCCGCGAGCTCCTGACCCACACCTCGGGATTACCCGCCGGCCGCGACATTTGGCGCATTGCCCAGACGCCGCTCGAGGCGCGCGCGCTCGTCCTGAGTACTCCCCTCGAGGGGCGCCCGGGTGCCCAGTACATCTACTCCGACCTTGGCGCCGACGTGCTTGGCCTGCTGGTCGAGGTAGTCTCCGGCGAGCCGCTCGACAAGTTCCTGAACCGCCGGGTCTTCGAGCCGCTAGGCATGAACGAGACGATGTACAGACCCGCCGATTCCCTGAAGTACCGGATCGCGCCGACCGAAGTCACGCCGCCGCGGGGCTACCCCCTGCGCGGCGAGGTCCACGACGAGAACGCCTACGCGCTCGGCGGAGTCGCGGGACACGCCGGCCTGTTCAGCACCGCTGCCGACCTCTCGGTCTTCGCTCAGATGATGCTCAATGGGGGCGAATACAACGGCGTCCAGATCGTCAGCAAGCCTACGGTCGATCTCTTCGTTTCCCGGGCGTTCGGCCACCGCGCCCTCGGCTGGGACACCGCCGAAGGCGACTATGGGTCCGGCAGATACCTTGGACCGACCGCGTACGGCCACACCGGCTTCACCGGCACATCGATGTGGATCGATCCGGAGCGCGAGATGTTCGTCATCCTGCTCACCAATCGCGTCCACGCTGCCCGCGCGCTGCGTCCGGCGAAGGTCATCTCCGACGTTCGCGCGGATCTCTCCGATGCCGCGGTTCTGTCGGTTCTCGACGGACCCAAGGTGGTGAGGGTGTCGAAGACCTTCCGCGCCGACCGAGAGGTGGGCTGGAATCCGCCGCCGCCATCCAGGCGCCGGCACGCTACCTCCAGGCATCACAGCATCGCCAGCGCGTCGGCGAGGAGACGCGCCAGCTCCGCGAAGAAGAGCTCGTCAAGTAAGAAGAAGACGACCGCCAGAAAGAGCTCGAAGACTCACCACTAAGCAGGCCGAAAGAAAACAAGCGGGCGCCCCAAAAGGGCGCCCGCTCTTGTTTATGCCGTGACGTCGAAGTGATTATTCGCTTATAGCAACAGGAATCCGCAATGAGCGACGAAAACCAAACTGCATCCACCGCTCCAGCCGCCGAGGGGACGGCGCCAGCAACGACCGGGGTCGTCTCCGAGGACCAGGTCAAGCTTGCCCTGCGCAGGGTCAAGGATCCCGATCTTCAGCTCAACATCATGGATCTCGGCCTCGTCTACGGCATCACCGTGGATGGATCGACGGTGAAGGTGGACATGACGCTGACTTCGCCCGGCTGTCCATCCGGCCCCGAGATCATGACCAACGCCGAGAAGGAGATAATGTCCATGCCCGGCGTTGAGAAAGTGGAGATGAACCTCGTCTGGATGCCGTTCTGGACACCCGAGAAGATGGAGCCGAGGGTAAGGGCGTACCTGGGATTCTAGCGGTCGGCGTCGCGTTGACTTTCGCGTGAAGCCCCGAGCGCACGCGGTCCTCGCGGCGTCGGCACTACTGCTCGCCGCGTGTGCAACGGGCGCGAGCGGAACGCGGCGCGCGAAAACCCCGGCGCCCGGGACCGGCATAGGCTGCCTCGACACCCTGCACGCCACCGATTCGGTGGAAAGAATCGTCAAGCTCACCGTCGGGTCGCGGGACAGCAGCATCAGGCTGCCCAGGGATTTCGAGAACCTTCTGGCCGAGGAGTTTCGGCGCCGCTTCAAAGCTCCGGCGAAGACGCCGCTCAGTGTGGTGAAAGGCGTGGCTCCGTGCGACTCGATTGGTTCGCGATGCGAGGGGGGCGTGCTCGATATCGGCGCAATCGTCTACGCGACCGCCCAGAACGACGGGAAGCTGAGCGAGATCGATGTACTGGACATCGCACTGGTTCCGTCGCTTGCCGATACCGTGCGGTCGGTACTCGCCGCGATCTCCCGCGAATCGCTGGCTCCGCCGACCGGTGAAGTGGAGTCGATCCCTCTGCTTCTGGAGCTCCGCACCGAAGACCAGCCCGATACCGTCTCGCAGTACCGGCAGATCTTCAAGGTGAAGTTGCCGATGTACGGGTTCCCATTCAGGTATGCATCGATGCCAGCGGCGGGCATCGACGCCAGCTACCCTTTCACTGCCCGACTCGCCGGCATCGGCGATACGGTGAGCATGGCGTTCACGGTTGCCTCTGATGGAATGATTCAGCCGGAGTCACTGGAGCTGGTCAGGGCCGGCTACCGCGACTTCGTTGCGCCCGTCGCCAATGCGCTTCTCGAGACGCGATTTCATCCTGCCCGACTGGGCGACTGCGCGGTCGCGACGCGGATGGAGCAGCGCTTCGTGTTCAAGCCACCGGAGTAGAGACCCTAGACCGCACCCGTCAGCGCACGGAGAAAGCCCGCTCCCATCTCCTCGATCTGCCAGCGCCGCAATTCGGGAACGGACGCCAGCTCTTCGATCGACCTCGCTCCGCTGCGCGCGACATTTTCCAGTCGCTCACGCGAGCAGAGGACGCCGGGATCGAGCTCCAGCCGCGTCGCCGCTTCATCACGCACGGCCTTGAGGCGGGAGACGCGATCGTCGAAGTCACGGTCCTTGTTCCAGCGCTGGCCGCGGGGGAATTTGGGCAGCTCGGCTTCCGGCGCTTCCATCCCGCGCCGAATTGCGGAGATGATGTCGCTTCCGGCGCGCTCGATCATGCCCTTGGGCATGCCTTTGATTGCGCCGAGCTCGGAAACGCTGCGCGGCGCGCGGCGCGCAAGCTCGAACAGGACTTCATTGCCCATCACGCGAAAGGTCGCGCGATCGAGCTGTGCGGCGACGGTGTCTCGCCAGTTCGCGACTTCGCGGAGCACGGCGAGCTCGCGACGGGTGAGATCGCGCGCACCCTTGAGGCGAAGGAATCCTTCCATCTCCTCTTCCGCTTCCCAACGCGTGCCCTCGAGTCGCGCGAATTCCTCTCGTGCCCAGTGGAGCCGGCCGCGCTTCTCGAGCTCGCCCTGCAGCTGATCCTTGAGCTGGAGCAGAAACCGCGTGTCCTGTGCGGCGTACTCCAGCATGTCGGGGGTGAGCGGTCGCATCGACCAGTCGGCGCGTTGGTGTTTTTTGTCGAGCTTGACGTCGAAAAACTGCTCCAGCAGCGCCGCAAGTCCGAAGGACTTGATGCCGAGCAGCTGCGCCGCGATACGGGTGTCGAAGATATTGGTGACGTGCCAGCCGTAGTCCTGGTGGAGCAGCCGCAGATCGTAGTCGGCATCGTGAAAAACGACCTCGACGTTGCCGCTCTCGACGAGCTTGCCCAATTGCGCGGGTGAGCCGATGGGCAGCGGGTCGATGATGGCGCTTCGGTCCCGGGTCGAAAGCTGGAGCAGGTAGATGCGGTCGAGAAACCGGTGGAAGCTCGCGCCTTCGGTGTCGAGCGCGAGCTCGGTGACTCCAGAGATCTCGTTGAGAAAGCGGTCGACGTCGGGAACGCGATCCAGATACTCAGCGCTCTCGGTTCGGGCGGGAGACATCATCGAAATCTAGCGCGTGAATGGTGTCCCGCCCCCTGGGCATTAAGTTTCGACGCTGACTTCCGCGCGACGAGCCGATGACTGAAGACTTCAAGGTTCATATCTATCCGAGCGACTGTGATTCAGTGGGCCACGTCAATCACGCCCATATGTTGACGCTGATGGAGCGCGCCCGGTGGGCCGCCCTCGAGCGACACATGTCGTACAACGAGTACATGAAGACGAGCCTGTGGGCCGTCGTACGCAAGGTGGAAGCTTCGTACCAGGCGCAGACTTTCCCGGGCGACGAGCTGAGCATTCGAACCGGGTTGACGTCTGTGGGCAACACCAGCTTCATCGTGCGACAGGTCGTGCGCAATCATCACGATGCCGTTGTCTGCGACGCGTCGATCGTGTACGTGACCGTTTCACCCGACGGCAAGCCCATTCCCGTGCCCGACCAGTGGCGGACTCTTTTTTCACCGTGGGAAGAAACCGGGGCTGAGCAAAAGGGCCGCAGTTGACGAATCCGACCCGCGTGCCTGGTCCGGTGAGTGCAACCGAGCAATCGGTTCCCGCCCAGATCGGCTCGGTGCTGTTCCGCCACCGCGGCTGGCTGCCGCTGTTGTTCCTCGGAATTCCACTCGTATTCCCGGGCTCGACGTCACCGTTTCGCTGGGAAGTCGGACTAGCGCTCATCGCGATCGGTGAGGTGATCAGGCTCGCGGGCGTCGCAGCGGCCGGGACGGTCACGCGTCGCCGCTCGCGCAACGTGCAGCGATTGGTGACGTACGGGATTTTTTCGTGGGTCAGAAATCCTCTTTACATCGGAAACTTTCTGGTCTGGATGGGATTCGTCACGATCTCGGGAGTGCTGTGGTTCCTGCCGATCGCGGTGCTGCTCTTCGCGGTGGAGTACGAGCTGATCGTGCGCTACGAGGAGGGTGTCCTCGAGTCGATCTTCGGCCGCGACTACCTCGAGTACAAGAACTCTACGCCGCGCTGGATTCCGCGTCCACCCAAAACCCCGCCGCCACCAGGCGAGTACCATTGGGGCGAAGCATTCCGGAGCGAGGTCAGCACTTTCCTCCAGTACGCCGTGCTTTTAGCGGCGTTCTACGTGAAGAGCCGGGTGGTCGGACAGGGCGGGGCGTGGGTCGGGGTCAGGAAGTTCTGAGCGGGTACAGCTTCGGATAACTGCAACGGAACGGGTGCGAGTTCTCAGTGGCGTAGATGTCAGCCGGTAGTTCACGACGTCGGGACGCTTCTACTCGGCTTATGGCACAGGCGATTGCCTGTGCTACGACGCAGCTGAGTGACATCCCGACGTGGTGAACCGACAACTGGCGACGATGCTACTGCGAA
>CAMLDY010000053.1 GCA_946478895.1 uncultured Gemmatimonadota bacterium
AAGTATCGCGATCAGTTAGGGGTGCTTTCAGCCAGGATGCGCAAGCGCGTATGACGTCGGCTTCGCAGGCTGACGCGGCGCAACGCTTTCAGAGCGGCAGTCCGCTTCAGCCCGCGACGAGCCGCCCCGACGTCAGCGTGCTGGTCCCGGCAAAAGACGAAGCGGAAAATCTTCCTCTGTTCATGGAGCAGGCGCGCGAAGCGTTCGCGGCCAGCTCCCGGCAATACGAAGTCATCGTCGTCGACGACGGCTCGGTGGACGATTCATGGCCCGTGCTGCAGAGATTGGCCGCCGACTATCCGTTTCTCAAACCGGTGCGCCACGGCGCGCGCCGCGGCATCGCCGATGCGCTGCGCACCGGTTACCTCCATTCGCGCGGTGGCGTCCTCGTGTTTTATCCCGCCGACCTCCAGTACAAGCCGGAAGACATCCCGCGTCTCGTCGAGCCAATCCTGGATGGCAAATCGGACATCGTCACCGGCTACAAGGAAGGCCGCAAGTACGAGAAGGCGTTCGTCTCGAACATCTACAACGGTCTAAGTCGCTCGTTGTTCAAGGTGAACGTCCGCGATCTGAATTCGGTGAAAGCGTATCGGCGGGAAGTGATGGACAGCCTGCCCAACCGCCCCGACTGGCACCGCTACATGGTGGTGATGGCCGCGGCCCAGGGCTTTTCGGTCTCGGAGGTACCAGTGCCGCTGCATCCGAGGAATGCGGGAAAATCCAAATTTGGAATCGGACGGATTCCGGTCGGCGTGCTCGACATGCTCGCCGTCTGGTTCGAGCTCCGCTTCGCGCGCAAACCGCTGCTTTTGTTCGGGCTGCTCGGCGCCGTGCTGTTCATCATCGGCGTCATCGTCGGCATTGTCGCGATCCTGTGGCGGGTTATCGGCGGCGTCGGCTTTCGTCCGCTGGTCAATCTGGTGGAGACCTGCGTCATAGTCGGCAGCATCTTTTTCGCGACGGGACTTCTCGGAGAGATGATCGCCGCCCAGCGCGCCGAATTGACCCAGCTGCGCTCCCAACTGGACGAGCTGTCACGGGAGCGTGACACGACCAGCGGAACCTGATCGCGTGAACGTCTTGTTCCTCACGCACTCCTTCCCACGGTCGGAGGGCGACGCGGCGGGATCGTTCATTTTGCGCCTGGCGGTCGCGTTGCGTGGCGAGGACGTCAAAGTCCGGGTCGTCGCGCCGGCAGCGCAGGGTCTGGCGTCATCAGAAGAGATCGAGGGCATCACTGTCGATCGGTTTCGCTACGCGCCACGGCGGTACGAGCGCCTCGCCTACACCGGCAACATGGCAAGCGATGTTGCCACTTCGTGGACGGCCAAGCTTGCCCTGGTCGGCTTCCTCGGCTCCGATTTCGTGCACGCGGTGCGCGCGCGCCGCAATTTCGAGCCAGAGGTAGTTCACGCGCACTGGTGGTTCCCCAACGGTGTCGTCGGCACGTGGGTCGGCGGTCTCGCACACGTTCCACTCGTTACCACGCTGCACGGCACGGATGTGAGGCTCGCCCGGACCGTGGGTGTCGCCAAGCCGTTATTCACCCACGTGCTCAGACATTCCGCGGCAGTAACGACCGTGTCGCGCTGGCTCAAGGACGAAACGGAAGCGCTCGCGCCGGGCGTGCACCCGGAAGTGGCGCCGATGCCGGTCGCAACAGATTTGTTCGAGCCTTCCGACCGGCGCGACAATCGCACCCTCCTTTTCGTCGGCAGACTGAACCAGCAGAAAGGATTGCACCACCTCCTGCATGCGATGGCTGCAATGAAGACTGCCGCCGAGCTGGAAGTTGTTGGCGATGGGCCCGACCGCGAGGCGCTCAAGGCATTGGCAGGGCAGCTGGGCATCGCATCCCGGGTGCGCTGGTCAGGACAGCTGCCCCAGTCAGAGCTCGCGGCTTTGTATCAGCACGCCGCTGCCGTTGTATTGCCGTCGGTCGATGAAGGACTGGGACTCGTCGCCGTCGAGGCTCTCCTGTGTGAGACACCGGTCATTGCGTTCGACTCGGGTGGACTTCGCGACGTGATCCACCACGAGAAAACCGGCCTGCTGGTCAAGCCCGGTGACAAGGACGCGCTCGCGCGGACACTCGACGACCTACTCGCGCGCGACGGTCGCGGCATCGATCTGGGCAAGGCAGGCAGGCTCTACGCCCTCTCGACCTTCGCGCCGGAGTCCGCCGCCCGGCGATACGCAGAGATCTACCGACAGGTAATTGCCCGTAACGCGTCGTAACCTCTTCAGGGTCGCGCAATGGATCTTCGCTGCCGCGGTGTTGTTTTTCGCGGCGCGTTCCCTCGCTAGCCAGTGGGGAAACTTCGAGTCGCGATTCACGCACATTCAGTTCGGGTGGCGGTCGATCTCACTCGCGACGCTCGTAGTGCTCGTAACCTACGCGTTACTCATAGAAGGGTGGCGACGCATTCTGATGGCATGGGACTCGACGCTGCCATTCAATGACGCCGCGCGCATCTGGTTCCTCTCCAACCTCGGCAAATACGTACCCGGAAATATCTGGTCGCTGACCGCGATGGGCGTGATGGCGCGACGGCGGGGTTTGTCCGCGCTTGCTGCCGCTGGATCCTCGGTGCTGATGCAGACGGTCAGCCTCGCTACCGGAGCGGGGATCGTGATGGTGACGGGGGCGAAGTTGCTCGGCGAGCCGCTGCTCGTCGGCGCGGCGGCGGTGCTGTTGGTGGTTCTGCTGCTCCTCGCGCCGCGGTTCCTCCCGCCGCTTGCCGGGTGGGCCGGAAAATTGATCGCCAGGGAGATCCTTCCGCCGACGATTCCACGTACCAGTGTGTGGACTGCCGCCGTTGCAAGCGCTCTCTCCTGGCTCTTCTACGGTGTCGCCTTCGAGCTTTTTGTGCGTGGCTTGCTCGGCACGGCGGCTGGCGAACTGTCCTCGTACATCGCAGTTTACACCGCCGCGTACCTCCTCGGTTTCATCTCACCAATCGCGCCCGCCGGTCTGGGCGTGAGAGAGCTGACACTCGCCGCATTCATGACCCAGCTCGGACTCGCCAACGAAGCCGACGCGGCGCTCGTCGCCATCGCCGCGCGGCTTTGGCTGACGATCGTCGAGCTCGTGCCGAGTGGGTTGTATATTGCCGCGGGCGCAACCAGAAAGTCCTTACCACACTGAAGAGACATGGCCAGGCAGCGCGAGAGAACTCCCATCCGTACGACAGCTACATCTGCACCGACTCCCGCGGCGCTTCCGGCGCCGCGCTTCGCGTCCGCGTGGGCCGCGCTCGTGTACGCGGTCGCGACCTTGTCGCTCGCCTATCCCGCGCTCGCGGGGAGGTTCCTCGTCAATCCGCACAGCGATCAGTACATCGCCGGGTTTGCCTTCAGGGATTTTGCCGCCGCAACTTTGCGCGCGACCGGACATTTCCCGCTCTGGAATCCATACTTGTTCGGCGGCATGCCGTACGTAGCGGCAATGCATGGGGACATTTTCTATCCGACGTTCCTGCTGCGGATGATCATGCCCACCGATGTGGCGATGACGTGGGGGTTCATCATTCACATCTTCCTCGCCGGCTTTTTCACCTACGTTTTCCTGCGCGGCCTCGGCTACGGGTTTTTCGGGTCGGTGGTCGGCGGGCTCGCCTACATGATGAGCGGCCAGATCGCGTCGTCGGTTTCGCCCGGCCACGACGGGAAGCTGTTCGTCAGCGCACTCTTTCCCCTCGGACTCTGGATGCTCCATCGGGGCATCAGAGAAGGGAAGAACTGGAGCTGGGGCGCCTTTGCGCTGATAGTCGGACTGTGCGTGCTCAGTCCGCATCCGCAGCTCCTGCAGTACATGCTCCTCACCTCGGGTGCGTACGCGCTGTTCCTCGCATTCGCGACGCTAGAGGGCGGGCGACTCCCGCGCGACGTCGCAATCCGTCGTCTCGGGGCAGCGCTCATCGCGGTGTTGATCGGCTTGGCAATCGGGGCAGTGCAGTACCTCCCGGTGCGCGAATACGTGAAATGGTCGCCCCGCGCCGGCGGCCTCGCCGATTATGCGGCGGCGACCTCGTACGCGTGGCCTCCCGAGGAATTGCTCAACGCTTATTTGCCCCAGTTCTCCGGCATGCTCGACAATTACTGGGGCCGGAATTTCATCCACCTCCACAGCGACTACGTCGGAGTGGTGGTGCTCATTCTGGCGGGGGCGGCCTTTCTCGGGCTGCGCGCCGATCCGCGCCGCAAACAGATCATCTTCTGGACCTCGGCGCTCATCATCTCCGTCCTGTGGTCACTCGGCAGCGCGACGCCGTTTTATCACATTCCATACGCGTTGATTCCCGGCACGAAGTACTTCCGCGCCCCGGCCACAATCTTCTTCGTCGGCACCCTGGCGATCGGACTCCTCGCGTGCGCTGGAACAGAGCGATTCCTGCAGCTGCGAGTCAGTCGTAAATACATGGTCGGGTGGTTGATCGCGGGCGGCGTAATCGCAGTCCTTGCGTCGGTCGGCGCACTCAACAGCATCGCTGAATCATTTGCCGATCCGCGCGCGCTCGACCGCGTGCAGGCGAATCGCGGAGCGCTGTTTCTGGGTGCGTGGCGTTCGTTCGCGTTTGTAGTGATGATGTTCGCCGTGTGGTACGCCTTCACCCGCAACACACTGAGCATCCGTGTCGCCGCGTGGGCGCTCGCGTTCCTGATGGCGATCGATCTCTGGTCGATCGAGCGACTCTACTGGATGTTCTCGGCGCCGGCGAAAACTATTTACGCGTCGGATGCGATCGTCGATATCCTCAAGCGCGAGCCCCAACCCACCAGGGTGCTGGCGTTTCCCGTTCGGCAGACGCGAGGACCTGACGCCTTCCTGGGGGGCGACGCCCTAATGTCCCACGGTATCCGACAGGTGCTCGGCTACCACGGAAATCAGATCGGCCGCTACAACGAGCTAGTCGGCGCGAATTCGGACGACAACAGGCTGTTCACGGCAAACGTGCTCGCCCTGACCAATACCGGCTACTTTCTAACCAATATCTCCGAACTGCCGTTCATCGGAAACACGACAATGGTGAAGGGCCCTGTCGTCAACGCTGCCGGAGACACGACCTATCTCTACCGAGTCAATCGCAACAACCCGTACTCGTGGGTGACTCCGGTGGCAGTGAAGGCACCCGACGATCAGGTACTCGCCACGGTTCTCAACCCGAGATTTGACGTGAGGCGCGCGGCACTTTTCGACCCCTCGGCGGAGGTCGCCAGTGCGGGGGCGATCCAGTCCTTGCCGGCACCACTGTCGATCGCGACCTCCGTCAGGAGCTATGCACCGGGAAGCGTGAAGATCGATCTCAGCGCGCCCGCGCCGGCGGGTTCATCGCTAATCGTGTCCGAGAACTACTATCCGGGATGGGTCGCCTCGGTCGACGGGAAGCCGGGCAGGATTGGCCGCGCCGACTACTCTCTGATTGGTGTCGAGCTACCGGAAGGCGCCCGCACGGTCGAGCTTAACTTTACGAGCCCCTCATATCAGCGCGGCAAAGTGGTGACCTGGATCGCCATCCTGCTTGGTTTGGTAGTACTGGGCGGGGGGGCGTGGAGCGACCGGAGACGCCTTGCCTGATCGCGCCCTCGTAATCGTTCCTACCTACAATGAGCGCTTCAACATTGCCCGCCTCATCCCGGCGATCCTCGCCCAGGATCCGTCGCTCGAGGTGCTGGTGGTGGACGACGCGTCCCCGGACGGAACCGGCGAAGTCGTCGACGGCATAGCTGCAAATAACAGCCGGGTTAACATCATCCACCGGTCGGGGAAGCTGGGGCTGGGAACGGCCTACATCGCCGGGTTTCGCTGGGCGCTCGAGCGGCGGTACGACCTCATTTTCGAGATGGACGCCGACTTCTCCCATAATCCGGAGCGGCTGCCGGAGTTCCTGGCGATGATCAAGGAAGCGGACGTCGTCCTCGGATCCCGCTACCAGAACGGACATGTGAATGTCGTCAACTGGCCGATGAGCCGGCTTTTTCTGAGCTACGCGGCGAACATCTACGCGCGGGCTGTGACCGGCCTGCCGATCTTCGACACCACCGGCGGGTTCAAGTGCTTCCGTCGGAATGTACTTGAATCGATCGATCTAAGCTCCGTCAAATCCAATGGTTATGCCTTCCAGATTGAGATGTCTTATCGTGCCTGGAAGCGTGGGTTCCGGCTCGTCGAAATCCCTATCATCTTCGTCGACCGCACCGAGGGCGTGAGTAAGATGTCAAAAAAGATCGTCCGCGAGGCGATCTGGATGGTCTGGCGTCTGCGCTGGTGGAGCCTGACCGGGAGGATCTGATGGCGGGTCAGGCCGAGGGCCAGCGGTTTTACAAGATGACGGGGTCGGGCAACGACTTTGTCGTGTTCGACTCGACGGCGAGCGACGCGCGGCACCTCGAGAACGTCGACGCTATCCGGTCGATGTCGGCTCGCGGGACTGGGATTGGGGCGGACGGGGTGGTATTCGTCGAAAAGGCCGGCGAAGGCGACGTCCGCATGCGCTACTATAACAGCGATGGGTCGGAGGCCGCCCTCTGCGGTAACGCCAGCCTCTGCAGCACCCGGCTCGCCGTGCAGCTAGGTCTCGCCCGGGCGACCGGGTTCACTCTTCATACGGCCGCCGGCGCGCTCAAGGCCAGAATCCGAAAAGGCCTGCCCGAAGTCGATCTCGAGCCCGTACGTGAGGTGCGGCCGGACGCCAGCAACCTGGGAATCCGACCCGGAGAGCGTCGGCTTGCCTATGCGCTGGTTGGAGTGCCTCATGTCGTCGTCGATATTGCCGACATCGAGGCCGCCGATGTCTCAGGCCGCGGATCCGAGCTCAGGCACCACCCCAAGCTCCGCGATGGCGCCAACGTCAATTTCGTCTCCCGGCGACCTGACGGCTCCTTTGCCTATCGGACCTACGAAAGGGGAGTAGAGAACGAAACCCTGGCCTGCGGCACCGGCGCCGTGGCAACCGCGATCGCGCTTACCGACTGGGGCGAATCCGGCACTGAGACCACCCTCTGGACGCGATCCTCCTTGCCGCTGACGGTGACCCTCAAGCGAGTGGGTGACACCTGGCTGCCATCGCTCCGTGGCGAAGGTCGGATCGTTTTCGAGGGTGTTCTGCGCGAGATCGAGTGACAGACTGTCGCTGCACGGTCCAGCTGGTGTTCTTGGCAGCCCAGCTCAACCATTTTATCAAATCCGTCCCGTAAGACCGCCCGCAGAAGGGCGTTCGGGACAGGCCGGGTGGATAGTGGAGACTTCTCCACAATTAACCACAGGGTGTGGTTTACATAATCTATCTTATACGCATATAGTGCAGAGCGCATGGCAGCGCCTGACGACGCCCCCTGCTGGCCCTGCCTGGTACTTGAAACTCCACGAAACACCCAACAAAAAAAGGAGCCGCGCAAGCGACTCCTTAGACCTCGGAACTGGAGTTGAATTTCGGTGCGGTCAGGTGGACATCGGCTTCGCTTCCAGCTCGCCAAGTCTGACTTTGGCCTCCGCCGACAACGGGTTCGTGTCGTCCTTGGCAAGCTCGGTCCAGATCGCCTTGGCCTGATCCTTCTTCCCGGCCGCGGTATAGTTTCGCGCCGCATCGGCCTGGTACTCTGCCTTGTCCGCCGGGAATCGGGTAGCCTTGGCAGCCGCCTCATACTGTTGAGCTGCAGACGTGAAGTCCTTGAGCTCTTCGTAACCAGCCGCCTCGACCACGTGCACCGACGCCTTGAAGTCGTCCGGGACGTCGCCCTCGGCCTTCTTTAGAACGTCGATCCCTTCCTTGAACTTCTTCTGCTCATACAGGACCTGGGCAAGCGCCACGGCTGCCTGAGCTCCTCCCTGCGTCCCCTCGTAGCGCGTGACGACCTTCTGGAGGTCGGAGGCGGCAAGCGGAAGGTTGCCCGATGCGGCGGCCTGTCGAGCCTGATAGAAAGCTGCCTCGGCGCGCTGGCTCTTGATTGTCTGCGAGCGTTCGTAGAACCAGATCCCGCCGGCAATCACCACAATGGCAACGGCAGCCCAGGTGATCTCACGCTTATGGAGCATGAACCACTCGGCGAGGTTTTCCTCGTCGCCCCCGCGGCGCCGGGTTGAAGCGTTAGGTGATGTCATTCGATGTTGTTTGAAGTAGAACCAGGTGAAGTGCCCCCGGGGTGACTCGAACACCCGGCCAACGGTTTAGGAAACCGCTGCTCTATCCACCTGAGCTACGGGGGCGTTCGGTGACGGGCAATCGATACTGCAAAAGTAGCAGTTCCTCAAGCTGGTCGGCACCCTCGATTTGTCAGCAAGCCCAGAAGCGCGGGTGTGACATCCGTCAGTGCGCGCAGTTCCCTGGCGAGCGTCTGATGCCCGGGCCCGACAAGGATGCAAAGTGCCGGATTGCGGGTGTGCTGTGTACGCGCGTCCTCCAGATTTCCATGATCGCTGGCGACAATCAGCAACACGTCGTCGTCGAGACTCGAGACTACAGCGCCAATGAACTCGTCGACCAACTGCCACGCGGCGATTCCGGCGCTCAGGTCCTTTAAGTGTCCGGCGCTGTCCGTCGCGTAATGGGCGAACAACGTCAGATCGTGGCTGTTCGCGATCCGGGCGAGATTTCTGCCGGCCTGGACCGGCGCGATTGCAGGTATCTCCGGGCGAGTGCCAAACCTTCGCCAGGAGTCGTGGGTGATCTCGCTTGCGACCGCGTTGCCACTGATGATGTCGGCCTCATGCCGGCTCAGCACGCCCGCGCCCAGAGCTGCGATCGTGATCGCAGCGCGGAGCGGCAACGGCCGTCGTCCGCTATCCTCGGCCATTGCAATCAGATCAGCGGGATAGCCATTCGCGAACGTGACCTTCCTGCCGGCGCGCACGGTGCGCGCCAGGAGGCTTTCTTGTTGGACCATCGACCGCAGAGTGGTGGGAGCGTATGGACCGAAGTGCCGACCGAAGCGCTCCGCGGCGTTCAGTCCCGTAAGGAGAGCGATCTGCCCGGTTCCGGACTGTGGTAGCCCAGGAATCCCAAGTGTGGCGTCCAGCGCCACTGCCGACGCCCGGGCGCCAACGAATGAGAACGAGTCCGAGACGGCCTTCCTTCCCTCTAGGATATCGAGCAATGCCGGCGCATCGGCAGCCGCCAGCGGGTTGATCGATGGGTCATCAGCACCGACACCAACCCCATCGAGGAAGACGAACAGGACGCGCGACGCTGCCAACTAGCGGGCGATCTCGAACGGAGTGGGCAATTCCTCGGCGGAAATCGGCGGCAGCACTCGAACATCGTCGATCCGAGCGGCGCGCGGCCCGGTCTTCACCGCCGATTCGAGTCGGGCCAACGCCTCGCTGGTGCCGGCCGCTGCGACTTCGACGTTGCCGTCGTGCCTGTTCCTCACCCATCCGGCGAGCTTCAGCTCCTGCGCTTTCTCCACCACGAACCAGCGGAACCCGACGCCCTGTACCCTGCCGCGGACTTCCAGATGGATCGTCTCCATCCCTATTTGCGAATGCCCAGGAGAGAAGCCAGGGTCGCGGCGATGGAGGTCGGATCCGGAACGACGCCGGTCGCGGACGGAGGCACGACCAGCTCGCCGTCCCGGATCCGTCGCGCGATCTCGTCCAGCGCGCTGGCGATTGCCTGCGCCGCAGTCGGACGTGACGCATTCGCGCGCAGCGACATCGAACCCCAGTCGGTTTCCGCCCATGCGTTCGACGCCTCAGCCTCGGCGGTCTCTCCGAGCGATGCTGCGGCTTTCCAGTCGTAGTTCTGCCACGCGTCCTCCAGCCACCCTTCCTCGTTCGTACCGAGAGGTTCGACACCGCCGCCAGAACCCCCCGCCCCGGCGTCGAAATTGGAGGGGAATTCGTCGGCAAAACTCGACACCGGAGGTAGCGGATCAAGGAAATGTTCGACCGGTGGCAGTTCGTCCGGCTCCTCGAATTCCTCATAAGGGTCCTGAGCGGGTGCCACCGCCGACGCAACCATTTCTACCTGTAAAAACTCTTCGATCCCCGGTAGACCGCCGCTGCTCTCGCGCGCAATGTCATCCGTCGTCTCGGGCGCCATCGCGGCTGGCTGCTCCGAGCCGGGAACGAAGGGTCGTGACAACCGAAACTCCGTGCGCCCTCCCGTCTGCGGTGGCCTGGTCGGCGTCGGATGAGGAACGAATGGGCGCTGTGGCTGCGGCACTAGTTGTCCTCCCAACTGTATTTGCCGACAAGCGGCACGAACCTAACGGGGGCAATTTCCGTCTTTTCGAGGGTGTCGCCGTGGCGCGTGAACATATACAAAGTCTGTTCATCCTTATCGCCGAGTGGAATAAGCAGACGCCCGCCCTCAGCCAGTTGTTCCGGGTACGTCGCGGGTACCGAAGGCGCTGCCGCGCCGACGAGGATCGCATCATAGGGCCCGTACTGTCTCCACCCAAGCGTGCCATCTCCGAGCAGGAACGAAACGTTGCGGACGTTGAGTTTGCGCAAAGTTTCTCGAGCCGTGTCGAGAAGCGCTGGAATTCGCTCGATCGAAAAGACCTGCCCTGCGAGCTGCGCCAGTAGCGCTGTCTGATATCCAGAGCCGGTGCCGATCTCAAGCACCTTCTCGTTGCCCTTGAGCTTCAGCAGCTCGAGATACCGCGCGTGGATGGACGGCTGCGAGATCGTCTGGCCATTTCCGATCGGCAACGCTGAATCTTCGTAAGCGCGGTGTCGTACTCCCGTCGGCACGAACAGGTGCCGCGGTACCTGGTCGATCGCGTGCAGCACGGCGAGATCGTTGATGCCCTGCTCGTGCAGCAGCTCGACGAGCCGCTGGCGAGGACCGCGATACTCGTGATCGGTTACGGCTGTCGCCACCACTTCTCCGCCGATGCAAGCACCGCGTGATGGGTGAGGTCGAGATGAAGCGGAGTTACCGATATGTAACCTTCCTGAATGGCTATGAAATCGGAAGTCTCTTCGCCTGACCAGGCGATCGATCCCCCACCGATCCAGTAGATCTGGCGGCCCCAGGGATCCTGCATCGGCTTGAGGGAATCAGAGTACACCCGCCTGCCGAGCCGGGTCAGTTTGACGCCCCGGATGTCATCGCCGCGCAGCGGTGGCAGATTGATGTTCAATAGCGTCTGCTCCGGGAACGACGGCAACGAGAGGACGTGCTGCAGAAGGGCGCGCAGCGGCTTGACCTGATCGCCGAGCATGCTCACGTCGGCGCGCAGGTCGCCGCCGGCGAACGAGATCGCGACCGACGGAATGCCAAGCGACAGACCCTCCATTGCCGCTGCGACGGTTCCCGAATACAGCACATCCTCGCCCATGTTCTGGCCGTGATTGATCCCGCTCAACACGAAATCGGGACGTTCCGGCATCAGCGCCTCCACTGCGAGCATCACGCAATCCGTCGGCGTGCCGTCGACCTGGTACCGGCGCTCCCCGCGCTCGATCGGTCGGATCGGATGATGGAGCGTCAACGAGTGGCTCGTCGCGCTCTGCTCCCGGTCCGGGGCCACGACGGTGATCTCACCGAGCGGTTTCGCGGCTTCAATCAGGCAGGCGAGGCCGTGGGCGAGGATGCCGTCGTCGTTGGTACAGAGCAGTCTCACCGCTTGAAGATTCCGGCGCGATGGCGCCATAGCACTTTTATGACCAGCCATGCATCGCGAAATTCGCGGAAGTAGCTGGGGGATCCGTAGATCGTGGAGATCGGCACGTTTACGGTCGTGAACCCCGCGCGCGCGGCGCGAATGATGAAATCGGTCTCGTATTCGTAGCGGTCGCCGACCGCATGTACCTTGCGGAGCACCTCTGCCTTGATCGCGCGGTACCCCGACTGGCTGTCACGGACTTTCCCGCCCGAAACCGCGCGGGTTGCCGCCGAAGAGATCATGTTGGCGATGCGACGGTGTTTGGGGACGGCCTTGCCCGAGAGATCGCGCGTTCCGATCACGATGTCGGCACGATCGAGCGCGCCTACTATAGCTGGCGCGAATGCCGCGTCGTGCTGTCCGTCCGAGTCGATGGTGAGGACTGCCCCCGCTCCTCTTTTGAGCGCGGCGTCAAACCCGGCGCGGAGAGCCGCTCCTTTGCCGCGGTTCTTGTCGAACTCTATCGTCTCGTCAACAACCGTCTTGAGCAGCTTACGCGAACCGTCGGTCGATCCATCGTCAATTCCGATGATCCACGTTCCCGGCAGATTTCGTCGGACGTCCTTCACGACTTTGGCCAGCGTCGGCTCGGCGTTGTACACCGGCAATACAACCACCAGCGGCTCGATCAACTTTCAGCTCCCTTTTCCTCGGGTTGCCCGTCGAGTATAGCGAGAATCGACCGCAGCTCCGTCTCCATTGATTCGACGGCTTGCGAATCCAGTGCCGCGCGGGCGACGGTGCGGAGCTCGCCGCTCTTCCGGTACTCGTCGATCTTCTGGCGCGCGCCATCGATGGTGTACTTCTCGGTGTAGAGCAGCTGCTTGACGAGCATGATGAGCTCGATCTCGCGACGCTGGTACACGCGGTTTCCGGAGCGGTTCTTTGCCGGATGCAGAAACTTGAACTGGCTCTCCCAGTACCGCAGCACGTGCGGTTTGAGATCAGTGAGGGTGCACACATCGCCGATCGAAAAGAACTCCTGCACCGGCTCTTTCGCTTTCATCGATCAACCTCCGCTCGGAGCTCTCTCGTCATTAGTTCGGCTATCGCACCGCGGGCCGACTGGCCCTCGAATAGCACTCGATTCACCGCGTCGACAATTGGCATCTCCACTCCATGACGCGCCGCGAGCTCGCGGGCGCTCTGCGCCGTGACTACTCCCTCGGCTACCGTTTCACGATCCCTGAGAACATCCTCCAGCTTCCTACCCTTCCCGACCTCGAAGCCAACCGCTCGATTCCGGCTCAGCGAACCGGTGCACGTGAGAACCAGATCGCCTAGCCCGGCGAGCCCCGCAAAAGTACCCGCCTCCGCGCCGAGCGCTGCGCCGAGGCGGATCATCTCGGCCAGGCCGCGGGTGATCAGCGCCGCGCGGGCGTTGAATCCAAGGCCCAGTCCCTCGGCGATTCCGGTGGCGACAGCCATGACGTTCTTCAGCGCGCCGCCGAGCTCGACTCCGATCACGTCGGTATGCGTATAGGTGCGAAAGTACGGGGAGCTGAACGCGAGCTGCGCGATTTCCGCTGCACCGTCGTTGCTCGATGCAACGACCACCGCCGTCGGCTGACAGCTCACCACCTCGGTTGCGAAGCTGGGGCCCGATAGCGCGACGACCGTCGCGCCCGACACCTCCTGCTCGAGGACGTCGGTCATCAGACACAGCGTTTCTTTCTCGATGCCCTTGGTGGCTACCACCAGCGGCGCCTTGCCTGGCAGAGCCGGCAGTGACGCCCTGACAATCCGTCGCAGCACCTGAGATGGTGTGGCGAATGCGACGAGCTCCGAATTCGAAACCGCCGACTTGATATCGCGCTCGGCCACGACCGTCTGCGCTATGGAGTGTCCGCCGAGAAACCTGACGTTCTCGTGTTTCGAGTTGATGGATTCGACGACGTCGGCTTCATACGCCCACAAGGTCACGAGATGGCCATTGCGCGCCAACAGATCGGCCAGTGCCGTTCCCCACGCGCCCGCTCCGACGACCGTACATCGCATCAGGACACGTCGTCCTTCTTCACGAAGCGATGCTCCTCACCACGCCGCAGCCGGCCAATGTTGGCGCGATGGGTCCAGAACACGAACAGCACAATGACAATGCTCGCGATGAAAATCGGGCCGAGCGGCTTCCGATACCACGCGAGAATGGCGACGGGCAGAACTGCGGCAGCAAGCAGCGAGGCAAGGCTGACGTAGCGGGTGAAGTAGAACACGATGATCCAGACCGCCTCGGCGATCAGCATCGGCACCACCGCGAGCGCGGTGAAGACACCGCTGGCGGTGGCGACGCCCTTCCCTCCTCCCTTTCCCAGCAGAAAGATCGGCTTGACGTGTCCGAGTATCGCTGCCGCGCCGTAGACCAGAGCCCAAAGCTCGGGGCGCAAAGTCTCGGTGTATACCGGAAGGAAGAACACCGGCAGAAAACCCTTCAGGAAATCGGCGATGAACACCGCCGCGCCGATTTTGGCGCCGAGCACGCGCACGACGTTGGTTGCGCCAAGATTGCCGGAGCCGTGCTTTCTGAGATCGATGCCGCGCGCTTTGCCGGCGATGTAGGCCGACGGTATCGAGCCGGCGAGATAGGAGATTATGACGCCGATGATTGGCGCCATCTACGCCGACTTGCGCCGCATGATGATGCGGAGTGGATTGCCGCGAAAACCCCACACTTCGCGAAACGAGTTGTGCAGGTAGCGCACGTAGTGTTCCTGCACGAGGTCAGGATTGTTGCCGAACACCGCGATCGCCGGCGGCGCCGTCTCCACCTGGGTCGCGTAATTGAGCTTGACCTCCCGCCCCGCGGCCTGTGGCGGCTGGCGTCGCCCCACTATCTCCTCTAGCGCGCTGTTCACCTGCGACGTGCTCACCCGCTTGTGGCGCTCGGCATCGACCTCGAGCAACAGGTCGAGGATCTTCGTGATTCGCTGCCCGCTCAGCGCCGACGTGAACACGAACGGCACGAACTTGAGGAACGGCGCTTTCTCATGCGCTTCCTTCTCGAACTTCGCCGCGGTGTTGTTGTCTTTCTCCTTGAGGTCCCATTTGTTGACGACCACGATCAACCCACGCCCGCTCTCCCAGGCCAGCGCTGCGATCTTGAGATCCTGATTGTGCAAACCTTCGGCGGCGTCGAGAACGAGGATGCAGATGTCGGAGCGCTCGATCGCGCGCCGGGTGCGCAGCGCCGAATAGAACTCAATGCCTTCGTCGACCTTCGACTGCCGGCGCAGGCCGGCGGTATCGACGAAAATCAGCTCGCGACCGTGATAGGTCATCGGTGTGTCTATCGCGTCGCGGGTTGTTCCGGCTTCGTCGGCGACGACGAGCCGATCCTCACCCAGAAGTCGGTTGATGATCGACGACTTGCCGACATTGGGCCGACCGACCACCGCTACCCGCAGCGCCTCGGGCTCTTCTTCGGCGACGGTGGGGATCTTATCGACGAGAACGTCGAGCATGTCGCCGGAGTTCTTGCCATTCAGCGCGGACACGGGCACCGGATCGCCTGCCCCGAGCTCGTAGAACTCGTAGAAATCAGTGGTTGATGGATCGTCGACCTTGTTGGCGACGAGGATCCAGGGCTTGCGAGATTCGCGCAGCAGCTCGACGACCCGCGAGTCACTCGGGTGTAGGCCGGTTTTCGCATCGACGACGAGCATTAACAGATCGGATTCGTCGATTGCCTGCAGAACCTGGCGCTTGATCTCGACATCCATCGGAATTCGCGGATCGTCGGTAAGGCCGCCGGTGTCGACGAGCCAGAACTGCCGGCCGTTCCATTCGGCCCGCGCAAAGTGGCGATCCCGGGTGGTGCCCGCCTCGTCGCTCACGATGGCGTTGTTCTCGCCGACGATGCGGTTGAAGAGCGCCGATTTGCCGACGTTGGGGCGTCCGATCAGGGCAATGACGGGAAGGTTCACGCCGCCACCTCGCTCGGCTCGGACTGCAGTACATCGATGAAATCGTAGGATGGATAGACCGGCACCGGCAGCGCGTCACGCACAGCGTCGAGGGTCAGGTCGTCGAGGAAAACGCGATCTTCGTTGATTGTTTCGGCGGGAATGAGCGCAATGTCGAGGTCGCGTCGTTCCGCGAGGGCGGACAGAATGTCGCGACCGACGAGCAGACCGGCAGTGGTGATTGTCCGGCCAAACAATGAGTTCTCGGCGACGATCAGCTCGAAGTGCGCGCCGCTCGCCTCATGGAGCTGCCGCAGCAATGGCTCCATCAAGGGCGCCATCGCGAGACCAGTGACGACCCCGATGCGCTGTCCATCCCGGCGGGCAACTCGCTCGAGTCCATCGGCAACGCGCATGCGCAGTGATGTCACTGCGCCCACACCGTTCTCGATCTGAGCGAACTCGCCATAGTGTTCCGCTTCAGGAAGCCCCCTTTCAGCCAGCAGGTACAGCTCGTCGGACCCGAACACCCACGTCTCGCCGCGTTCTCTCAGCGCGCGGGCTCCCCAGGCCTCGACCTGGGCGAGGATTTGACGCGCGGTGTCGCGGTCCATCCGCTTGCCGGTAAAGAGGTGGGAAAACTGGGTAATTCCAACCGGGACGACGGCAGCGGAGAGAACCGCGTCGCCCATGTTCCAGAGATCGGACAGAGATTCCTCGAGCACCGCGCCATCGTTTAGGCCGGGCACCACCACCATCTGGCAATGGAACTGGATCCCGCCCGCAGCGAGTCGCCCGAGCTGCGCCTTCACGTCGGGAACGCGCGGGTTGTTCAGCAGCACCTTCCTCGCCTCGTGATTGGTGGCGTGCACCGAGACATAAAGTGGCGACAGCCTGTACTCGAGAATGCGCTCGATATCGCGCTCTTTCACGTTCGAAAGGGTCGCGAAGTTTCCGTACGCGAACGACAGACGGTAATCGTCGTCACGGATGTACAGGGGCTTTCGGAGTCCGGGGGGCAAGCCCTCGATGAAGCAGAACTCGCATTTGTTGGCGCAGCGGCGAACCGGCGGTGGCTGCAGCGCGATGCCGAGTGGCTCGCCGTCGAGGCGCTCGAGCTCGTAGATGATCTGCTCGCCGTCGGCTTGCCGCGCCTCGATCACCAGCTCTTCGTCAGCGGTGAGAAACTCCCAGTCGAGGAAGTCGGCCACGG
>CAMLDY010000054.1 GCA_946478895.1 uncultured Gemmatimonadota bacterium
CGCGGGCAGGACGCAGCCGAACCAGGCGATCCGGATCGACCGCTTGCCGAAGTGACCCATGTCGGCGTAGAGCGCCTCCGCTCCGGTGACGGCGAGCACGACAGCGCCGAGCACCACGAACGAATGGGTACCGTGGCTGCTGAAGAAAGTCAGCGCGTACCACGGATTCACAGCCCAGAGGATTCTCGGCTCCTTTCCGATTTCTCCGGCCCCGAGCAGCGCGATCGAAATGAACCAAAGCAGGGTGATGGGTCCGAAAATCCGCCCAACCTTCGCAGTGCCTTTCTTCTGGAAGAAGAAGAGCGCGAAGATGATCACTACCGTCAGCGGGATGGCGAACTTGCCGAGGAATGGCTGGATCACGCCAAGTCCTTCTGTTGCGCTCAATACCGAGATGGCCGGCGTAATGACGCCATCGCCGTAGAGCAGCGCGGCGCCGATGAGACCGATTCCGGTGATGATGATCTTCGTGTGCCGATCGCTGTCTCGATGCAGCCGCTGCAGCACCAGCGCGACCAGCGCCAGGATGCCGCCTTCGCCGCGGTTGTCGGCGCGCATCACGAACACGATGTACTTGATGCTGACGACCGCAATCAGCGACCAGAGAATCAACGAGAGAACGCCGTAAACGTTGATCTCGGTGGCTGCCAGCTTGTATTCGGGCTTGAAGCACTCTCGCAGCGCGTAAAGCGGACTGGTGCCGATGTCGCCATAGACGACACCCAGCGCGAGAAGAGTCAGTTTTGCGAGACGGCGGCCGGTCGGACGAGCCTGGCGATTAGTGCTGATTTGCGCGACCTAATAGAGGAGTTCTGTCCACCCAGTGTCTCGGGCGACCCCGGAATTTCCGCAAGCGCCGAAGCCTTTGCAAGGCCGGTACCTCAGCCGGAAAAACGGGCTTTTAACGGGGCATGGCGCTTGCCTTTGATAGAGGGCAAACGCATGCAAAAAACCATGGAGGCCCCAAATGAAGGACCTAAACGACAGAGGGTTGGAGAACCAGGTCAAAGGCACCGCCAAAGAGATGAAGGGACAGGTCCGTGGCGACCTGGGCGATGCGACCGACAACACCAGCGAGCACATCAAGGGGCGCGCTGAAGAGATGAAGGGCAAGATACAGAAGAACTTCGGCAAAGCCGAACGCGATGCCGATTCCGATAACGACTAAGCTCTGATCATGAAAAACGCCGGTGCTCATCAGCACCGGCGTTTTGTTTTCTGATTGTGGTGTTTTAGTAGGTTTGGTTGCCCGGCGGCCCGCCCCGCCCGCCGCCACCGCGCGCAGCCGAGTCCTTCCCGCGCCGCTCGGCGAGATCTTTTCGCGCAGCCTCGCGCATCCGATCCAGCTTCTTCTGCTGGTCGGCGTTGAGAAGCTTCTTGATCTGCGAGTGCGTGCTGTCGCTGACTTCGCGCGCGAGTACGGCGATCGAGTCGAGCTGCGGCTGTACGGGCTTGTAAAGCGCGATGATCTGCCGGTGGCGCTGCTCGATCAGCGAATCGATCGACGTCTGCTGCTTCGGCGTCAGCTTGAGCTCCTCGGCCATCCGCTGCCGGTACCCGCGAGAGCCGCGGTCGCCATGACCATGCTTCGCATCCATGACGCGGTCGGCGGTGAAGCCGAGCGCGCCACCGGCCACGAATGCGCCGAGCAGAAACATCAATGCGTAACCCTTGGAACGTTCCATCGATTCCTCAGTGAGAGAGGACGTAGCGGAAGGTCGCTTCCCGCTGCGACGAGCCATCGTGCGGAGCAATGACGACCTGCACCGCACCCGGCAGGAAGTCGGATGCAAGCGGCTCGGTGACCGCTTCGTAGCTCGTGCTCAGGTCGTCGTCTTTCTGACGCGACCACACCACACCGGCTGCCGCGAACAACAGCGCCGCAGCGGCCAGGCCGGGGCCCGCCCAGCTGGCAAGATCCGACCACCAGTTCACCGGAATCACCGCCGCGGCTTCGTGCTCCCTGACATAGGCGAGAATGCGGGACTGGAGCCCGTCCCAATACGCGCCTTCGGCGGGCGGTGCATAGACATCACGCAGCATCGCTGTGATCCGTGCGTCGCCTTCGTTGTCGTCGAGTCGCAAATTGGTTCGATCTTCCATCGCTACTCCTTCAGGTTCCCCAACAATACCCGCAGCTTCTGCCGCGCATGGTGCAAATCCGAGCGGGCGGTGCCGCCCGGTATCCCCAACATCTCGCCAATCTCCGCGTGGGTAAAGCCCTCGATGTCGTGGAGGACTATCACCGAACGCGCGCGCTCCGGAAGCTCCGCCAGTGCCGCGACGAGCCGCCGCCGCAGCTCTCCACTCTCCGCAGGATCGCGGAAGGTGGCCGGAATCGAATCAGAGAGCTCCTCGGCGTTTCGCACCTTTCGTCGCCGGGCCAGATCGAGCGCCGCGTTGGCGACGATCCGATTCAGCCATGCTCCGAAAGCCTGCGACGGGTCGAACCGGTCGAGCGCCTGGTGCGCGCGCAGAAAACCCTCCTGCACCGCATCCTCAGCATCCTCGTGCGTCATCACGATCGACCGCGCCACGATGTAGGCGCGCCGCTGGTGAAGACGTACGAGCCCGGCGAATCCCCGCTCGTCCCCCTGTTTAGCGAGACTTACGAGCTCTCTTTCTTCTTCAGAAATACGTATGGCTGGGTTGGACTGTTGGGGGCCGGGCAAGGGCGTTGGGAAGGGGTCCTGGCCATAAGATACGGCTGGAGTCCCTGTGCCGGTGTCGTCAGCGCCCGCAGCAGTCAATGTGCGCTCCTAGTGGACCGGTCCCATCGCGCCGCGCGCCCGCCCCGTCCTGAACAGCAGCAGCAAGGGCAGACCGAAAACCAGCACCAGCCCACTGTACAGATAGATCTTCGAGAACGCGAGCATACTCGACTGCACCGACACCTGCCGGTCGAGAATCGCCAGGGCCTGCTGCTGCGCGGTCATCGGGTTGATCCCGCGCGCGATCAAACCGCGCGTGATCAGCGCCAGTCTGCTTATCGTCTCCGGATTGTTGGCGCCGACGTGCTCGACGAGCACCGCCTTTTCCGCGGCGACGAATCGCGCCAGCAGCGTCGCCATCACCGCGATGCCCAGCGAGCCGCCGAGCTGGCGCATCAAGTTGAACATGCCGGTCCCCTGCGCCAGATCCTTCACCCGTAAATCCGCCATCGTCGCGTTGGTGAGGGGCACGAAGATGAGCCCTAAACCCACGCCGCGCAGAATCAACGGCCAGAACAAATCGTGCGCGCCGCTCGCCGAGGTGAGATGCGAGAGCTTGAGCATCGACCAGAAGAACAGAAATGCGCCGGCGACCACGGTGTAGCGCGCGTCGAGGCGCATCGCGTTGCGTCCCACCACCGCCATCGTCACCGCCGATGCGATGGCGCCGGGCAGAATGATCTTTCCCGTTTGCCACGCCGTCATCTGCAACAATTGCTGCAAAAAAACCGGCAAGATGAAAACGGATCCGTATAACGCGAAGCCGAGCAACAATCCGAGGCTCACGCCGGCGGTCAGCTGCCGACTCTTCAGAATCCTGAAATTGATCACTGGCTCGTCGGTCGTCAGCTCGTGCCAGATCAAGGCGATGCCCGACGCGAGGGCCACCACGCCGAGCAGCGTGACGAACCGTGAATCCCACCAGTCGTAGCGCTCGCCGCGCTCGAGCATCCACTGCAGCGACCCGACGCAAAGCGTCAGCAGAACGATGCCTACGTAATCGATCTTCTCGGCGCGTTCCTGGTGCGCTGCATCGTGGACGTAGGTGACGGTGAGAATCGCCGCGATGATGCCGAGCGGGACGTTGATGTAGAAGATCCACGGCCAGTTGTAATTGTCGGTGATCCAGCCGCCAAGGGTCGGTCCGAGCGTTGGTCCGACCATGACGCCGACGCCGAAGATCGCCATGCCGGTACCCGCTTCCTCGGGCGGGAACGACTCGTACAACGTTGCCTGGGCCGTGGAGAGCAGCGCGCCGCCACCGATGCCCTGGATCACCCGCCAGAAAATCAGCGGCAGCAGCGAGTGCGATGCGCCGCAGAAGAACGATGCGCCGGTAAAAAGCAGAATCGAACCGGTGAAGTAGCGCTTGCGGCCGAAGTACGCCGACAGCCATCCCGACATCGGGATGATGATGACGTTGGCGATGATGTATGCCGTCGATACCCACGCGATCTCGTCGAGCGTGGCGCCGAGGTTTCCCATCATGTGCGGGATGGCGACGTTGACGATCGAGGTGTCGATCAGCTCGAGCATCGCCGCCATCGTGACGGTGGCGGCGATGATGTACTTGTGGGCGTACCGGTCTTCAGAGGATGTGATCATCCCCGAAGACCGCAGTACGGCGGTGCTCACCGGCCCGAAGTGTTGACGTGCACCACCGCGGAGAGGCCGGGACGCAGCGGATAGTTTCCGGCGCACGGCCTGGTCACCGCGATGCGCACGGGAACGCGCTGGACGACCTTGGTGAAGTTGCCAGTGGCGTTGTCGGGCGGAAGCAGCGCGAACTTGGCTCCGGTCGCACCGCTGACGCTCTCCACTTTGCCTTCACCCTTGCAGCCGCCGTAGGCGTCGACCTCGAATTCCACGGGCTGGCCGGGGTGGATCTTGGCGAGCTGGGTTTCCTTGAAGTTCGCCGTTACCCACACGCCCGTATCCGCCACGATGCTCATCAGCGGTTGACCGGCGGCGACCAGCTGGCCGACCTCGACCTGTTTGCGTGACACCTCGCCCGACGCGGGCGCGGTGATGCGGGTGTAATCGAGCTGGAGCTGGGCGTTGTCGAGCGCAGCGCGCGCGGCAAGAGTGCGCGCGTTGGCGACTCTCACCCCCGCCTCGGCGGTGTTCACGGTCCCGCCCGCGGCAAGCGCCTGGCGCTCGGCGGCGAGAAGGTTCGCGTGCGCGACATCAGCCGAAGCCTGCGCGGCGTCGAGCTGCTGCCGGGAGATGATCTGCTTGTTCGCCAGCTCCTTGGCGCGCGCGAGATCGGCGTCGGCCTTGTTCGCGTTGGCGCGAGCGGCACCGATCTGGGCGTCGAGCGCGGCACGTTGCCCGGCGGCGCTCTGTACCTGTGCCTGCGCCTGCCCGGCGAAACCGCTGCCGCCGGCCGTCGCTTCGGCCGCTGCCAGATCGGCCTCAGCCTGCTGGAGACGGACGCGGTAGTCGTCGTCCTCGAGCTGAACGAGCAGCTGTCCGGCTTTGACGTGATCGTTCTCGTTGACGTTCACCGTCTTCACGTACGCGCCGACTTTCGCCAGGACCGGGACGATGTGGCCGTCGATCTGGGCGTTGTCGGTCGACTGGTGGGAGCGACCGTAGCTCCACTTCTGGAAAGCCCAGATCAGAACCAGGAGTCCGACGATCGCGACGATGCCGAGAATGATTTTCTTCTTCGTCGAGGGTCCCTCGGACTCGGGAGCCGGCGAGCTGCCGTTGCGCACGACCGTTGTCTCGCGGGTCTCCGTCTCCATTGCAGTAGCCATAGCTGTCCTGTTGTGCCTGATGGTGTGATAAAGAGTTGTTGCTAGAGCGTAATTATCATCGCAAAGTCGTAACGCTTCCGGTCGCGCGCGCGAGCGCGACCCGCGCCAGCTGATAAAGCGTCTCCGCATCGTTGACCAGAGTCCGCGAGGACGTCAGCGCCAGCGACGCGTTCACTACGTCCGCGTTGCCCGCGACACCGGCATTGAAGCGATCGCGCGCCTGCGCAAGCTCCTGCTCCGCCAGCTGCAGCCTTTCGGTGGCGGCGGCCAGCTGCTCGCGAGCACCGTCGAGATCGATCAGCGCGCCGCGGACGTCGGCGCGCGCCTGCTGCTCGACGTCGCGCTGCCGGACCTCGGCTTCCCTGACCACCGATTGCTGCTCCTGCACACGTGCTTCTCTGCGGAAGCCGTCGAAGATCGGCACCGAGACTTGCAGGCCCCAGGTGTAAGTGTTGAGGAGCTTGGCGCCGTTCTTTCCAATCACTCCATCGTCGGCGACCAACCCCAGCGAAGGCAGGCGCTCGGCCTTGATCGCGGAGAGTGCCTGCTTCGCGGCGCGCACGCGCTGTTCTTCGGCGACGAGGTCGGGCCGGTTGGCGAGTGCCTGAGCGACGAGGGTGGCTTCGTCGGGGATAGTCTCGACGGGCGCGGTCGTCGACAGAGAATCGGTGAGGACCAGATCGGTTCCGACCGGAACCGCCAGGGCGCGCACAAGATCGAGGTGCGCATGATCGCGTGCATTGCGTGACGAGAGCAGCGCGGCGCGAGTGGCCGCGAGCTGCGCGCGCGCGCGGGTGACGTCGAGTCCAACGCCGGTGCCCGCCTGGAGCTGTGACTGGGCGATTCTCAGGAGGTCGGTGGCGAGGAGCGTGTCCGCCTGGCGCGCACGCAGGTCGGCATCGGCGCGCATTGCTCTCACGTAGGCATTGGTGGCGGTCGTCGCCGCCTGCTCGGCGGTCGCCTCGGCATCGGCGTTAGAGGAGCGAGCGGCGGCCTGAGCGGAGCGGACGCGGCCGATGGCGGCGAAGTCGAGCAGGTTCTGCTGGACTCTGCCGCGCACGTCGAGCGTGTTCACGGGACCTTCCACCTGGCCCTGAGGATCGAAGAGAGGAGGAACGCCGGGCTGCGAAGGGAAATCGATGCCGAGGGTCGAGGTGTTGAAGGTGCGACCGGCTTCCTGGACGTAGCTGCTGATGTTGGGCAGCAGGTCGGCGCGCCGCTGCCGCACGCGTGCCTGGGCTTCATCGGCGCGGAAGCGCGCGCCCTGGGCGAGCGCGCTCTGGCGCGCGGCGAGGCGTGCAGCATCGCCAAGGCTCAGGCGCACGACGCCGCCCGCCTGCGAGATGGCTGGGGGTGAGGAGTCGGGCGTCTGGGCGACCGCGGTGCTGGTCGCGAGCGCAAGAGTGACAGCCGACGCGAGCAAACGCGTCGCGCGAGGGAAAATCTCAGTCATGTTGAAGTGGAATGAACTGAATGTCGTCGAGGGGAGCGCCGTCGGCCTGCGCGCAGGCGCCGCCGGAATTGGCGAGGGAGTGCAGATAGAATTGGGCCAGCTCCTGGAAAACGTCCTCTTCCTTCTTGTGGCAGAGAAGAGGGACGCCGGTTTGCTTATCGCTCCAGATCCCGTTCATGACGGTGAGGGCGACGAGCATGCGCGCGGCGGTAACGGGCTCGACGTCCCGGAACTCACCGGTTTCGACTCCGCGTTTGATGATACCGCTGAGGAGCCGGAGTCCGCGGGTGACGACTTCGTCGGCGTAGAACTTGGCGAGGTCGGGGAATTGGTGGAGCTCGCCGAGGACGAGGCGATGGATGGTGCCGAAGACGGGGGAGCGGACGAACTTCCAGTAGCCGCGCATGGCGGCGCAGAGTTGTTCGGTCGGGGTACCGCCGGAGATGGTACGTTCTCCCGATTCGATGGCGGCGACGGCGGTCTGCCGGATCATCTCGCGGAAGAGCTCTTCCTTATTGGGGAAGTAGAGGTAGATGGTGCCTTTGGAGACGCCGGCGCGGTGGGCGATGTCCTGGAGTCGGGCATTGGCGAGCCCGCATTCTCCGAAAACTTCGAGGGCGGCCTCGATGATTTGCTGGGGCCGGTGCTCGGGGCGTCTACGCCATTTTGGTGCAGCGGGCTTGGACTTGGGCATTGCTAAACAAATAATTACTGACCGGTCAGTAATATACTGACGGCCTATGCCTAAGTCAAACTGAATCGCCGGCGTTTCGAGTCTCGCCTACGGGGACCGGCTCGCGGCCGGGGGCTCGTTTCCTAAAGACTAAAGAAGACTACCAGCTAATGGCGGTGGGCGGAGCGGCTAGCGGCTCCGAGCACTGGTTTGATAACAGCACTCCATCCGAAGCGCTGCCTTTCATCAAACCCATGCTCGGTGCCGCCAGCCGCTGCGCCCGAAGCCCCCAGCTGGTAGTCTTCGTTGATATTTCCGGAAATGAGCCCGGGCCGCTTAGTGGGCTGCCTCGACCGCCTCCGCAGCGTGCTTGCCGCGGAAATGGGCGTTGGTCAACAGCACGATCGCGGTCATCAGCAGGAACAGGGTCACCGCGCCGAGTATGAACCCGGTGATCGCGGCGCCAAAGTCGGTCTTCTTTTTCGTCGCCATCACTTCGCTCCCGCGTCTTCGGCGACCCTTGCCTTGGTCACCTTGTCGTTCTGGCTGATCTTCGGCACGACGTCGAGCCCGTCGACCACTTTGCCGAAGACGGTGTGCACGCCGTTCAGGTGCCTGGTGTTCTGCTCGTTCAGCACGATAAAGAACTGGCTGCCGCCGGTGTTCTTGCCGGCGTGCGCCATCGACAGCGCTCCGACCTCGTGCTTGTGCGGATTCCCGTCGGTCTCGCAGTTGATCTTGTAGCCGGGCCCGCCTGTGCCGACCGGTCCCTTCGGATTGGCGTCATCCTTCGAGAACGGGTCGCCGCCCTGGACGACGAAGTCCTGGATGACTCGATGGAACTTCGTCCCGTCGTAGAAGCCCGAGTTCGCCAGCTTCTCGAAATTGGCAACGGTCTTCGGCGCTGCCTTTTCGTACAGCTCGGCGCGCATGGTTCCCTTGTTGGTCTCTATCGTCGCGATCTTGGTCATTTGGTGTGGCGGTCGGTGGAACGGGGAATCTAACAGAGGCGGGAAGCGGGAGGCGGGAAGCGGGAAGGGATGGGAGCTAGCGTGATCCGGGGGGCGGAGCGGTGTCGGCGGATTTGGTCGTCGCCGTGCGAGATGACGCTGCGGGCGGGGCGCCGGCGGCGGTGAATTGCGGCGGGCGCTCGGGCGTCGCTTCGGAGAGTGCGCGCTTCACGCCGGCTGAATCGAAGTCAGTTGCATACACCGGTGTCCCGGGCTGTTGCTTCCACGATTCGTCGAGACTTCCGGCGTCGACGGGATCGAAGCCGATTTCGTCTACAAGATTCATCACGATTTTCTTGGCGGCGGCGTCGTCGCCGGCGACGGGGAGCGCAATCCGCCCGGGAGCGCCGCGCGGCTTGCCAAGCTCGAGGAGGTGCTGCGCGTAGATGTTGTTGAACGCCTTGATGACGGGCCGTCCCAGCTGCTCCGACGTCCAGCGGCTCTCGGTAATCCCATCCTCGATTGCCTTGATCAGTCCGTCGCGCTGCGGGTAGTAGTTGCCGGTATCGACAATCGGGAGGTCCTCGGGCGTGCCCGCGAACAGATCGCGCGGGAGCCTGGGGATTGCCTTCATCGGAATCGTCACGATCACGACCTCCCCGTGCTTCGCAGCTTCCTTTGGCGTTACGGCCTTGGCTCCGGTTTCTCTTGCGAGATCAGCCAGGGTCTCGGGGCCTCGGGAATTTGCGACGTAAACGTCGTGGCCGACCGCGGCGAATCTGCGCGTCAGGGTTCCGCCGATGTGTCCGGCGCCGATGATTCCGATTTTCATTTCGTCTCCCGGTAGATGCTGACTGTGCTCGATGGACAAATCTCGTTCAGGCTGCAGATGTTGCATTTCGGCGCCCGCGCATCGCAGATGCGGCGACCGTGAAAGATCAGTACGTGGGCAAGCATCGCCCAGTCATCGCGGGGAAACAGCGGCATCAGATCCTCTTCGATCTTGACTGGATCTTTCTGCTTTGACAATCCCAGCCGGGCGCTGAGCCGTCCGACGTGGGTGTCGACGACGACGCCTTCGTTTTTCCGGAACGCGTTGCCGAGGATGACGTTGGCGGTCTTGCGCCCGACGCCGGGTAGCTTGACCAACGCCTCCATCGAATCCGGGACCTGTCCATCGTGCCTCTCCACCAGCGCTTTGCCGAGCGCGATCAGACTCTTCGTCTTGCTGCGGAAGAATCCGGTGCTCTTAATGATTTCCTCGAGTTTTTCCGGAGGCGCGTCGGCGAGCGCGGCGGCCGTCGGATAGGTCCTGAAGAGCAGCGGCGTCACCATGTTGACGCGCCTGTCGGTGCACTGCGCGCTGAGAATGGTGGCGACCAGCAGTTGCAGCGGCGTCTCGTGATCGAGCTCGCAGTGCGCGTCGGGGTGCGCTGCCTTGAGGCGCGCGAACACGTCGCGGGAATAGGGGCCGAGCTCGGCTCGCGTGATCCGACGCATCTTCGCCTTGGTTCTGCGCACCGGGCGTTTGGCTTCTCGGGTTTTGGGGACAGTGCGCCTCATTTGGCGCTCCGCCTTCTGGCAAACGCGACGACTTCGTCCGCGCTGCGTGTATTGAGAATCTCGCCGGCCTCGAGCCAGGCCTTGCGCGCCATCCCCACCCCAAAGTGCACGTTGTCGAGTCCCGGCGTCGAGTGCGCGTCGGGGCCGATCTCGATGGTGACGCCCAGCTCCTTGGCGCGCCGGCAGTACCGCCAGTCGAGGTCGAGCCGGTGCGGGTCGGCGTTGAGCTCGACCGCTGCTCCAACCTGCGCCGCCTTCTCGAGCACCGCTTCGACGTCGAGGGCGTACGGCTCACGCGACAACAAGAGCCGCCCGGTCGGATGCGCGAGGATCGTGAGATGCGGATCGTCGAGTGCGGCGAGCACTCGCTTCGTCATCGCATCTCCATCCATGCTGAACCGCGAGTGGATGGATCCGATCACGAAATCGAGCTGATCGAGGATCTGCGCGTCGTAATCGAGACGTCCATCGGCCATGATGTCGGCTTCAATTCCCTTCAGGATGCGGAAGCCGGTCATCCGCGCATTGAGCTCGTCGATCTCCTCGAGCTGGCGCTGGAGCTTGTCGCGCTTGAGTCCGCCCGCGTAGAACGCGGACTCCGAGTGGTCGGTGATGCCGATGTAGTCCCAGCCGCGCTCGATCGCAGCTTCAGCCATCTCCTCGATGGTCGCCGAGCCGTCGGAATAGTCCGAATGATTGTGGAGCGCGCCGCGCAGGTCATCGTACACGAGCAGATTCGGCAGCTCGTGGCGGGCGGCGGCCTCGATCTCTCCCATGGCTTCGCGAAGCTCCGGCGGAATCATGGCGAGACCCAGCGCCCTGAAGAAATCCTCCTCGCTTCTCACTGGCATCCGCTTGCCTTTCCGCAGCAGCGAATTGCCGGTAATCTCAAAGCCACGGTCGCGGGCGTAGCGGTTCATCTCCTCGACGTGGGCGTTGCTTCCCGTGGCGCGCCACAACGCGACGGCATAGTCGGTTTTGTCGACGCAGTTCATGTCGAGGTGGGTGCCGTCGACGAATCTGATGTGCACCGAACCGGGCTCCGAGTTGCCGTGCGCCTCTCGCACACCAGGAGATCGCGCGAACGAATCAGCGACCCTCGCCGGATCGACCGAGCATTCGGCGACGATGTCGATGTCGGCGACGACTTCGTTGTGGCGGCGGATGGAGCCCGCGACTTCAGCGTGGACGATGTCGGGATGTTTGACGACGTTGGCGAGCAGCACGTGGGCTTCGATCGCCGCCGCCGGGAAACGCTGCAGATGCTTGTTGCGTCGCAGGGTCTCGATTCCCTTCAGGATCTTGTCGGCGGTTTTCTTTCCGAATTTCGGCAGCTCGGCGAGCCTGCCGTTCTGGGCGACCTGCTCGAGATCCTCGAGCGAGTTGACGCCGAGCTCGTCGTGAATGAGCTGGACCTTGGCGATGTTGAGACCGGGAACGCGAAGGAGATCGAGAAATCCTTCCGGCATACCTTCGCGCAGCCGGTTCAGGTACGACGATTCGCCGGTCTCCACCAGCTCGCGGACCACCGAAAGTGTGGCGGGACCGATGCCGGGCGTGTCCGCCAGCTCGCCAGATCGGAGCAGGGGACCGAGGTCGTCGCTGTCGAGCGCGATCAGCGAGCGGGCCGCGCCCTTGTACGCGCGGGCCTTGAATTTCTGGTCGGTTTTTACCTGGAGGAGCGCGCCGATCTGGGACAGAACGTGCGCGGCCGAGCGCGAATCCATGCCCTCAATATATGAGGCCGGAACGCCGATTTACTCGGCCCTCGCCGCGCGAGGACCGGCGATCAGGTGGTCTCTTCGATTCCGGCGTGGAAGGGCAGGGTCTTCACGATCTCTTCAATCTGCTTCTGGATCAGCTCCAGCTCCTGACTGGCGCCCTCGCTGTCCAGCATCCCGTGCCGCATGGTGACCGCGACGCGGTTCATGTACTTGATCTTGGTGATGATCTCCTCGGTGGCCCGGCGAAGTCGGATGTACCGCCTCTTGTCGGCCAGAGCGCGGTGGCAGCGGCGCTCGAGATCCTGGGGAGTGAGCTTTCTCGCGACTTCGACTGCTTCAGCGATGGTCCGGCCCGGTACGGCGCCGTGGTCGGGGATGCCCATCTGGTCGCTCGAGGGATCGCTGAACCAGAGGCGGCCGATGTACTCGACGCCGTCATAGGCGAGACGAAGCGCTACCCTGTATTCCTTGCCGTCGACCGTGATCGAGCTGATCGCGTGCTGTGTTACGCCGGAGTCTGATGTCATGCCTGAAGTTCAGCTGCGTACGGTCGGATTGGTCTCATCAAGAAATCGGTCGGTTGCCGCGAAAAGCCGGGTAGGCTGTTCAACGTACGGCACATGGCCACAGTCGTCCAGCACCACCAGGTTCGTGGCGAGGGCGCTGGCCGCTTCTCTGGAAGACGCTAATGGAATCGGATCGTCACGCCCCGCGATCACAATCGAGGGGATGCGGACGCCCTTCAGATCGTCGATCAGGTTGAAATTGCCCAGACTTGCCCACACGGATTGCTGCACCCGCCCCACTACTCGGAACGGTGTCAGATCCGTTGCGTTCGCCGGATCTGCAAAATAACCAGCTACGCCGAGCTCGAAGGCTCGCTGCCGGTAGGCCTGCGGATCGCGTTCGCGCAGCCCCGACGCCGCGAGCTCATCGCGCATCCTCTGGATTTCCGGACTCTGCTGCCGGCGCGCAAACTCCGCCTCGAATTGCTGGCGGTACGCGCTTGTCAGTGGCGCGGGATTGATCAGCAGCAGCCGCGCTGGCGGTGGGAGATGCGGGTTTCCCCTCTGCTGAATCGCGTAGAGGAGGGCCAGCATCGCGCCCCACGAATAGCCGACGATCGAAAGCGGGTCCAGTCCGAATTCATCGACGACTGCAGCGAGGTCCTCGACGTGGGTCTGCCAGGTGACGGGGACCCGGGCATCGGCGCGCGATTTCCCGCCGCCCCGCTGATCGTAGAAAAGCAGGTCGTGGTTCTCTCCCAGGTGGAGCATCTGGGGCAGCAGATAACAGTGATCCGCACCGGGCCCGCCGTGGAGGACGAGCAGCTTCGGACCATCGGCGCGGCCGTACTTCACCCAGTACAGTGGGGAGTCTGTCGAGGTTGTGAATCCTTCTTCCCGAGGAGCGGGGATTGGTTTGGGCAAGGCTAATCTGAACGGGGATAGATCACTGAAGACTACCAGCTAGTGGCTATGGGCGGAGCGGCTGGGAGCGCTGAGCACGGATTTGATAACCGCAATCCGTCCGACGCACCGCTTTTCATCCAACCCTGGCTCGCAGCCGCCGGCTGCTCCGCTCACTGCTATCAGCTGGTAGTCTTCAGTGATCCTTCCATTCAACCGCAAACGTGTTAGCGCGCCGTGAAGTCAGTACTTGCCGTGACTGCGCGGCAGGTCGCTGCAATCAACTCCGCCGCGTTGTCGATATCCTGGATGCTCACCAGCTCGTTGGGCGAATGCATGTAGCGATTTGGCACCGAGACCAGCCCAGTCGCCACACCCTCGCGGGCGATGTGGATTGCATCGGCGTCGGTGCTCGTTTCGCGGCCGGCGGCGTGGAGGGAGAACGGAATCTTCTTCTCCTCCGCCGTCTTGCGCAGCAGGCCGACGACCACCGGGGAGATGATCGAGCCGCGGGTGAGCACTGGCCCGGCATCGATTGCGGCTTCGCCGTATTCCTTTTTCTCGACCCCGGGATGGTCGATGGCGAAGGTGACATCCACCACGATGGCCATCTGCGGTCCAATGCACGTTGCGCAGACTCCCGCGCCACCGCCTCGGTAGCCGATCTCCTCCTGGGTGGTGGCTACTGCGACGACCTTCGCCGCGCCCGGCTTGGCGGCGTAGCGTTGCAGAGCCTCGAGCACCACGAATGCACCGATGCGGTCGTCGATCGATCGTGACACCAGCCGGCCATTCGGGAATTCCATGGTGCGCGAATCGATTACGCCGGCGTCGCCGACCAGCACCATCTGCTCGGCTTCCTTCTTGGTTTTGGCGCCGAGATCGACCCAGAGATCGGTGAACTTCGCCGCTTTGTCGCGCTCGTCGGGCTTGATGAGGTGGATCGGCTTCTTGCCCACGACGCCGAAGGCCTCGCCCTTCTGGCCCATGAACCGGATGCGCTGTCCGATCAGAACCTGCGGATCCCAGCCGCCGATCGGCTGGATGTAGGCGTAGCCCTGGTCGTCGATGTAGTTGACGATGACGCCGATCTCATCGATATGGCCGGCGAGCATGATGGTCGGCTTGCCGGAGCCGTTCACTTCGGCGAGGCTGTTGCCCGCGACGTCGCCACTTACAGTGGCAAATTTTTTGGCGTGCTCGCGCCAGACTTTGGCCGGCGCGCCCTCGAATCCGGACGGACCCGGCGTATCGAGGAGCTTTTTAAGGAAGTTGAGGGAATCGGAGGAGATCATCAGTTGTCAAAAAGTTGTCGTCGAATCTAGCATCACTGTGTAGAGAGTCCTAACGCGAACGGGTCTTGCAATATCTCCGGCTGCCACTCGGTTGCGCGGATCGTTTCTCAACGGCCATCACCGGTCAATGAAACCAGTCATCGTCATACTTGCGATTGCGGTTGCTGCTTCGACGAATTCCTCGCGCGCAGCGGCACAACCTGCCGCTACTTCCGCGCCACTGAGCGACATTCGCTACGAGGTGACCTTCACGCGGGCGAACGCGCAGCGTCGGCAGGTCAGTAGCGCGATGACCTTCACCGTCGGCGGTACCGAGCCGGTGCTGCTGTCGCTCCCCGCGTGGACGCCGGGGGCGTACGAAATCGACAATTTCGCGCGCGATGTCACCGATTTCGCCGCTGAGCAGGCTGGCAACTCGCTGTCCTGGGACAAGGTCGATGCCGACACGTGGCGGATTCAGCCGATGGGAGTAGGCGAAATCACGGTTCATTTCGACTACCTCGCCGACAGCCTGGACAACGCCAATACCTGGTCGCGGCCCGACTTCCTGCTCTTCAACGGGACCAATCTCTTTCTGTATCCGGAGGGCAGGGGGTTCGATTTTCCGGCGGCGGTCACGGTCAACACCGAGCCCGACTGGAAGATCGTCACGGGAATGACGAGCGCGGGGCCGCACCGGTATGCGGCTTCCAACTACCACGATCTGGTCGACATGCCGTTTTTTGTCGGCCAGTTCGATCTCGACAGCGTGCAGGTATCGGGAACGTGGGTTCGCCTCGCCACGTATCCCTCGGGGAGCGTAACCGGCGGCCCGCGGATCGCGGTCTGGGAGGCGCTCAAGCGCGTCATCCCCGCCGAGGTGAAGGTCTTCGGCGAAGTGCCGTGGACGAACTACAGTATTCTGCAGATCACCGATCCGTCCTACTCCGGCGGCAGCGGTCTCGAGCACCAGAGCTCGCACGTCGATGTGCTCGGGCCGGGTATGCTCGGCACGCCGGTGCTGCCGTCGCTCTACGCGCACGAGATATTCCACGCCTGGAACGTCAAGCGGCTGCGTCCGCAGGATCTCTGGCCGTACCACTACGATCAGGAGCAGCCCACGACCCTGTTGTGGGTGAGCGAGGGCATCACGGATTACTACGCCGATCTTGCCGAAGTGCGCGGCGGGGTGGTCGATGCGAAGGAGTTCTACTCGATGACCGGCGACAAGATCGCGCAGGTGGATGCGCTGCCGCCGACCTCCCTCGAAGATGCGTCGCTCTCGACGTGGATCCATCCCCGCGACGGCAGCGAGTACATCTACTACCCGAAGGGCTCGCTGGCTGGGCTGTTGCTCGACATCATGATTCGCGACGGCAGCGACAACCAGACTTCACTCGACGATGTGATGCGCGGGTTATACGTCGCAGCGTACAAGAACAATCGCGGCTTTACGTCCGACGAATGGTGGAGCGCGATCAGCAACGCCGCGGGCGGGACATCATTCACTGATTTTTACGCGCGCTACATCAACGGGCGCGAGCCATTTCCCTACGATCGCATCCTCCCTCTCGCCGGCCTTCGTCTAGCCCGCGATACGACGCTGGTGCCGCAGCTTGGCATCGCGAGCCTGCAGGACTCGAGCGGCCTGCACGTCACCGATGTCATGCCCGGCAGTGCTGCCGCGGCCGCGGGGGTTCAGCCCGGGGACGATCTGATCTCCGTCGGCGGCTTCGATGCCCAGGATCCGGAGTGGTCGGACCGTTTTCGCGCTCGCTACT
>CAMLDY010000055.1 GCA_946478895.1 uncultured Gemmatimonadota bacterium
TCTTCTGGGACATTCACAACGATTTCTTCGAGGAGATCGCCAAGCTGCGCGCGGCGCGCCGGATCTGGGCGCGGCACATGAAGGAGCGCTACGGCGCAAAGGATCCGCGGTCTCTCATGATGCGGTTCCATTCCCAGACCGCCGGCGTCACGCTGACTGCGCAACAGCCGATGAATAACATCGTACGTGTTGCCTATCAGGCAATGGCGGCGGCGCTCGGCGGAACGCAATCGCTGCACACCAACTCGATGGACGAGACCCTCGCGCTACCGACGGAGGAATCGGTGCAGGTCGCGCTTCGCACCCAGCAGATCCTCGCCTACGAGACCGGAGTCCCGAACGTCGTCGATCCACTCGGCGGATCCTACTATGTCGAGACGCTTACGACCGAGCTGGAGCGCGAAGCGGAGGCGCTCTTCGAGCAGATCGCGGAGGTCGGAGGAGTCGTGCGCGGTCTGGAGACAGGCTGGCTGCAGCGGCGCATCAACGAATCGGCGGCACGTCAGCAGTGGGAGATCGAGCAGCACAGGCGGATCATCGTGGGCGTCAACGACTTCGTGACCAACGAGCCGGAGCTTTCGATCGAGATTCTCAAGGTTGGTGAGGAAACCGAGCGCGAACAGAAGGCGAGAATGGCGAAGATGCGCGCACAGCGTGACAATGCCCTCGTTCAGAAGCGCCTCGATGCGTTGCGCGGTGCTGCCGCGACGAACGAGAATCTGATGCCCCATATCCTCGATTGCGCGCGGGCGTACTGCACCCTGTACGAGATCAGGGCCGCCATGGAGGCGGTCTTCGGTGCCTATCGCGAGCCCGTCTTCTTCTGAGAAAAACAGGCGAGTGGTGGGAGTCGGCGTTCGACGCTCACTACCTCCTCGAGTACGGCCCGCTCTTCACTCCAGAGAGTGACCGCCGCGAAGCCGCACGTCTGATGGAGCTGCTGGAGCTCCCAGTGAACTCGAGGATACTCGACGTTCCGTGCGGTCAGGGCCGGCATGCGCATCTGCTCGCCGAATCAGGCTTCGAAGTCGATGGCTTCGATTACTCAAGGGAGCTGCTCGACGTCGCGCGCAAGCGGGGGATCGGGCCGCACCTGCGCTACACCCGCGGCGACATGCGGAAGCTCCCGGCGCGCTGGACCCGACGTTTCGACGCGGTCCTCAACCTGTTCACATCATTCGGCTTCTTTGTCCATCCGGCCGACGACGCGAAGGTGGTCGGAGAATTCGCGCGAGTCCTCAAAGCTGGCGGCTTGCTGATCTGGCACGGCGGCAGTCGCGACGGAGTGATGGCGCGCTTTCTGGCGCGGGATTGGTGGACGTCGGGAAGAACTTTCTTTGCCCAGGAGCGGGAGTTCGATCCACTGTCAGGCCTGCTGACTGTCCACTCGACCTGGAAACGCGGCGCGCGGTCCGGTGAGCGCGAGCACAGCATTCGCCTCTACACCGCGACCCGGCTCGCCGAGCTTTTCGCCGAGTCCGGATTGATCGTCGAGCGCGCGTTCGACGGATTCACCGACGACCCGCTTACGCGTGCGTCGTCGGAGATGTTGCTCGTCGCTCGAAAGGAGTAGCACCGATTGCCGCTCCGCACACGCTGCCGCTAACTTTGTTCTCTCTATGAGACCAATCCGAGTTCTCGTCGCCAAACCCGGCCTCGACGGCCACGATCGGGGCGCCAAGGTAGTCGCCGCCGCCCTCCGCGACGCCGGCATGGAGGTCATTTACACGGGACTGCATCAGACTCCCGAGATGATCGCCACCGCAGCGGTGCAGGAGGACGTCGATGTGATCGGCCTGTCGATTCTCAGTGGCGCGCACATGACCCTCATTCCGCGGGTGCAGGAGCTGGTGCGCGATGCGGGCCGCGACGACATCCTCATCACCGGCGGCGGCATAATTCCAAAGGAAGACGTCGAAGCGCTGGAGGCCCGTGGGATCGGACGCCTCTTTGGGCCCGGCACGCCGACAACCGAGCTGGTCGCGTACATCAAGGAGTGGTTCGCTACACGCGAAAAGCAGGAAGCGTAGGTGACTAGCCGGCTGCGCGAGCTTGGCCAGGAAGTTCGGGCGCTCGAGGCAAAGCTCCGCGAGGCAGGTGGAGCAAAGCGACTCGAAAAGCTTCATCAACAGGGTAAGCTCTCGGCGCGGGAACGCGTAGAGTTGTTGCGCGACCCCAACTCGAGCATGCTCGAGGTCGGACTGCTCGTAGCCTACGATCAATACGACGGGCAGGCGCCGTCCGCCGGAGTAGTCACCGCCGTGATCCGCGTTCATGGGCGAGAGACGGTCGTCGTCGCCAACGATCCGACTGTGAAGGCTGGCTCGTGGTGGCCGGAGACCATCAAGAAGATGCTCCGCGCCCAGGAGATCGCGATGCGCTGCCGCATCCCGATCGTGTATCTGGTCGATTCCGCCGGCGTGAACCTGCCATACCAGGGCGGCGTGTTCCCCGGCCAGTACGGCGCGGCGCGGATCTTCTACTACAACTCGATCATGCGCCGCTATCTCCACATCCCGCAGATCGCCGCGGTCATGGGGCAATGCATTGCCGGCGGAGCGTATCTGCCGGCGCTCTCGGACGTGATCCTGATGGTCAAAGGCACATCCTTCATGGGACTGGGCGGCCCGAATCTGGTGAAAGGCGCGACGGGGCAGGTCGTCGATGCCGAGACGCTGGGCGGCGCCGTGACGCACACCGAGATCAGCGGCGTTGCGCACTACGCTGTCGATAACGATGAGGCCTGCATCGCCAAAATCCGCGATCTGATCGAGCGCCTGCCGACATCGAGCCGCGATGTCGCACTGCTTCCGCACGAGACATCGTCTCCTCCGCCGCCGAAGACGAAAAAGAGCGCGTCGGGCGACAAGACGGCGACTCCCGCAGCGAAGCCCGAAGATCTCTACGACCTGCTGCCCGCCGATCACCGCATGTCCTACGACATGCATTCAGTACTGCGCGCGATCGTCGACAACGGCCAGCTCGATGAGTTTCAGGAAGGCCTGGCCAAAGAGATGATTTGCGGCGATGCGCGAATCAATGGAATCACCATCGGAGTGATTGCCAATCAGCGCGGCTTGATCAAGGGCAGGGAAGGCGAGAAGCCGCGGTTCGGCGGCATCGTCTACACCGAGAGCGCCGAGAAGGTGGCGTACTTCATCGATCGCTGCGACCGACTCGGGATTCCCTTGTTGTTCGTCCAGGATGTATCCGGGTTCATGGTCGGTACCGAGGCGGAGCAGACAGGTATCATTCGAGCAGGAGCGCGATTTGTCGAAGCGATGGCGACTGCGCGCGTGCCCAAGCTCGTTCTTACCGTGAATCACGCGTCCGGCGCCGGCTACTACGCGATGGCCGGCCAGGGCTTCGATCCAGATTTCATTCTGAGCTGGCCGACGGGCCGCATGGCGGTGATGGAAGGCGAGTCGGCGATCCAGGCGGTGCACGGACCCGCCCTCGAGGCAGCGAAGAAATCCGGCCGCGAGCTCGATCCGGATGTCGCGAAGGCGGTCGAGGAGATGCGCGCCGACTACGACAATCAGCTCGACGCCCGTTACGCCGCGGCACGCGGATACGTCGACGCCATCGTCTATCCCGAGAACACCCGCGAGATGCTGAGCCTCGCTTTACGGGCAGCGCTCCACAACCCTGGACCGCACCTCGGACCGTTTGTGCTTCCGGCGTACCTCACCGAGGAAACCGAGTGAAGGACGTCGTGCGCGTTGCCGCCGGTCAGGGCTTCTGGGGCGACGATCTCGATGCCCCGCGCCGCCAGGTGGAAGGCGGACCAGTCGACTACCTGATGCTCGACTATCTCGCGGAAGTCACGATGTCGATTCTGCAGAAGCAGAAGGAGCGTGACCCCGCGATGGGTTACGCCCGCGATTTCGTCGGCGCGATGGAGAGCGTGCTGCCCGCGGTCACCGACCGCGGCGTCAAAGTGATCGCCAATGCAGGCGGCGTAAATCCGCCGGCATGCGCTGCGGCCGTAAAGGCAGTTGCCGAAAAAAATGGCGCCAGCGGCAGGCTCACCATCGGAGTCGTAACCGGGGACGATCTGCTGGGCAGACTGGACGATCTGATTCGCGCCGGACACCCACTATCCAACATGGACACCGGTGAGCCGCTCTCCACCGTTCGGGACCGGGTGCTGTCCGCAAATGCCTACATCGGCTCGGTTCCGATCGTCGAAGCACTCGGGAAGGGTGCCAACGTCGTCATCACCGGCCGCTCGACGGATACCGCGCTCACCATGGCACCACTCCGCCACGAGTTCGGCTGGGGCGCCACGAGCTGGGATCAGCTCGCCGCGGGCATCGTTGCCGGCCACATCATCGAGTGCGGCGCGCAGTGCTCGGGCGGCAACTGTCTCTACGACTGGCGATCCATCCCCGATCTGGCCAACGTCGGCTATCCTCTGGTCGAAGCAAAGCCCGATGGAACCTTCGTCGTCACCAAGCACCCCAACACCGGCGGCCGGGTATCCGTTCCAACCGTGACGGAGCAGCTGGTGTACGAGATGGGCGATCCGCATTCGTACATCACGCCCGACGTGGTCGCCGACTTCACCACTATTCACCTCGCGCAGGACGGCGAGAATCGGGTGCGGGTTTCCGGTATCAAGGGCAAGCCGCCCACCGACAAGCTCAAGGTTTCGATCGCGTATCGCTCCGGATTCAAGGCGGTCGGCACTCTCGTCTACGCGTGGCCCGACGCCCTGGAGAAAGCGCAGCTCGCCGACCGTGTCCTGCGCGAGCGGCTCGACCGACTAGGTCTGCGCTTCGACCACGTACTGACCGAGTTCGTTGGCGCCGGCGCGACACACGGCCGACTCGCCGGAGATCAGCATGACGCGCCCGAAGTCCAGCTGCGGTTCGGGGTCCGCGGATCGGACAAGGCGGCCGTGGAACGATTCACGCGGGAGATCGCGCCACTCGTGTTGAATGGGCCGCCGAGCGTCACCGGGTTTGCAGGCGGCCGACCCAAGGTCGAGGAAATTGTCGCCTACTGGCCCGCGCTCATCGACAAGACCGTCGTCCAGACCAGAGTGGAGCTGGTTAAATGAAGGTTCGCCTCGTCGACATCGCGCACGCACGGTCGGGGGACAAGGGCGATACAGCCAATGTCGGTGTAATCGCCTACCGGCCCGAATGGTACGAGCTGCTCCGCGACACCCTGACGAAGCAACGGGTCGCCGACCACTTTCGCGGCATCATCGATGGCGGTGTCGAGCGTTTCGAGCTTCCTAACCTCAACGCGCTGAACTTCCTGCTCCACGGCGCTCTCGACGGTGGCGGTACGCTCTCGCTCAAGACTGACGCGCAGGGAAAGGTCTATTCGACCGCGCTTCTGCGAATGGTGATCGACGTTCCCGACGCGGACGCGAAGCGTTTGCAGCTGCCGGCGGCGCGGTGAACAACATTCGGGTTGGCGCCGACGGCCCGATCGGACGAATCATTCTCGCGCGTCCAGAAAAAAAGAACGCGCTGAACCGTGCCACCGCCGAGGAGCTCGCCGACGCGCTGTTCGCGCTCAGCGAGTCCAGTGTGCGAGTCGTGGCAATCGAGGGAGAAGGCGCCGATTTCTGCGCCGGCGCGGATCTGTCCGCGCTGGAAGCGATGCTCGATTCGCCGCGGCAGGATCACATCGACGACGCGAAGGCGCTCGGCCACGTCTTCCACACCATCCGTCGGATGGAAAAACCAGTCGTCGCGCTCGTCAGGGGACGCGCGCTTGCCGGCGGAGCGGGACTCGCCACCGCTTGTGACATCGTCGTTGCCCACGAAGACGCGCGCTTCGGCTATCCGGAAGTCGGCATCGGGTTTGTCCCCGCAATGGTGATGACCATGCTTCGCCGCTGCGTCGGTGAGAAGCAGGCGTTCGATCTGGTCAGCACTGGACGAATTCTATCGGCCGAAGAAGCCTGTCAGATGGGACTGGTTTCGCGGGTGTTCGCCGCGAGGGAGTACGACCAGCTTTCTGAGAGCCTCCTCAACAGGCTCGCCGCCGCCGAGCCGAGCGCGATGGCGGCTACCAAAGGATTGTTCTACAGGTTGGACAATCTCGCGTTCCTGGACGGGATCTCGGCCGGAATTGTCGCCAACGCCGATGCGCGCACGACTCCCGCCTTCCGCGAGGGCGTCAGGAAATTCACCAGTCGAGGCAAGGACAAACCGTGAGCCCATTCACTACCGCCAAGATCGCGCTGATGCTCATCGCCGCCATCCTGCTGGCGTGGGGGATCAGAGCCGACGATGCCGCGCTGCGCTGGGCGGGCATTGGATTCCTGTTCATCGCGCTGATTCTGCGCTTCTTCAAGCCTCGCAAGCCGCGCGGCCTTTGATGTCCACCGCAACCCAGCCGCCCCGAGCCGCAGCGCGACCCATAACACCTCCTCGGCCGACGACTCTAATCGTTTCTCCTCGGCTATCAACAAAAGTCGGCGCGGAGGTCGTCCTGGCAAGCGAGACCCTCCAGTACACCGGCAGCTTCAAGTTTCGCGCTGCCTACAACGTTGCGTCCAACGTCCCGCACGAGCACATCCTCACCGCGTCGTCGGGCAACTTCGGCCAGGCGATCGCGTACGCCTCAGCGCTTTTCGGCAAACGCTGCACAGTCGTGATGCCGTCCGGTGCGCCGCGCATCAAGGTCGACGCGGTGCGTGAGTACGGGGCCGAAGTGGATCTGGTCGACGTGGCAAAGAAGGGCCGACTCGAGCGGCTCGCGGAGCTGGCCAGCCAGTTCCCCGACGCGTACGTCGCGAGTCCGTACGACGACGCGCTGGTGATAGAAGGAAATGCAACCCTCGGCGCGGAGCTTTTCGATCGTAACCTCGATCTCGACTACATCGTTGCGCCGATCGGTGGCGGCGGCCTCACCTCCGGCTTGGTGAAAGCCGCCGAGGAGAGTGGCGGAAGGACGAAGGTTCTGGCTGCCGAGCCGCTCTTGTCGAACGATGCCGCGGAATCCTTCCGCGCCGGCCACCTCGTGTCGCGCGCCGATGAATCATCGACGATTGCCGATGGCGCGCGCGTGCTGCGGCTGGGCGACCGCAATTGGGAGATCTTGAGCCATGGTCTCGCCGGGGTCATCGAGGTCAGCGAAGATCAGATCAAAGAGGGTTTGCGGATGTTGTTCGCGCTCGCGAATCTCAAAGCCGAGCCGACCGGCGCCCTCTCGATTGGTGCCGTGCTCGCTGAGCCGGACAGATTCCGCGGCAAGCGGGTCTGCTGTGTGGTCAGCGGTGGCAATGCGGATCCGGCCATCTACGCGAGCCTGATCAAGGATATCTGAGCGGATTCGTATCGCTGCGGCGGTACACTTACGCGGGCGATGTCCGGGCACCCCATCCGAGTCCGGTTCGCTAACTTTCGATAGATGTCCAGCCCGACAATTCACGATGCGCGACGCGTTCTCAAGAGCGCGTTCGGCTACGATAAATTCCGCCCCGGCCAGGAAGCGGCGGTGTCCGCGATTCTGTCCGGCCGCGACACCGTCGTTGTCCTTCCCACCGGGGGCGGCAAGTCGCTCTGTTTTCAGGTGCCGGCGCTGCTGATGCCCGGGCTTACGGTCGTGGTATCGCCGCTGATCTCGCTCATGAAAGACCAGGTCGACGCGCTGACGGCCAAGGGACTTCCCGCTGCCTTTATAAACAGCACGCTCACCCCCGGCCAGGTGTCCGATCGATTGATCAAGGCCGAGCGTGGCGAGCTGAAGCTGCTTTACGTGGCGCCGGAGCGCTTTGATTACGGGCGCACCGCGGAGCGCTTGCGGAAGATCGGCGTGTCGCTGCTTGCGATCGACGAAGCGCACTGCATCAGCCAGTGGGGTCATGATTTCCGCCCCAGCTATCTGCGCGTGAAGACCGTCCACGCCGCGCTCGGGTCGCCGGCGACGATCGCGTTGACGGCCACCGCCACGCCCGAAGTGCGCCGCGACATCGTGCGGGAGCTCGCGCTCAAGAATCCCGAGACCATCATCACCGGGTTCGATCGGCCCAATCTCACGTACTACGTGGTGCCGGCGAAGAACGAAACCGAAAAGGAGAGGCGCCTCGTCGGGATTCTCAGACGATACGACGGCCTCGCTGTGGTTTACGCCTCCACCCGGCGCGCGGTGGACGAGTTGACCCGCGTTCTCGAGCGCGCGAAAATCCGCGCCGCGGGCTACCACGCCGGGCTCGACGACGCCCGCCGTCATGAGGTACAGGAAGCATTCATGACGGAAAAGATCCGCGCCATCGTCGCCACCAATGCCTTTGGAATGGGCATCGACAAGCCGAACGTTCGACTGGTGATTCACTACGCGATGCCCGGCACTCTCGAGGCGTACTACCAGGAAGCCGGGAGAGCAGGGCGCGACGGACTGCACTCCGACGTTTTTCTCCTGCACTCGTTTCCGGACCGCTTCACCCACGAGTTCTTCATCAAGGGCTCGCACCCCGAGCGCGCCGTCGTTGAGAAGACCTATGAAGCACTGGTCCACTTGTCCGACCGGCAGGGCTTCGTCAGCGCCGACCCCGAAGAAATCGCCCGCACCATCAAGCCCAAAACCACCGGCCGCGAGGTCGAGGGCGCGCTGCGGGTCCTGAGCCGCTTCGGCGCCGTGAGCTCCAGCGCCGGTGATCAGTCCCGCGTTCACGTTCGGCTGCTCGCCACGCCCGATCGCATCAAGCGCGAGCTGACAGGTGAGTCGAACCGCGAGCTCGGGTTTCTCCGCGCGCTCTGGCGGGGTGTCGGTTCGGCGCTAAACCGGGGCGCGATTGTCGATCTGGACGGGCTGCCTCCCGGACTGGGCGGCGCGATGAACGCGACTCCGATTCTCGACGCGCTTCAGGAGCGACAGTTCCTCGTCTGGGAACGCCTCGGCACGGGCCTTTACCTCTCCGATCGCTCGGCGCCGTTGTCGAAGTACCGGATCGACTGGGCAGCGCTCGAGCGACGTCGCGCCGCCGAGCTGTCCAAGCTCCAGGCGGTTCAACGCTACGCTTACACCAGGGAATGCCGGCGCGGATTTGTGCTTCGATATTTCGGCGATCCCGCGGCACGGCAGAAGTGCGAGGGCTGCGACAATTGCCTTGGAATCGCCGCCACCGCCGGCGAGCCCGACGACGAACCTCAGCCGCGAACGCGCTCCCGCAAGGCGAGGCGTGACCCCGCCCGGATCAGGGAAGTCGAAGAGGAGATTGCGGTGGGGCCAGCCGAGGAGCGGCTCCTCGCCGCCCTCAAGTCAGTGCGCACTTCAATCGCCCGCGAGGAACACGTACCGCCCTATATTGTATTCTCTGATCGGACCCTCGCTGAGCTCGCCGTCAGGCGCCCCCGTTCGCTCAGCGCGCTCCAGAATGTGCGCGGTGTCGGGCCGATGAAGCTCGAGCGCTACGGCGCGCGGTTTCTCGACGCGATTTCGAAAGCGGATGACATTGAAGCGGCCTGACCAACCGGACCGCCAACCATTTGATGGTGTTGTGATGAGACAAGCAAGGAGAACGACGTTCGCGCCGGCATTGACGGTTTTCGCTGCTGCCGTCGTCTGGCTCGCGCCACTCACAGTCGTTGCGCAGCAGGCTACGTCGGCGGCGGATACGCCGCTGCCGTTCGATCCCGCCGTCACCGTTGGAACGCTGTCGAACGGGATGCGCTACTACATCCGGGAGAACCACAAACCCGAGAAGCGCGCCGAGCTTCGCCTCGTCGTCAATGCCGGCTCGGTGCTGGAGGATGAAGACCAGCGCGGCCTCGCTCACATGGTCGAGCACATGGCCTTCCGCGGCACCAAAAAGTTCGCGCGCAATCAGATCTCGAGCTACCTCGAGTCCATCGGCATGCGCTATGGTCCGGACATCAACGCCTTCACGTCCTTCGACGAGACGGTGTACATGATCACCATTCCGACCGACACCGCCGCCATCGTCGACAAGGGATTCCAGATCCTCTCGGAATGGGCCCACAATGTCGCCTTCGAGCCGTCGCAGATTGAAAAGGAGCGGCCCGTAGTGATCGAGGAATGGCGGCTGGGCCAGGGCGCCGAGAACCGGATGCAGAACCAGTGGTTCCCGATTCTCTTCGCCGGCTCCCAGTACGGTGAGCGGCTTCCGATTGGCCTCAAGTCCGTGCTCGAGACATACACCCCGGCGACGCTGAGGAATTTTTACGACACCTGGTACCGCCCCGACTTGATGGCGGTCGTCGCCGTCGGCGACTTCAGGAAGGCGAACGTCGAAGCCCTGATCAAGCGCTACCTCGGCGCGATTCCGCGTGCCGTGAACCCGAAGCCGCGCACTCTCTTTCCGGTTCCGGAGCACGACAGCACCCTCGTCTCGATCAACAACGACAAGGAAGCAACCCGCACCGTGATTCGGTTGCTGTACAAGCAGCCGAAGCGAATCAACACGACAACGGCGAGCTATCGCGAGAACCTCATCGAGCAGATTTTCGGCTCGATGTTCAACGACAGGTTCTCGGAGATCACCCAGCGTCCGAACCCGCCGTTCATCAACGCGTTCGCGGCGCAGGGCGACCTGGTGAGAACGGCCGAGTCGTTCTCCCTTACGGCGATCGTCGCCGACAACGGCATCCAGCGGGGACTCAACGCGCTGCTCACCGAGGGCGAGCGCGTGAAGCGTTACGGCTTCCTGCAGTCCGAGCTGGACCGCACCAAGAAGGATTTTCTCCGCGGAATCGAGCACGCCTACAGCGAGCGCAACAAGACCAATTCCAGTGTCTATGCGGCCGCGTACGTCTCTGCATTTTTGCAGTCGCAGCCTTCCACCAGCATCCAGTACGATCTCGACGCGATGAAGCGGCTGTTGCCGGGGATCACGCTCGCCGAAGTCAACAAGCTTGCCGGCGAGTGGATGACCGATCGGAATCGGGTTCTGGTGACGACCGCGCCAGACAAGCCGGGCATTGCCAACCTCAGTCGCGGCGAGCTGCTGCTTTCTTTCGATGCAGTGAAGGGAGCCAACGTCACCGCGTACAGCGAGACGGCGCCGTCGAGCCGGCTCGTCGACAAGGATCCCGTTGGCGGAAAGGTCGTCTCGGAGAAGCAGATCAAGGAAGTCGGGATCACCGAGTGGAAGCTCTCCAACGGCGTGCGGGTCTTTCTCAAGCCCACCGACTTCAACGCCGATCAGATCACCTTCACGGCCTATAGCCCGGGCGGAGCATCGCTTCTCCCAGACGCATCCTATGTCGCGGCGAGCGCGGCCGATCTCATTCCTGCCACCAGCGGTGTCGGCAATTTCAGCGTCATCGATCTGCAGAAATTCCTCGCCGGCAAGCAGGTGAGCGTCTCACCGTCGATCGACGAGATGAGCCAGGGAATTTCCGGCAGCGCGTCGCAGCGCGACGTCGACACCATGATGCAGCTGGTCTACCTGTACTTCACCCAGCCGCGACTGGATACGGCTCTGGTCAACACTTTTCTGGGACGGTTCAGAGGAGTTCTGGCGAACCGCAGCGCGAGTCCCGAGGCCGCGTTCAGTGACACGCTCCAGGTCACCATGGCCCAGCATTCGCCGCGCGACCTGCCGGTATCTACCGCGACTCTCGACAGAATCGATCCGTTCAAATCGTTCGACTTTTACAAGGATCGCTTTGCCGACGCGAGCGACTTCACTTTCGTGTTCGTTGGGAACTTCAAGACCGACTCGATCAAGCCGTTGATCGAGAAATGGCTCGGTGCGCTCCCGTCGATCAACCGGAAGCAAACCTGGCGTGATACGGGCGTGCGGCCGCCGAGTGGGGTAGTGCAGCGCGTAGTGAAGAAAGGCGCCGAGCCCAAAGCGCGCACGGCGATGGTCTTCACCGGACCATTCGAGTACACCCGTCGAAACCGCTACTATCTCAGCGCGCTCGCCGAGCTCCTCAACATCAAGCTGCGCGAGGCGCTGCGCGAAAACCTCGGTGGGACTTACGGAGTAAGCGTCAGCCCCAGCGCCAGCAAGGATCCTCAGCCCTCGTATCGCTTCACGATCGGCTTCGGATCGGCTCCGGAGCGGCTCGAGACGCTGACCCAGGCGGCGCTCGCGCAGATAGACAGCGTCAAGAAATTCGGAACCACCCCGGCGTACCTCACCAAGGTCAAGGAAGCGGCCCTCCGCGCTCGCGAGACCGCCATCAAACAGAACGGGTACTGGCTCGCGCAGATCTCGACCTTCGACCAGAGCGGCTGGCCGCTGGCCGAGATTCCCGACGGTGACAAGCTGATCTCCAGTCTGACCGCGGACGACCTGCGCCAGGCAGCGATCAAGTATCTGCGGACCAACAATTACGTGCGCGTCTCGCTGTACCCCGAGAATTTCAGCGCCGCTGAAAACCGCTAGCACGAACGTGGACGACTCGCTCTACTTCACCGAACAACACCTCGCGGTCCGCAACATGGTCCGCGAGTTTGCGCGCGGCGAAGTCGCGCCTGTCGCCGCCAGGCTCGATGCGAAAGCCGAGTTTCCCTGGGCGAACGTCAAGAAGATGGGGGAGCTCGGATTGCTCGGAATTCCGTGGCCGGAGGAGCTCGGCGGCGCGGGCCTCGACACTCTCAGCTACATGATCGTGATCAACGAGATGGCCAAGGTGGATGCATCTCACGCCATCACGATCTCGGCGCACACCACCCTCGGCACTTCGCCGATCGTCAATTTCGGAACCGCGCAGCAGAAGAAGCGCTACGTACCGCTGTTGGCGTCCGGGAAGGTGCTCGGCGGGTTCGGTCTCACCGAGCCGAGCGCGGGAAGCGATGCCGCCGGGACGCGCACCACCGCCGTGCGCAAAGGATCTCATTTTGTCCTCAACGGCAGCAAGATCTTCATCACCCATGGCGGGGTCGGGGAGATTTTTGTCGTCACCGCCGTCACGGATCCCGGCAAAGGGAGCAAAGGCATTAGCTCCTTCATCGTGACCAAGGAAGCGAGCGATCTCGACAAAGCCGACGGGCTCGGCATCGGTCACGACGATTCGCTGCCGCCGCTGGCAGGATTTCGCGCCGGCAAGAAGGAAGATAAGCTCGGGTGGAGGGCGTCGGATACGCGCTCGCTGATCTTCGAGGACGTCGAAGTCCCCGCCGAGAATCTGCTCGGTGAAGAAGGCGAGGGCTTCACGAATTTCATGCGCACCCTCGACTCGGGCCGGGTCGGGATCGCGGCACTTTCGCTCGGAATCGCCGAAGGCGCCTTCGAGGAGGCGCTCAGATACTCGACGCTCCGCAAGCAGTTCGGCCAGCCGATCTCCAACTTCCAGGGCATCCAGTTTCAGCTCGCTGATATTGCCACCGAGATCGAGGCCGGCAGACACCTGATGTTTCACGCCGCCTGGCTGGCTCAGAACAAGCAGCCCTTCACCAAGCAGGCCGCCATCGCCAAGCTTTATTGCTCGGAGCTGGCAATGCGTACGACCATCAAGGCAATTCAGATCCACGGTGGCTATGGCTACACCAAGGAATATCCTGTCGAGCGAATGTTCCGGGACGCCAAGATCTGCGAGATTGGGGAAGGCACTTCCGAGATTCAACGTCTGGTGATCGCGCGCAATCTTCTCAAGGAGCTGGCTGATTGACTTACTCCGAGGTCGCGAAGCGGCTCCGCCTGCCGCTCGGCTTCGTGCTCGGCATTGCCTACCTCGTCTTCGCCCGTCCAACTCCGCTGACTTTGCTGGTTGGAGGGGCGATCGCGCTCCTCGGAGTATTGATCCGCGGCTGGGCTTCGGGACACATCTCGAAGAACGAGCGTCTGGCGACGACCGGCCCATATGCTCACACCCGGAACCCGCTCTACTTCGGAAGCTTCCTGATCGCGGCGGGATTTGCCGTGGCGGTGCATTGGGCGCTGCTACTTCTGGTGGTCGCCTTCTTCGCTCTCATTTATGCGCCGACAATGCAAAGGGAGCGCGCGAATATCGCCGGCCGGTTTCCGGAAGCGTACGAGGTGTATGCGGCGAACGTCCCCGCGTTTGTCCCGCGTCCGACGCCGTGGAAGGCCACCCATCCGGACGACGCGGGTGGCTTTAGTCTCGAGCTTTATATGAAGCACGGCGAGTGGAAGGCTGGACTGACTTATGTGCTCGTGATGGGGTGGCTCATCTACCGGATGGTGACCGGATTCTGATTGCCGCGTCACATACGTGGTGCGCAATCGAGGTTCCCAAGCTCTGCAGGTCGGGCGTGTAAGTTGTTGTCGCCGTTGCGGAAACGGGCTGGGCGCCGGTAGATTGTTGGCACTTGACTGTGGATCTCCACGCATGGGGCACCCGCGCGACTCGCGGGGCCCGCGCACATGGATGGAGACCTCTGAAAGTGGAAGACCCAGGAACTCATAACGCGGCCCTGTAGCACGACCGCGCGGACTTTTTTGAACCGTCCACTTTTTCGCTCGCCGAGTCGCCGGGCGATTGGTGAGACGGGCAACGATGAAAAGAGAAATCCTCATTAACGCGGCTCCGCGCGAAACGCGGATCGCGATTCTGGAGGACGGCAAGCTCGTAGAGCTTCTCGTCGATCGTCCAGACAACCGACGTATGGTCGGTGACATTTATTTGGGCCGGGTTGACGCAGTCCTCCCCGGAATCCAGGCAGCCTTCGTCGACATTGGGACGGAGAAGAGCGCCTTCCTCCACGCCTCGGATCTCGTCAGGCAGTCGGCCGACGAAGCAGAAGACGACGACGATGACGACGACGACGAGGATGAGGTCGATGAATCTCCGCCGCGTCGAAACGGCAACGGAAACGGCAGCAATGGAAATGGGCGTCGCTCGAAAGCGCCGCCGATCCAGGAAGTCCTGAAGCGAGGCCAGGAGATCCTGGTCCAGGTTTCCAAGGAGCCGATTTCCACCAAGGGACCGCGGGTCACCGCCCAGATCTCGCTGGCAGGCCGCTTCCTGGTTTACATCCCCGATTCTTCGAAGGTTGGCGTGAGCCGCAAGATCGGCTCATCGTCGGAGCGGTCGCGCCTTAAGGAACAGGTCCAGTCGATTCTTCCCGACAAGTCGGGCGGGGTGATCGTTCGAACGGTAAGCGAAGACGTGACGCCCGAGATGCTGCAGCGCGAGCTGAACAGCCTGATGTCGCAGTGGAAGAAGATCAAGCGCAAGACGCGGTTTCAGAAAGCTCCGTCGCTGGTCAACCGGGAGAGCGGCCTGACTCGCGGGCTCGTCCGCGACATCTTCAGCGACAAGGTCGACAGTCTGACCGTCGATTCCAAGCAGGTCTACAATGAGATCGCGGGCTACCTCAAGGACATCGCGCCGGATCTCATCGCCAGAGTCAAGCTCCATGAGGCGCCGGTGCCGCTCTTCGACACCGCTGAGATCGAGGAGGAGATCCGCGACATCTTCAAGCGTCGGTGCGATCTGCCGTCCGGCGGCTACCTGATCATCGAGCCGACCGAGGCGCTTGTCTCGATCGATGTCAACTCCGGCCGCTATACCGGTAAGAAGGATCCTGAGAAAACCGTTCTTCGCACGAACATGGAAGCGGCCCAGGAGGTTGCCCGCCAGCTGAGACTGCGCGACGTCGGCGGGATCATCGTCTGCGACTTCATCGACATGGAGACGAAGGCGAACCGCGATCGCGTGCTGCAGGAGCTCCGCCAGCATCTGTCCCGCGATCGCGCCCGCACCAAGGCATTCGCGGTCAGCGATCTGGGTCTGATCGAGATGACCAGGCAACGTGTCAGGCAGAGTCACTACCAGTCGTCGACCGAAGCCTGCCCCACCTGCAACGGCAGCGGCAGAGTGCTGACTCCCGAAACTATCGTTCGCAGGATGGAGCGATCGGTCAAGCGGATGGCAGTGGAAGGCCGGCGCGACAATCTGCTCGTCAAGCTCCACCCCGACGTCGCGATGTACGTGCTGGAGCAGGAGCGCGATCTCGCCCAGAAGCTTCAGAAGGCGGCGAATTTTTCGCTCGAGTTCCGCGACGATCCGTTGCTGCGTCCGGACGAATTCAAGCTCGTCGTGAAATCGCAGGGAAGGGACGTTACGGAGCAGTACGCTCT
>CAMLDY010000056.1 GCA_946478895.1 uncultured Gemmatimonadota bacterium
GCTGCCCGCTTCAGTACTGTTAGATGCATAAGAAGCGGCCGAGTCTCTCCTCCGAATCCACCCGGCCTCGACGCCGAGCCGAATCCGATCCATCCTTCTCGCCGTGACCGATATTCTCTTCCTGTTCGGCCGCCCCGGCGTCGGTAAGTTGACCGTCGGCGAACACCTCGCCGCCGAGACTGGATATCGACTGCTCCACAACCACGCCGTTGTCGACCTCGTCACATCGCTCTTCCCATTCGGAACTCCGCCGTTCGTGGCGCTGCGCGAAAATATCTGGCACCTGAGCATCGAGACCGCGCTCAAGGCGAAGATCGGCGGCGTCATCATGACCTTCGCCCCGGAAGAAACCGTCAGTGGTGGGTTCATCCCGGCGCTGCAGAAGCGCGTACAGGCGGGTATGGGCAGCCTCCACTTCATCGAGCTCACCTGCAGCAACGCCGAGCTCGAGAAGAGAATCGCCTCCGAGCCACGCGAGCGCTTCGGCAAGCTGCGCGACGTCTACAGGTACCGAAAGCTCGACGCGGCCGGGACCTTCGATCGCCCACGAATGCCAACGCCTGAGCTGGTCATCGATACGACCAACCAGAGCCCGCTGGAGTCGGCGCGGGCGATCGCGAGGCACCTGAGGCAACCCGCGCCCCGCTGATCATCGCGTACTCTGCCCTGCGCCCAGATCGGCTCCGAGATTTTCGCGCTCACCTTGTCCCCGCGGTGGCCTGGCCATACGTTGCAAGACGCTCATCTGAGCGCCACGGGATTTAAGCCACCAGCCGTGGGACTTCCGGTTCGTCAGGAAGGAAGGGCGCTACTGGCGACGCCATCCGCGTGATCAGGATCCGCATGCAGAAGGTGCCCCTAAATAACGGTTCTGTTTCGTTCCAGATTCCCGACGAAACGGCTCTTCTGTTTCAAACTGCCCTTCATGACGTAGTACGCAGCAGCGCCATCTCGATGGCCGATCTGCGCGAGTGCGTCAAGGCGTGCGCGCGGTCTCTGCGCGAGTCCAACGCGGACCCCGCCCAGATGATCCTGTCCATGAAAGCGTGCGCCCGCGAAGGGAACAACCACCACTCGCAAGCCAGGCAGCGGGAACCGTCCAACGCCGATTTCCTGATGGACATCATCGTCAAATGGGCCATCATCGAGTACTATCGCGACGCCTAGCCGCCCCTGGTTAGCGGGCCATCCGGCACGCCGGCTCCCCGGAACCTTGTCGGCAGCCCCAATCCGCAACAGATTCGACCCTCCGGCGCTCGATTCCCTCGGCTGACAAACCCGGAGCGTAAAGTCATGAAGCCAGTGCGGTGGCAACTGCTTCGATCCCTACTCGTCGCATCTGCTCCACTGTTCGGCTGCACTCCGTCGGTCGCCGCAACCTCCGCCTCCACCTTTCCCGCCGGCTCAGCCGCGCAGCGCGTCGTCGCCATCGCCGACGACTATCTCGCCAACTGGCGCGAGACGTTCCCCGAGATCAATACCACCAACGGCATTCCCGGCGCGCGCCACGATCGGCTCACCGACAATTCCGCCGCTGCCGAAAAAGCGTGGCAGGCAAAGGAAGATCGCTGGCTCGCCCAGCTCCGCACCATCGATCCATCGACACTCATCGGGCGGCCCGAATGGGTGACCTACGGATTGCTGCGCGAAGAGCTGGAGTCGAGCACCGCCATGCGCGTCTGCAACTTCCGGGTCTGGAACGTCAGTCCTATGATCGGCATGATTGCCGGCTACGCACCGCTCGCGGTGCAACAACCGGTTGGCACCGAAGATCTTCGCGCCCAGGCTCTCACTCGCTGGCATTCCTTCCCGCGCTACGTCGACACCGAGATCGCCAACCTCCGTGAAGGCGTGCGCACCGGCTACACTGAGCCCAGGGTCAACGTCCAGCGCGTCATCGAATCGGCCGATCGATTGCTCACCGTTGCGCCGACGGCTTCGCCGTTCTTCACGCCCGCGCGCACCGATTCCACTCCGGAATTTCGCCAGTCGTTCGAGACGATCGTCGCGAACGAGATCAATCCCGCCATTCGGCGCTACCGCGACTACCTCGCCAACGAGTACCTCCCTGTCGCGCGAGAGAACGTCTCGATCACCGCGAATCCCAACGGCGCTGCGTGCAACGCCGCTTCGATCCGCCGCTACACCACTCTCGATCTCACTCCCGACCAGGTCTACGATCTCGGCACGCAGCTCGTCGCGCGTGCCGAATCCACCATGCGGGCAATCACCGTCGCGCGCTATGGCACGACCGACGTTCGCGAAGCGATGCGTCGCGCTCGCGCCGAGCCGTCGGCGAGCTTCCATTCGCGCGAAGAAGTCGTGCCCGCGGTCGAGGAGATTCTCGCCCGCGTCCGCGCTGCTGTTCCGCGCGCGTTTGGAATTCTCCCCAAAGCACCGCTGATCGTCGAGCCGTTCCCGGCTTTTCAGGAGCCATCCCAACCGCTGGCCAACTACGAAGCACCAGCCGAAGACGGCACTCGCCCGGGCGTCTTCCACGTCAACCTTGCCTACGCCACGACCCCGGGCGAGAAGCTGCGCATGGAAGGACTCGCCTTCCACGAAGGGATTCCGGGCCACCACTTCCAGCTCGCCATCGCGCTCGAGCGTCCGAACGTCCACCCTCTCAACCGCTACCTCGGCAATTCCGCTTTCATCGAAGGCTGGGCGATCTACGCCGAGACGGTTGCCGACGCGCTGGGATTGTTTTCGTCGGATGCGTCGCGACTGAGATGGCTGGAAGACAAAGTCTATGAAGGCGCGACCCTTGTCATGGAAGCCGGCATCCACGCCAAAGCCTGGACGCGGCAACAGGCGATCGACTACGAGCTCGCGCACACCACTCGCACGCCACAGCAGGCGGCGGTCGATGTCGACCGCCGCATCGGTTGGCCCGGCCAGGGCTACTCCTATCAGGTCGGTCAGCTCGAGATTCGCCGCCTGCGCAACGAAGCCGAGCGCACCCTCGGCGCAAGATTCGACCCGCGCGCCTTCCACGATCGGGTGCTCGAGGACGGCACCATCACTCTCCCAATGCTGCGCGACAAGATCGCGCGCTGGCTCGCGGCGGAGCGGCAGTGATCATGGAGCGACGCCCCCGTGACGACGAGATCGATGCGTACGGACTGACCCACGTCGGCAAGGTGCGCCGCCAGAATCAGGATCACTTCCTGATCGGGCAGCTGCGCGGACGCCTGTGGGTCGGCATCTCCAGCCTGAAGACCGAAGACAGCCTGCCGCTCGATGAAGAGCGAGTCGCGTCGATCATGGTCGTCGCTGACGGCGTCGGCGGCGGACAGAAGGGAGAAGAGGCCAGCCGGCTGGTCGTCGAGGAAATCGCCCAGTACGTGCAGGAGAGCGCGCGGTGCTATTTCCGGTCCGACGAGTACGAGGGCGATTTCTCGAAGGCGCTGGAGGCAGGTGCGAAAAGAATCCACACCAATCTCCGACAGCGCGGCGACAGCGATCCGGCGACGATGGGAATGGCGACGACACTCACCCTGCTAATCGTCGTGTGGCCTTACACGTATCTCCTGCAGGTCGGTGACTCGCGTTACTACCGGCTGTCGCACGGCAAGCTGAGTCAGATCTCGCGCGACCAGACCGTCGCCCAGGCGCTGGTCGATCAGGGCATTCTCACTCCGACGCTCGGCCAGGTCTCGCCGTTGTCGAATGTGCTGGCCAGCTCGATCGGCGGACCGCAGACCGCGCCGGTCGTGACACGAATGCGCGCCGAGTGGAACAACGTCCACCTGCTCTGCAGCGACGGGCTGACCAAGCACGTCAGCGACGAGCAGATCGCCGACCGGCTGCGCAACATGAAGTCGGCGCGCCAGGTGTGCGAGCAGCTGTTGCAGGATGCGCTCGACGGCGGCGGCGTCGACAACATCACTGTCCTGGTCGGCCGCGCCGTGCCGAAATCGTAGCGCACCGAAGAAAGGCAGAGTTCTGCGCTAAGCGCATCCGCATCTCAATTCGCCCCGTGCTGGCTCGGCGTAATTCCAGGATTACCCGATGCGTTCTCCACTGGGTGCGTCAAAAAAGTGTGCGCGCTCCAGCTTGAGTCCGAGGGAGATGTTGCTCCCGAGCGGCGGCAGCGGCTGCGGCAGACCGACGCGCGCGGTGAGATCGTGGGTTCCGGCGCGCGCGTAAATGAAAGTCTCGTTGCCGAGTGACTCGACCAGATCGAGTCGCGCGGTGACGATCCCCTGGGCGACGTCTTCCGGTGCGACGACCGATACGTCTTCCGGCCTGATCCCGAGCGTTACCGCTTTGCCCTCGGCGCCTTTCAGGCGATTGGTGACAGATGTCGGAAGATTGATGTTCCAGTCCCCGCCGTCCGCGACGAAGCGCGCCGCGTTTCCGCCGGCCTCGATCTTCCCATTGATGAAGTTCATCGCCGGATTGCCGATGAACCCGGCGACGAATTTGTTCTGAGGCTTCTCGTACAGGTTGAGCGGCGTGTCGATCTGCATCACGTGGCCCTTGTTCATGACGACGATGCGATCGCCGAGGGTCATGGCTTCGACCTGGTCGTGGGTGACGTAGATCATCGTCACCTTGAGCTCCTGGTGCAGCCGTGCGATCTCCCGCCGCATCGAGACACGCATTTGCGCATCGAGATTGGAGAGCGGCTCGTCGAACAGAAATACCTGCGGCTGCCTGACGATCGCTCTGCCGAGCGCGACGCGCTGCCGCTGCCCGCCGGAGAGCGCGCGCGGCTTGCGGTCGAGATAGTCGTCGAGCCCGAGCGTCGCCGCCGCCGTCTTTACTCGCTGGTCGATTTCCGAGGACGGCATGTCTCGCAGCCGAAGGGCGAAGCCGAGGTTGTCGCGCACCGTCATGTGCGGGTAGAGCGCGTAGTTCTGGAACACCATTGCGATGTCCCGCGCCTTGGGCGGCACGTCGTTGACGATTCGCTCGCCAATACTGATCGTCCCGTCGCTGATCGACTCGAGCCCCGCAATCATTCGCAGCGTAGTGCTTTTGCCGCAGCCCGACGGCCCGACGAGCACGACGAATTCGCCGTCCTTCACATCGAGATCGACGCGATCGACCGCTACCTGCTGCGCCCCTTCCGTATAAATTTTCCGAACCCCCTCGAGCCTCACTCCCGCCATATCACTCCTTCGCGAAGCCGCATTGCCCCGTCACGCCAATATCGAAACCCCGTTTCTCCCTCACGCCAATATCGAAGCTGAAACGCTCCCACCTGTGCCCCTCTCCAACCTGCCGACTTTTGGACCAGGGGTGTCAGCTAGCGAGATATCGGGTACGTCGAGGTGACTACCACCTACACCTTCCCGAAGAACTTTCTGTGGGGGACGGCCACCTCCGCCTACCAGATCGAAGGCTCCCCGACCGCCGATGGCGCCGGCCGCAGCATCTGGCACCGCTTCTCCCACACCCCCGGCAACACCTGGCTCGATCAGACGGGCGACGTCGCCTGCGACCATTACCGGCGCTACAAGGACGATGTCGCAATCATGGCCGAGCTCGGCGTGAACGCCTACAGGTTCAGCGTGTCGTGGTCGCGGATCTTTCCGCAGGGAACCGGCAGCGTCAACAAGAAGGGAATCGACTTCTATTCGCGACTGGTCGACGAGCTGCTCGCGCGCAACATCAAACCCAACGCCACTCTCTACCACTGGGATCTGCCCGAAGCGCTCGACGATCGGGGCGGGTGGCTCAATCGCGACATCGCCGACTGGTTCTGCGATTACGCCGTGACCATGTGGGAGGCACTCGGCGATCGCGTCGAGATGTGGAGCACCCTCAACGAGCCGTGGGTGGTGACCGACGGTGGCTATCTCTCCGGTGTGCTCGCGCCCGGCCACTCGAATTTGTTCGAGGCTCCGATCGCTACACACAATCTCCTGCGCGCGCACGGCATGGCTGTCGAGCGATTCCGCTCCACCGACGCGGGCAAGAGAGGCAAGATCGGCATCACCGTGAATCTGGAGCCCAAGTATCCGGCGTCGGATTCGCCTGAGGATCTGGATGCGGTGCGGCGCGCCGACGCCTACATGAACCGACAATACCTCGATCCAGTTTTTCGCGGCCACTACCCTGAAGAGCTGCGCGAGATCTTCGGCGAGGCCTGGCCGGAGTGGCCGGACGACGACATGCGGCTGATCAAACAGCCGATCGATTTTCTGGGCATCAACTATTACACGCGGAAGGTCGAGCGCTTTCATCCCGACATGCTGCCGCTCCGGACGAAGCACGTTCCGCAGCCGGAGCACATCCAGACCGAGACGCACTGGGAAGTTTTTCCCGAGGCCCTGACGCGGGTGCTCGAGTGGGTGACCGAGCGCTACGCCAAGCCCGCGATCTACATCACCGAAAACGGCGCCGCGTTCTACGATCCGCCGCACACCATCGACGGGAAGATCGACGATCCGCTCCGGGTCGAGTACTACCGGCAGCACCTCCGCGCGGCTCACGCCGCGCTCGCCAAGGGTGTCGATCTGCGCGGGTACTACGCGTGGTCGCTGCTCGATAACTACGAGTGGTCGCTCGGGTACTCCAAGCGGTTCGGCATCGTGCATGTCGACTACTCGACTCAGCAGCGCACGATCAAAGCGTCGGGTCGATTCTACGCGTCCGTGATTGCTTCGAACGGGGCTGCTCTGGCCGAGTAGTGGCGCGCTTTCATGGGGGGACCGGGATTGCACGCTTCGACTTGCATCTCTGCGCGGGGTCGGCGAGGGTGTCCTCTCCAGCCGCACGCTCGCTCGGGCGGAGCCCCTAACCGCGCTCCCTCGCTCTGCTCGGTCGCGGGTCTCCTTCGTCGCTCGCTGTAACGCGTCTTGAGAGGACACCCTCGCCTCCCGTAGAGATTCGTTCATGTGGCTACGCATCTCGTAGTCCGCCCGCTTCCCGCGTTCCGCGTCTCCATCCCGCATCCCCCATCCCCATCCCCCATCCCGCTTCCCGCCTCCCGCTCACCTGGCGTACCTGATCGTCACGATCGACGGCAGCTTGCGGACGTGCACTTCCTGACCCTTGATCTCGGCTGGCAGGCCATCGACCGTAGCCGATAGGATCGGTTGATCGAGCGGACTGTACACCACAATCCCGCCGGGTGGCATCTTGATGCCGACGCGCAGGTTGACCGTCACCACTTTCCCGATCGCGCGCATGTCGTAGTTGATCGGGCCGTACTCGGTGCTGAGGTTGGAGACGCGCAGGCCGGGATCCTGGGTGACCCAGTCATCCTTCACCCCCGCGCCGATTACCAATGAGCTGTCGGACTCGCGCTCGTAGGCGAGCATGTCGAGAAAGCTCCTGATATAGTCGCTGCCCACCCAGGTGTGGGGCATGTCGCCGATGAATTTCGGGGTCTTCGGATCGCGATACACTACCTCCGCCCACTGATGCCAGGCGGCGGGACGCTGGCCCTCGAAAAAGAAATCGAGCAGCTCGTGGGCGCGCGCGCGTAATCCAAGGCGCACGTGCACCCCGACGTTGCGCAGCTCGTATGGCGTGTACGAATCCCACGGCTTCACCCCAACGCTGCGCTGCCTCGCTTCCTGGAAATACTTGTCGAAGGTGCGATTGAGCAGCGGGCCCGGCAGCCGACCCATCTCCCCGCCCGGACTTACGGCGATCGTCGTCGATGTCGGATCGAAATCCGCCAGCTCCACCGAGCCCGGGATGTAGTCGATCCGCCTCGAGATCACCACCTGCCGGATCGACTCGAACAGATTCGCCCGGAAGCTGTTCCGGATCTGCGCGTACTCCTTGGCCTCGGGCTTATCCAGCTCCTTCGCGATAAAAGTCGCGTCCTTGAAGCCCCTCAGCGCAAAGAAATCATCCCAGTAGGAATGCATCGGTTTCGCGCTGTAGCCCTCATGGCTTATGGACTCCGGCAATAAGCCATAGAACACCTTTCCTACACCGGTTTGGTACGGCTCCGTCATCCGTAGATGGCGTAGCGAATCCAGATACGTCACCGCCTTCGCCACGTACGGCCACATCTTCTCCAGCTCCGCCTTGTCGCCGGTATGGCGATAGTACTCGGCGACGAGATAGATGAACTCGCCATTGCTGTCGTTCTCGGACACCGGCGTCGCGCCGTGCTCGTCGACACAGCACGGCACCTTGCCGTTGTCGTATTGGAACGGCGCGTACCAGTCGATGAAATCCTTGACGTCCTTGTCGTGACCGAGCCGCAGCAGCGCGGTCGATGTCAGCGAGCCGTCGCGGATCCACGACCGCGAGTAGCTGCGTGAGCCCGGCTGAATCGCCGGGCCATCTCGATTGATCAGGATGTCGGCGAGCTGCGCGTGCATCGTCTGGAGGTACCGCGCCGCCGAGGCTGGCAACACGATCGACACCGGCCCCATCTGCTGACGCCACGCCGCGGTCGTCGCCTCCAGCTGCGAAGCGACCGCACGCTCTCCCTGACCGGGCAGCAGAGTGACTGGTTGCGGTGCGGATGAAACCGCAGGCGGCGCCGTGGCGCTGGCCGCGGCAGTCGGGGGGACCGTGTATCCACTCCGCGACGCCGCCAACAGCTGGGCGATGTTCAAGTCACCGCCGTGCAACGGCACCGCGATGTCGATCGGGCTCGACGTCGCGCGCGGACCGAGCTCCAGCTGGTACGACAGCACCGCCGACGCATGTCCGGTCGGATCGACGACCGCTATCGGCGACGGCGTCTTCCCCGCGCGAAGCCAGTCGACGATGTTGCCGTCGTCAAACGCAAGCGCGCCAAATCCGCTGACCGACGCCAGCGACCGGACGAACTTGTTGCCGGTCACCTTCACCGACGACCCCTGCAACGAAATCGAATCGACCCGCGCCACGCCGCCCGGCAGATTCAGAAACTGCCACGGCGGGTTCACTTGCAGCGGGCGGATCGCCAGAAACAACGTCGGCTTCTTGTACTTCCGCGAGTTGTTGGCGATTCGATACCGAACGTACAGCACCGAAGAATCCGCGGCGCCTGCCGCAAACGGCTCGATCGTCAGCACGACGTCGCCGCTCGTCCACACCACCTGTGGCAACGGCAACCCTTCCGCGTTCGACGACACCGATCTCGTCGCGTCGTTCCACGTCACCAACTTGCCGTCGAGATACAGAAACGGCTCGATCGAAAACTCGCCGCGGCCGACCTCCACCATCCCATCCTCGTTCACCAGCGCTTCGGCGCTGTCGCGATCGACTCCGACTACCGTCCAGTACGACTGCTCGCTCGATAGATAGCGCGGGTAGCTCCCGCGCGGTGCCTCCCGGGCCATCGCGAAATAGAGATCGTTCTCGCTCGATGCCCAATCGAGTGGTTTGACGCTGATGTCGCGAATCCCGTATCCATTCCTTCCCTCCGCTGACTTCAGAATGACGCGAACGAAGCGCGCGTCAGATTCCGGCATGTACAGGTAGTCGCGGAGCAACGGCGATGACGCGGCAGTCTTGCTCGACGCCGACGTTTGTGCGACCGGAGACACTGACGTTCGACTGACGGTGTACAGCGTCTGCCAGCTCTGACCATCCTTTGACGCCTGGACCTCGTACGCGCTCGCCCGCCTGCCCGGCTCCCACTGGATCTCCATCCCGCCGAACTCACGCCGCTTCAGAAAATCGAAATTGATGGTGTCTGCGACTGACGATGTGCTGACTCCCCCATCTGACGACCCGCTGACACCCGACCCCGCCCGACTCGGCGCACTCCGCCACGCGGTCGTCAGATCCGCGTCGGTCGCGCGTCCAACGTCGTGACCCTGCGCCTGCGATGAAGCGCTGACGCTTGGGGTCAATGTGTACGGCGTTGCGGGCTCCAACGGTGTAAGAGCGAGATTGTCCAGCCAGACACTCCCCTTTCCACCCGAGCCAGCCGTGATCGCGATCTCGATCGCCGCAAACCGCCGCAGCTCCTTGTCAGTCGTCGGACCCCACGCAAACGAGATCTGACGCTTTTTGCGGGCGACGGTGGTCCAGTCTTTTGGGAAAACGAAGTTGGGATTGTTCGACCACCACACGTTGTCACCCGTCGAATCCACCAGCTTGAACTCCAGCGTGTTGCTCGGCGCTTCCCCGCGGATGTCGAAGGAGAATTCGTAGTTCGACGGCAGACTCATCGCGATTGCGCGATGCACGACTGCGTATCCGCCGTGCCCGTGGAAATCGAAATCGATCCGCATCGCCGTCGGATGCCCGGGCGCCGAATCCGGATGCACCGAAACCTCGACCCCCTCCGCCGGCGCCGCCGTCCACTGCGTCACCGAATCGAAGGAATCGAGAATCGTCCGCCCCGAAGCCGCCTGCACCGGCGTCACCGGCACGATCGTCGGCACCGGCGTCGGCCTCGGCGGATTAGCCGGCGGATTCGTCGGTGGATTAGCCGGGTTCACCGGCGGATTCGCGGGTGGATTACTCGGCGGATTCGTCGGCGTCTGCGCCTGCAACAACCCACCCGAGATGGTGCAAAGAAGCAACAATCCCCAACCCCTCATCCAACTCTCCAAAAAAAGTGTTGTTCGCTGTCAGCCAAGCTGCTGTAAAGCCTGCCGCTGCCCGCTTCAGTACTGTTAGATCTACGCCGAAGCGCCACCATCTATCCTTTCACGGATCCAGCCATGACCCCCTGGATGTAGTACCTCTGCAAAAACAGAAATACCGCCAGCACCGGGATCACCGTGAGCACCGACCCCGCCATCATCAGCTCGGTGTCCTGGACGTGCTCCCCAGACAGATTCGCGAGCGCGACCGGCAGAGTGTAATGTGCCTGATCGCTCAGCACGATGAGCGGCCACATGAAGTCGTTCCACGTCGAGAGAAAAGTCCAGATCGCCAGCGTCGCCAGGATCGGAAGAATCCCCGGCACCACCACTTCCCAGTAGATCCGGAGCTCCGATGCCCCGTCGATCCGCGCCGCGTCGAGCATGTCGTCGGGAATCGAGAGCGCGTACTGCCGGATCAGGAAGATCCCGAAGATGCTCGCCATCCCCGGGATGATCACGCCCCAGTAGGTGTTGATGAGATGGAGATTTTTCATCAACAGAAAGAGCGGCAGCATCGCGATCTGCACCGGCAGCACCAGGCCGAGTGACAGCAGCCGGAACGTCCGGTCCCGCCCCCGAAAGCGAAGCTTCGCAAACGCATAGCCCGCCATCGAATTCACCACCAGCGAAATCGCAGTGACGGTCACCGCAATGAAGCTGCTGTTCAACAGATATCGCCCGAGGTTCAAGCGCGTAAACAGGTCGCCGTAATGCGCAAACGTGATTCGCGACGGCAGCAAATGCGGCGGATAAGTACTCGCCTCCCCCGTCGGCATCAGCGACGCCGACAACATCCAGAGCATCGGAATCAGCGCGATCAGTGCCCCGATGATGAGCAACACATACAAAACGATCTGCGCGAATCGCCGACGAGCCCTCGCCGATCCACCACTCCAACCGTGCTCAGAGCCGCCAGCCGCTCCGCCCACAGCCGCCCGCTGGTAGTCTTCAGTGGCCGTTTTTGACACTAGACGTGCTCCCTCTGCAGCCGGAACTGTATCAAAGTCGCAATCAGAATCACGACGAACAAAACGAAGGCGATGGCAGCGGCGTACCCCATCCGCCACCACCGGAACCCCTCCTCGTACATCATCAGCACCACGCTGGTCGTCGACCGCAACGGCCCGCCCTGCGTCATGACGTACGGCTCCGAGAACAGCTGGAAGTACCCGATCATCGTGATCACGCCAACAAACAGGAGCGTCGGCCCAAGCAGCGGCAGCGTGACGTTGAAGAACCGTCGGAACGGCCCCGCTCCGTCGATCTCCGCCGCGTCGTAGAGATCCTGCGGGATCGCCTGCAGTCCGGCGATGAAGATCAGCATGTTGTACCCGAACTGCTTCCACACCGCGAGCAGGATGATGGCGGGCATCGCCCAGTGCGGATCACCCAACCAGTCGATCGGCCCGATCCCGATGTGGCCCAGCGCGTAGTTGAGCAGACCGTACTTGGTGTGATATAGATATCGCCAGACGATCGCGACCGCGACCAGCGTCGTCACGAACGGCGTGAAGTAGATCGTCCTGAAGAAGCTCTTGAACCGAACCAGCTTCGCATTGAGCAACAGCGCCGTCGCCAGCGACACCGCGATCGTCAACGGCCCGCCCACCAGCGCGAAGTAGAAGGTATTGCGAAGCGCCTGCCAGAACTCCGGCGTATGCAGGAGCTTGGTGTAATTCGAGAGCCCGACGAATCGCGTCGTCGATGGATTGGCGATGGCGTAGATATCGAAATCCGTGACGCTCAGCACCAGCGATGCCAGCACCGGCAGGAAAAAGAAAACGAAGATCAGCGCCAGCGCCGGCAAGAGGAACAGCCACGCCGCTTTGCCTACATCTCCCGGCGCCTGCGCTTTCACTTCTGCGCCGCCTGGGCGAGGAGATATCGCCGCTTCTCGAGCATCGCGTTCACGTCCTGATCGAGCGACGCCAGCGTCTGATCGACCGTCTTCACCCCGCGAATCGCCTGCTCGCCGTGCTCGAAGATGGCCGTCGCGATCTCCTCCCACTCCGGGACCTGGGGTGTCGGCACCACCCGCTCCAGCTGCTCACGGAACGCGCGCGCGTACTTGTTGTTCGCCAGTGCCGTATCCGCCCACGCCGACTTCCTCGGCGGAAGATCGCCCGTGAGATGGTAAAACTCCGTCTGTACCGACGGCTGCGACAGGTATTCCATCAGGATCCAGGCTTCCTTCTTGTGCTTCGATGCAACGAATAGCGACAGGCTCGATCCGCCGGCGAGCGAGACCCCGGGTCCATTGGGTCCGGGAATCGGGGCCGTCATCCAGTTCGGCTGCGTCGCGGCGTTGAGCCGGCTCTTCATCTCGCCGATCAGCCACGGGCCCGAGATGAACATCGCGATGTTGCCGCGCTCGAATTCCTGGAACAGGTTCGATACCTGCGCCGTCGAGACCGGCGATGCCAAACCCTGCCGGTAGATGCTCATGTAGAAATCGAAGCCACGTCTGAACTCCGGCTGCTCGAACGCGCCGTAACGGCCGGCGTCACGCAAAATCGGCGAGCCGACGTTGAGCGCGAAGATCACCGGCTGCGGCCACTCGTTGGTCGGCATCAGCAGCGGAAACTGATTGGGCCCCATCTGCTGCTTGATCTTTTTCATCGCCGCGACCCAATCGGTCCACGTCGTCGGGAATTCGCGGTAGCCCGCTTTCGCGAGCAGATCGGTGCGGTAGAAGATCAGCCGGGTGTCCACGTACCATGGAATGCCGAAGGTTTTCCCGTCGACGACGTTGGTCTTCCAGATGCCGTCGAAGAAATCGTCGCGCCTGACGACACTCGAGCTCGATGCCAGACTATCGAGCGGCTCCAGGGCGTCGAGCGCAACGAATTCGGGCACCCAGGTATTTCCCAGCATGGCGATGTCGGGCGTGGCCTCACCGACGTAGGCGGTCAGCAATTTTTCATGCGCCGCGGTCCACGGAATCTGCTGGACATCGACACTGATCTCCGGGTGCAGCTTCTCGAACGCCGGCATCAGCTGCGACAGAACTTCGCCCTCACGCCCCATCGCCCAGATCCTCAGCGTAGTGCTGTTGCCGGCCGACGCGCTCGAGCAGCCGAGGGCGGCCGCGGCGAGCAGAGCCGCAGACCTCCAGCTTCGCTGGATTTTCGCTGGACGGCGCATGGTACTTGTCACTATGCTAGAGGTATCTCATAGGGGAGCCCGCCATGAATCTGTCTTGTAAGACAATGATAGTTGCTACGCTCGTTTCAGCTCTGGCCTGCAGCGACAACACCGGACCCAAAACTGTAGAGGCACAATTCGTACTGCACGACATAGGCGGACGGTTGTTGCCAACTTATCCTGCGGCCACTCCGGGACTGACACCGACCATCCTGGATGGCACCGTCACTCTCTATTCGTCCGGACAGGCAACCATCTTCGAGCACCGCACCGAATGGAATGGAGTCGATGCGACTTACACCACTCCGTATACCTACAAGATCCGGGACAACGTCGTCGAGTTTGCGCCCCTCGAGCCCTGCCCGCCGGCAGCCATCTGCGCCGGGCCGCCCGCTGGAACGCTATCCCTCACCTTCGGCCGCCTGAGCCTGAACGTGGGCGGCGCGGGGTTCCCGATCATCTACAACTACGATCGTGTCGTATCCCTCTAGTCCGACACGCTCACACATTCGCGCACTTCTCGCGCTAGCTGTCCTCGCCTGCACCAGCCCTAGTGAGCCGGGAGCCTTCTCGGCGCGCTTCGAGCTGACCGACGTCGACGGCGTGCCTCTGCCGGTCACCGCTTCCCCAGGTGTAGGGACGCCGGGCGCCACCGTCATCTCCGGTTCGGTCGCGCTCGATCAGCTCGGCGGCGCAATCACCGCGGAAGATCGGGTCGACCCAACGGGCAATCCGATCATAATCCGCACCGGCTACCGCTACGCGATCAAAGGCTCGACCATCGAGCTCCAGTACGCCTTCCCCTGCGACTGCAAGACCGTCCCGAGTGCCACGATTCTCAACAACGGTCTCAACCTGCGGCTGACCTATGGCCCCGAGTACACCTTCCATATCTACAACTATCGCGTCCTGGCGGAGAACTAGGATCAGCGGACCTAGTTGCCGAGCCAGCCGCCCGTAAAGCCCGCCTTTTTCAATCCCGCGACGATGTACGGATTTCTTCGCATCGTCCGCCAGATTAAATCGCTTCTGTAATTCTCGATCATCGCGATAATTGGACCCTGATCGATCCCGAGATAGTCAGTGTCGAACCATCCGAGCCCGGGGGTAATGCGTCCGTACTTCGCCGTGCCGGTCACGAGCGTCGGATTGAAATCATCGACGAAGCCGTAGGTCGAGAAAAGATTGTCGCCGTATTTCTCGCGCATCGCTATCAGCGCAGGCACAGCGATCTCCGGTGCGAACGGTACCGAGCCGCCCGCCGCCGTGGGCGCGATGGTGCCGTCATCGACGATCTCGCCCGCCGCCGCACCGCGCGCCCGGTACGTAAAGAATTGTCGTGTACGTCCGTTGATCACGAACGTCGTATCGAACGGTCCGTCGCCCGCGGTGAGTCCCCACACATTCGGGCCGTACGCCGTCCACTGCCCCGGATTCGCGATCGCGTACGACCGCTGTGATATCGTCGCTCGGCGCGAGTTCTCGAAATAATCGATGCCCTTGCCGCGCATGTACGCGTCCTGGATCCCGCGGAAGTCGATCCAGACGTGGGAGTACTGATGCCCGAACAGCGGCGCGAAGTTGACGTGCATCTGGCCGTAGAAGTCGGCCCATTTGTAGGTCGTCGTCCATTCCGCCCATCCAGCGGGATCGATCGAATGGGTCGGCGAGCCGAGCGCGAGGACGTAGACGAGCATCGCTTCGTCGTAGCCGCGCCAGTCGGCGTTGATCCAGCCGCTCTCGGGATGCCACCCCATGCTGACGACGTGCGGATTGTGCACCGCCCACTGCCAATCGACCCGTCGATAGAGCGAATCCGCGTACGCTCGAATCGCACTCTCGACGGGATCGTTGCCCGTGTAGTACGATTGGCAGAACAGCACGCCGCCGAGCAGCAGCGACGTATCTATGGTAGAGAGCTCGACCTGCTCGAACCGGAAGCCGGTCTGCATGTCGAGGAAGTGGTAGAAGAATCCGTTATAGCCAGTGACATTCGCCGGCTGCGGGCCCTGCGGCGCGTTGTAGAGGAATCGCAGCGTCGTGAGGGTGCGCTGCGCTGCATCGGCCCGTGCGATGTAACCACGCTCGACTCCGACCGAATACGCAGTGAGCGCGAATCCAACCGCGGCGATGCTCGAGAAGCTCGGCGACGGCCAGCGATCGGGCGTTAGCCCGTTGGAGGGGTTCGACTTTTCCCAGAACCAGTCGAAGGTGCGCCGCTCGACGGTGTCAAGGAAGGCCGTCTGACGGACAGTGAGCGCACTCGGCGGAATCGGGCCGCTGACGCCGGTGATCGACGTTGCGCTTGTGCATGCCG
>CAMLDY010000057.1 GCA_946478895.1 uncultured Gemmatimonadota bacterium
CACGGTAGTAACCCGGCGCCAGGCACCTGCACACTGACGCCTCCCGCCCGTTCAGTTGCACTTGTCATCCGGTGCTCCGTTCACGTTCTCAACTAGATTTCCAATAATGACCCGCCGCCTCCTCCCGCTCCTCGCCTTCCTCGCGGTCGTTCTCGCCGTGATCCGGGCGGCGTTTTTTACTCCACTCGAGGCCAAACAGGGCGCGGCGCAAAAAATCTTCTACCTGCACGTCCCCGCCGCGTGGGTTGCGTTTCTCGCTTTCTTTCTCGTCGCGGTTGCCAGTGGCGTTTACCTCTGGCTGCGCGATCCGCGGCTCGATCGTTTCGCGGAGAGCTCGGCGGAGGTCGGCGTCATTTTTACGACCGTCGTCCTGATCACCGGGCCGCTGTGGGCGAAGCCGATCTGGGGCACCTGGTGGGCGTGGTGGGACGTGAGACTGGTGTCGACACTCTTTCTTTGGTTCATCTACGTCTCGTACATCGTTCTGCGCGGCGCCGTCGAGGCGCCCGAGCTTCGCGCCCGCTACAGCGCAATCCTCGGTATCCTCGGCGCTCTTCTGATTCCGTTCATTCATCTCAGCGTGTACCTGTTCTCGACCATGCACCCGATGCCCATCGTCGGCAAACCGAGTGCGCCCTCATTGCCGCCCGAGATGCTGCTGACGCTGATGTTGTCCCTCGGTGCGTTCACCCTTCTTTACTTTGCGTTTGTGCGTGCACGCTATCGTCTCGCCGTCGAGCGTGACCGCGTCGCAGCCGCGAATGACATCAATGCCTGAAACGTCCACCTATTACCACATCGCCTACACCGTCGCGCTCGGCATTTACGCGCTGTACGGCATCAGCCTTTACGTGCGCGGCCGTCGTCTGCGCGCCGGATAATGGCGCTCGATCTTTCCGCGCTCCCCGCGGTCCCCACTGAAGTCTCCGACCCCGTCAACGCGCGCATCCTCTCGGTCTCCGAGGATCGCATCGCGGGATTCGTCGAGGAGCCGTTCGCGGCCATTGCCGCCGCTAGCGGCGTCGCCGAAGACGTTGTCATCGAGCGGCTGCGCGCGATGCTCGCGGCGGGTGTGATCCGTCGCATTCGGCAAACCCTGATGGCGACGAATCTCGCGCCCGGCGCGCTCGTCGCGTGGAAGGTTCCGAGCGACAAACTCGATTCAGCGTTCACGTACATGGTGCACAAGGATCCGTTCTCCGGCCACGTCGTGATTCGTTCGACCGACGGCGATACCCCTGGATCCGTCTACCGGCTGTGGACCACCCTCAAGGTGCCGCAGGGATTTTCGATGCAGCGGCACTGCGAGTTCCTGGCGACCCAGGTCGGGGCCGAGAGCTTCCGCATCATGCCGGCCAAGCGCCTCTTCGCGCTCGGTGTCGGCCATGTGAGGCGCCGCGGCGTGGAACCGGGCGCGCGCAGCGACGAGCCGGGCCGCGTGCTCGATACCAACATCGTCGAGCTCTCGGCGCTGGAGTGGCGGGTGCTGACGGCGCTCAAGCGCGAGCTCACGGTCGACGAGATCGCGCCCGACCTCTGGGCGAGACGCGCCCGAGAAGCGCGGGTGTCGCTCGAACAATTTGTCGAAGTCGCCCGCTCCCTCAGCGCGCGCGAAGTGATCGGCAGATTCTCGACCTTCCTCGAGCACGTTAAGCCATCTGCCTCTGGTGAACGCGTCACCAGGTACAACGCACTCTTCCACTGGCGTGTGCCTGCCGGCCGCGAGATCGAAGCCGGCAAGGAAGTCGGGCGCCACCACATCATTACCCACGCTTACTGGCGCGAAGGCGGGCCCGAGTTCGCAGGCGTCAACCTCATGGCCGTCGCGCACGGCACCGACAAGCAGCTGGTGCTCGCGCACAAGGCTGCGATCGACCGGCACCTCGCTGAAGCCGGGATTCCGGTGAGCTACACCAACGTGTTCTGGGGTGGACGGAGTGAGATCAAGCCATCGGAGATCTCGCCCGTCGAATACGCAGCGTGGGCAAAGCGGGTCGGCCTTGCCACAACCGACGCGATGCCCGAGTGAGCGACGGCAAAGTCTTCTTCGTCGGAGCCGGCCCCGGTGATCCGGGACTAATCACAGTCCGCGGCAAGCAGTTGATCGATTCCGCCGATGCAGTCGTGTACGACGCACTCGCCAATTCAATGCTGTTGCCTCCCGGCGCAAAAGCGACCGGCAGACCCGAGCTCTATTACGTCGGCAAGCGCGGTGGATCGAAGATCCCCGTCACCCAGGACGAGATCAACGAGCTGCTGGTGAAGCTCGCGCGCGAAGGGAAGCGCGTCGTTCGCCTGAAAGGCGGCGATCCGTTCGTCTTCGGTCGAGGCAGTGAGGAAGCCCAGGCGATGAACGATGCATCGATCCCATTCGAGATCGTATCCGGCATCACCGCCGGCATTGCCGCCGCGGCATACGCCGGGATTCCCGTAACCCATCGCGGTCTATCGACATCCGTAACCTTCGTCACCGGTCACGAAGATCCGGCGAAAGCAACCACCCAGACAAACTGGGAAGCGCTCGCCAAATCCGGCGGCACCATCGTGCTCTACATGGGTGTGAAGACGTTGCCGGCAATAGTGACGGCCCTAATGAACGGCGGCATGTCCGGCGACGTTCCAGCCGCGACCATTCAGTGGGGAACGCACCCCAAACAGCGCACCGTCGTCGCGACGCTCGAGACTATCGCCGCTAAAGCGGAGGAACAGAACATCAGCGCGCCGGCAATAACCATCATCGGCTGGTCGGTTGTCCTCCGCGACGAGCTGAGCTGGTTCGAGCGACGGCCGCTCTTCGGTCGTCGCATCGTCGTCACCCGCTCCACCCAGCAGGCCCCCGCTCTCACCGAGAAATTGCGCGAGCTCGGGGCGGACGTTCTCGAGATGCCGGCAACCCAGATCGCCCGACTGGATCTCGCGCCGCTCCGCGCGGAGATCGGCCGGCTGTCGGACTATGCATGGCTGATCTTCACCAGCCAAAACGCAATCTCGATTTTCTGGGAGCAGCTGCTCGGCGAAGCGAAGGACGCGCGCGCTTTGGCGGGTCTCAAGGTGGCGGCAGTCGGTCCTGCCACCGCCGGCGCGCTGCTTCAGCACGGGATCGCCGTCGACGTGATCCCGGCCCGCTTCGTCGCCGAGGGATTGCTCGAAGCGCTGCAACACCGTGACGACGTTGCCGGAAAGAAGGTTCTCTACGTCACCGCCGAGGGCGCTCGCGAGACTCTCGCCGACGGCCTGCGGGAGATGGGTGCTGAGGTGAAGGTTGTTGAGGCGTACCGCTCGATCGTGGACGGCGCCGGCGCCGAGAGACTCGTGCGTGCGATCGAGGCCGGCAATGTCGATTTGGTGACTTTCACTTCAGCCTCGGCCGTGAAAGGGTACGTCGATGCAGTTGGCGAAGATCTCGCCGCGCGCGTGCCGGCGGCGTCAATCGGACCCCAGACTTCCGAAGCACTCCGCGAGAAGGGGATCGAGGTGAAGGCGGAGGCCGAGGAGTCTTCGCTCGACGGGCTCGCTGCCGCGATCGTCCGTGCCGTCTAAGCCCAGGAAGAGCGGCGACGTCGTGCGCATCGGCACGCGCGCATCAGAGCTCGCTCTGCGTCAGGCTCGGCTCGTCGAGAACGCGTTGCTGGCGCGCGGGGTTGCCGCCGAGCTCGTCACCTTCAAGACCACCGGCGACAAGAAGCTCGACCAGCCATTGTCCGAGATTGGCGCCAAGGGGTTATTCACGCACGAGCTGGAAGTCGCGCTCACCAAAGGCAAGATCGACTGTGCTGTGCATTCGCTGAAGGATTTGCCCACCGAGTCGCCCGACGGTCTCGAGATCGTCGCGCAGCTGGAGCGCGAGGATCCGCGCGACGTGCTCGTCGTCAACCGACAGACGGGTGCGGAAAATCTCGACGATCTACCAGCCGGTTCGCGTGTCGGGACATCGAGTCTCCGCCGCCGCGCGCAGCTGCTCGCCCTGCGGCCGGACCTCGAGGTCGTCGAGCTGCGCGGCAACGTCCCCACCCGACTGAGCAAGGTCGAGCGCGGGACTGTCCACGCCGCGATACTGGCCGCCGCGGGACTGATTCGACTCGATGTGGAGCGACGCATCACCCAGTTCCTCGACCCGCCCGACTGGCTCCCCGCACCGGGGCAGGGCGCAATCGCGATTCAGGCGCGGGCCGACGACGACCGTATCAACGCGCTCATAAGACCGCTCGACCACGAGCCGACCTCGACCGCGACCCGCGCGGAGCGGGCGTTTCTCGCGGCTCTCGAGGGTGGATGCCAGGTGCCGATCGGCGCCCTGATGGGCGATGGTGACGGCGGGCCTACATTATATGGTATGCTGGCCGACGTGACCGGCCGCCACATTGTGCGCGGATCACGCACTGTGACGGACTCGCCGGAGGCCGCTGGCGAAGCGCTGGCTGCCGAGATCCGGTCTCGCGGCGGCAGCAGCCTGCTCGTCGAGCTTCGCCAACTCTCAAAGATCCCCGCACCACAACCCGAATAAAGTGTCGAGCTTCCCCCAGTACCGTCCTCGGCGGCTCCGTCGCACCGCCGCGCTTCGCAATCTCGTGCGCGAGACCCAGCTCGCGCCGTCGCAGCTGGTCCTCCCGGTCTTCGTGCGCGAGGGCAGGAAGCTGCGCCGTCCGGTCGGGTCGATGCCCGGTGTCAATCAGACCTCGGTCGACGAGATGCTACGCGACGCCGAATCCGCAGCTAAAGCCGGCGTGGGCGGTGTCATCCTGTTCGGGTTGCCGGAGACCAAGGACGCGACAGGAACTTCCGCCTGGGCGGACGACGGCGCCGTCCAGTGCGGCGTGCGCGCACTGAAAAAGGAGATCCCCGACCTGGTCGTCATCACCGACGTCTGCATGTGCGAGTACACCGATCACGGCCATTGCGGCGTCCTGCGCGACGGGGAAGTGGACAACGACGCGACGCTCGAGCTTCTGTCGCACGCTGCGCTTTCCCACGCCCGCGCCGGTGCCGACATCGTCGCGCCAAGTGACATGATGGACGGCAGAGTCCAGGCGATCCGCTCCGCGCTCGACGACGCGTCGCTGACCCAGGTCGCCATTCTCAGCTACGCGGCAAAGTACGCGTCGGCTTATTACGGACCGTTCCGCGAAGCAGCGGAGTCGGCGCCGCAGAGTGGAGATCGCCGCGGCTATCAGATGGATCCCGCAAACTCGGACGAAGCGATGCGCGAAGTGCGCGCCGACATCGAGGAAGGCGCCGACGCCGTGATGGTCAAGCCGGCAGGACCGTACCTCGACATCCTGACCCGTGTGAAGATGGAGACCGGATATCCGGTCGCGGCGTACCAGGTCAGCGGAGAGTATGCGATGATCTGCGCCGCCGGCGAGCGAGGCTGGATCGACAGGGAGCGCGTGATGATGGAGTCCCTGCTCGGCATCAGGCGCGCCGGGGCCGACTTCATCATCACCTACTTCGCGACCGAGGCCGCCCGACAGCTCTAAAAGTTGAATCTTGACCGCCGGCAACAACGTACAGATAATTAGTTAGTTGGCTAAATGACTAATCTTATATGACCGACGTTTTCCGCGCGCTCTCGGATCCGACGCGCCGTGAGATTCTCGACCTGCTGCGCTCGGGGCCGAGGACTTCCGGCGAGATCGCCGACAGGTTCCATACCAGCTGGGCGACCGTGTCCCGGCACCTCAGTGTCCTGAAGGACGCGGGACTGATCCTGGCCGAGCGCGATGGACAACACGTCGTGTACGAGCTGAACACCACGGTCTTTCAGGAAGTGGTGGAGAATCTCATCAAGTGGCTTCGCCCGCGGAGATCGAATGCGTAAATGGCTTCCATTGCTCATCGTGCTCGCCGCCATCATCACGTCGGCGGTCGTCTACCCGCACCTGCCCGACCGGGTGCCGACGCACTGGAACGCCGCCGGCCAGCCGAACGGCTACAGCGCGCGTTTCTGGGGAGCATGGCTGATCCCGCTGTTCCTGATCGGAATGTGGGCGATCATGTGGATCCTGCCCGCCATCGATCCGCGCGGGGCGAACTACGCGAAGTTTCAGCCCGCATTCGAGGCGATCATCATCGCGCTGATGCTCTTCCTCGCCGCGCTGCACATCATCGCGCTACGCGCTGCGCTCGGTCATCCAGCGCACATGGAGCGCATCGTTCCACTCGGCGTCGGAATATTACTCGTCGTGATTGGAAACCTGCTGCCGCGCGCGAGACCGAACTGGTTCGTCGGCATCAGGACTCCGTGGACTCTCTCCAGCGATCGCGTCTGGGAGAAAACACACCGCCTCGGCGGCAAGCTTTTCGTCGCCGGTGGATTGATCATCATCATCGCCGGAATCCTGGTGTCGCAGTGGGCGCACATCGTGCTGATCGTCGTAATGCTCGCAATCACGCTGGGCGTGATGGTCTACTCTTACATGGAGTGGAAGCGCGAGCAGCCTGCGCCCCGTTCGAGCCAGTGATGAGCGCGAAATGAAGACATCGATGACGCTTCTCGTGCTGGCCATGGCTTCGCAATCCGGCGCGGCGCAATCAGTGACTGACACCGTGCCGTCGCAGACTGCGATCGACACAGTCGCACCGAAATCGGCGGAGGAGTCACCGTTCTCGTTCAGGACTGGCGCACTGGAGCTTGCGGGCACGCTCACGCTTCCCGCGAACTACAGCCATCCGATCCCGGTGGTTCTCATCGTCGCGGGTTCCGGTCCCACCGATAGAAATGGCAATTCGGCGGGTGCATTGCGCGCGCAGAACAACTCCAATCTCTACGCGATACTCGCGTGGCAGCTCGCCGACGCCGGGATTGCATCGGTCCGATACGACAAGCGGATTCTCGGCGAGAACCTGAAGAAGCTGCACGTGGACTCGCTTTCGATCGACGACTTCGTGGACGATGCCCTGGCCGGTGCGCGTGCACTCGCGGGCGACAAGCGGTTCTCGAAGGTGATACTGCTCGGCCACAGCGAGGGCGCGGGGCTGGTGCTTCAGGCCGCCAACCGTGGGGCGCCAGTCGCGGGCGTTATCATGATGTCCGGAGCCGGAAGGCCAATCATGACAGTGATCAGAGAGCAGCTCTCGCGGCAACTCCCGCCGGAGGAGCTCGTGAAGTGGGACTCCGCCTCCGCGCGCTATCTACGGGGGGAGCCCGTTGGCGATGTTCTTCCGGGATTGATGTCGCTGCTCCAGCCCGCAAATCGGCGGTTCATGCAAACGTGGTCGAAGTACGATCCCACCGCCGAGATTGCCAGGGTGAAAGTGCCGGTGCTGATCGTTCAGGGCGGCAAGGACATTCAGGTCAGCGAGTCCGACGCCCGCGCCCTCGCCGCCGCCCAGCCGTCCGCGACTCTCCTGCTGATTCCGAGCGCGAACCACGTCTACCGCGCGGCGACGACCAGCGATCTGCGGAGCCAGATGAAGCTCTATACTGATCCCACGATCCCGGTGGTGCCCGAGCTTGCGTCGGGGATCGTTGGGTGGGTGCGTAAACTTTAGGCCCGCGGTTTCTGGGACCTGATCGCTACTGCTGGCCACTGTAGTACTAAAGGTGGCAGGTGGGAGAGGAGCACAGAGGTGCTTTGGTACCAGTTTTTCTATTCGAATTTTCGCTGCGTCACACCACTCTGGAATGCGCCGGATAAACTGCATCCTGCGCTTCTGAGCATCTCTCCCACCTGCCACCTTTGGGACTACAGTGGCCAGTCGACGGCAATGAGGTCCCAGAATCCGCCGTAGAAGCAACTGGGCGGTTAGCTTTCAGCTGTCACCTACCCGCTCAAAGCATGCGCTACAGGACTTTCCCCGGTACCGCCCTCTCGGTCAGCGAAATCGGTTTTGGAACGTGGACCCTCTCCACCGGCTGGTGGGGGGAGAAAACCGACGACCAGGCGGTCGAGATGCTGCGCGCCGCGCAGTCGGTGTTTGGGATCAACTTCTTCGACACCGCCGATACATACGGGAACGGGCGCGGAGAGCGGCAGCTCGCTGAAGCGTTTCGCGGCCGTCGCGGCGACGTCGTCTACGCTACCAAAATCGGGTATGACATTTACGACGCCGAGGCGCCGAAAGCGCGGCGCGGCCAGAGTGAGCTGCCGCAGCGCTTCGATCGCGACTACATGCGCTTCGCCCTCGACAAGTCTCTCGAGCGATTGGAGACCGACCACGTGGACGTTCTCCAGCTCCACAACATCAAGATGGAGCACGTCCGCGACGCGTCGATCTGGAAAGCGCTGCGCGAGATGAAGGATGAGGGTCTCATCGGGGTCTGGGGAGCGGCGTTCGGTCCGGCAATCGGCTGGCTGTACGAGGCGATCGAGCTGTGCGAGCGCGAGAACGACATTGGCACCATCCAGATGATCTGGAACATCCTCGAGCAGCATCCCGGCGCGTCCATGATCGATGCGGCAAAAGAGTTCGCGCCGAACTGCTGCTTCAACGTCCGGGTGACCCACGCGTCGGGGATGCTCGAGGGCAAGTACACCGAGGACACCGTCTTTCCGGAGAACGATCATCGTCGGCACCGGCCGCGCAGCTGGCTCACCAACGGAGTGAGGAAGATTCGCACCCTCGACTTCCTCACCACCGACATGACGCTTGGCCAGGCGGCCCTCAAGTGGCTGCTCGACGAGCCGCTGGTGGTGACGACGCTGCCCAACATCTACGACATGGAGCAGCTCCGCGAATTCGCCGAGGCGTCCGACAAGCCTGATCTGACATCGGCGCAGCTCGAGCGCGTTAAGGTTCTCGCCAGCCGCAACTTCGGTGTCGAGGACGACGAGATGACCTACAAGGGGACGATGGAGCGCGTCTCGACGTGATCATCAACGCCTGGCACGATCTCCCGCCGGGACTCCATCCCCCCGACAACGTGACGGCGGTGATCGAGATTCCCCGCGGCAGCCGCAACAAATACGAGCTCGACAAGTCGACGGGAATGATTCGCCTCGATCGGGTACTCTACTCGGCGGTGCATTACCCCGGGGATTACGGTCTCATTCCACGCACCCTGCACGAGGACGGCGATCCGCTCGACGTGCTCGTCCACATCAACGAGCCTACTTTCCCGGGTTGTCAGATCGATTGCCGGCCGGTGGGAGTGCTCAAGATGCGGGACCGCGGCGAGCCCGACGACAAGATTCTGGCGGTGCCGTGCCACGATCCGTATTACCAGGAGTACTTCGACATCGCGGATCTTTCACAGCATTATTTGAAGGAAGTGGAGCATTTCTTCCATATCTACAAGGACCTCGAGGGCAAGCGCGTCGAGATAGTGGGGTGGGAGAAGAGCGAGGTGGCCGCGCGGGTGATCAACGAATCGATCGCGCGGTACCAGGAGAGATTCCATCAGGTTGGGACCTAATCATTCGGCGCCGCGGCGCAACGAGCGGCGGAGGACGATATGAAGATGCAACTGTCGAGGGCTGGATTCCTTGTGGCGATGATGACGGTGGCGTCGATCGCGGCGGCGTGCAACCGCGACGCCGACCAGGTCGTGAAGGGACGCTCCGGACCCGGCGGCACCTCCCGGGACACCGTCAGCGACATCACGCTCAGCGAAGATGGAATCGGCCCGATCCAGATCGGAATGAATCTGAGCGACGCCGTGAACATGGGACTGTTGAACGACAACCCGAATCGCAGGGAGCAGTGCGACTGGGTTTACCCAGCGGTGGGTTCGGGGATTCCCGACGGCGTCAACGTCATGGTGGTGAACGGCAAGATCGCGCGCATTGACGTTGACACCGGCACCGTCACCACCGAAGATGGCGGCAAGATCGGCGACAGTGAGGATCGCATCAAATCCATCTACGGCGACGACCTCACCATCGAGCCACACAAGTACATCGAGGGCGGCCATTACATGACAGTCGCCGGTGACAGCGCCAGTGCCGGCAAGGCCATCGTTTTCGAGACCGATGGCAAGCAAGTGACGGCGTTTCGCGCCGGGAGACTGCCCGAAGTGAAATGGGTGGAAGGCTGTAGCTAGTGCGCGGCCGCCGGTGATTGCGACCAAGCCGGCGTTTCTCACCGCCCAGTGGCGCTACCTCGCGCTGCTCAACTTCGAGGTCGGCCGTCAGGTTCTGGAACCGTTGTGCCCAAAGGGTACCGAGCTCGACGAGCGCGACGGCCGCTACTTCATGAGCCTCGTCGGGTTTCTTTTTCTCGACACCCATGTGCTCTCGCTTCCCGCGTTCTTTCATCAGGACTTCGAGGAAGTGAATCTGCGATTCTACGTCAGGCGGGAGGTTGGCGGAGAGCTGCGGCGCGGTGTCGTCTTCATTCGCGAGCTGGTTCCGCTCCCGCTCGTGTCGGCGATGGCGAGGCTCACCTACAACGAGCCGTACCGCACCGTGCCGATGCAGCACTCCATTCTCGATACGAATGGCGAGCTGCAGTCCGTCGAGTACCTCTTCGGCGGGCCGATCGATCAGTGCCGCATGACACTCCACGTCGACTCGCCGGTCGTCGCGCTGGCCCCGGGATCGCACGAAGAATTCCTGTCGCACCGCGAGTGGGGCTACACGACCCAGCGCGACGGCGGGACGATCGAGTACCGCGTCGATCACCGGCGCTGGAACGTCTGGCCAAATGCCCGCTGGGAGCTGGATGGTCCGCTCGGGGAATTTTACGACGAGCCGCTCGCTGCTATACTCAGAGCGGGGCCGTCGTCGGCCTTTATCGCCGATGGGTCTCCGATCGCCGTGCACTTGCCCGATCGAATCGCCTAACCCGCCAACGCAATGACCACCAGCATCCAGGACACCGACCTCCGGTATCCAATCGGCAAATTCGATTTCGATGCCCCCATCGGCGAATCCGACTTCCCGAGATTGATTGCGCTCATCGCTGAGGCTCCGGGGGCGTTGCGATCAGCGGTTGCCGGACTTTCCCGCGACCAGGTCGAGACGCAATATCGTCCCGGCGGATGGACGGTGAAGCAGGTCGTGCATCACGTGCCCGACAGCCACATGAACGCATATGTACGGTTCAAGCTGGCGCTCACCGAGGATGAGCCGACCATCAAGCCCTACAACGAAGCAGCGTGGGCGGAGCTTGCGGATTCCCGGCGTGTTCCGATCGAGGTCTCGCTCGATCTGCTCGACGCGCTGCATTTGCGCTGGGTTGCACTGCTCCGGGGAATGGATGTCGCCGACTTCAACCGTGCCGTCCTGCATCCCGATCACGGGCGGCTGCTTACCCTGAAGCAGTTCCTCGGATTGTATGCCTGGCACGGCCGTCACCACGTCGGGCATATCACTGCGCTCAGGAAGCGCGAGGGGTGGTGACCGGCATTCGCCTTGCCTCTCTGAGCAGTCCAACTCGATGGTGGTGGACTTGAAAAAAAAGAAGATGAATCCGCGCAAGGCGACCTGGCTGCTGGTCGGGGCGGGCGCGGCGATGGTCACTGGCAGATTGGTGGAGCGCGGTCTCGACGCCGGGTGGCGCGCGATGAAGCACGAGGACCCGCCTGAAAAACCGTGGCGCAGCGATGCCAGCTGGCCGCAGGCGCTGGCGTGGACGGCGCTTTCCGCGGCAGCGGTTGCAACCGCGGAGCTTGTGGCGCGGCGCAGCGCGCATCTCGGATTGCGTCAGCTTACCGGCAGGCGCGTCCCAGCCGGACTGTGAAGCATTCCCCGGCGTTCCTCGCGCTGGTCGATGACGCCAAGCAGCGGGTGCGCGAGGTGAGCGTCGCGGAAACGCGGTCGCGAGTGAAGGAAGGAAAGGCGACGCTGGTCGATGTGCGCGAGGACAGCGAATGGGAGGCCGGCCACGCGCGCGGCGCTGTTCACATGGGGCGAGGAGTCATCGAGCGCGACATCGAGACCAGAATTCCGGACAAGAACGCCGAGCTCATTCTCTACTGCGGAGGTGGATTCAGATCAGCACTCTCCGCCGACAATCTCCAGCGGATGGGCTACACCAACGTCGCATCGATGGCGGGAGGATGGAGAGCCTGGAAGGCTGAGGGGGGAGAGGTCGAATAGTCGGGCCTGTTGACCGAGGACTGCGACTAACGGCATTGCTGATTGCGGACTGACTGTGAGCTCGGACCACCAGCTTGGGGTCCGAGTTTTTGTTTGTCCGTGATTATTAATGCCGTTAGTCGCAGGCCTCGATCCAGGTCCAATTCCGGGCAGCGTAAAGTACTTGACACCGCAAAGTAAACCACTAACTTCCGGTGACTACTCGACCGTCCGCCATCCGGATGACACCATGCTCAAACTTCTTTTGATGCTCAGCTCCGTCGCCAACGTCGCCGGTGGTTTGGTGCTCATCGCGACGTGGGCCACGATGTGGCAGCGGGTGCCGGTGATCGTGCTCCTCATCGGCGCGGCTCTCGTCATTCAGGGCGGCTATACAGTCCTCTTCCTGAACGGCGCGCTCGATTCGTGGGGCGATCTTGCCGTCGGCGCACTCTTCGCGGGCGAATGCCTCGCCGCCTGCGTCGGTGCGCTCGGTCTCGTCGCGGGCATCATCCACAACTTCACGCACGCCGACATGGAGATGGCACCGGTGCTCGCCGGACTCCTAATGGTTGGCCAGGCGGGCCTCGCGCTGGTCTACCTTTTCGAGCGCGGGGAAATCATCCCGGGGAAAATCAACTGAAGACTACCAGCTAATCGCTGTCGGCGGAGCCGCTCGGAGCTCCGAGCACACTGTGGCACACGCACCGCTTTTCATTCCAACCGAGCTCAGCGCCGCCAGCCGCTCCGCTCATAGCCATTCGCTGGTAGTTTTCAGTGATGCCTGATCACGGTCTCAGCTCCCCATGCTGGACCGGCTCTCTCCCCACCTTCATGAACAAATACTCATAGAGCAGCGCCGCGATCAGCCCCCCGAGTATCGGCGCCGCCCAGTAGAGGAGCTGCGCCTCGTAAACCCCGCTCGCCACCGCCGGCCCGAACGACCGCGCCGGATTCATCGACGCTCCGGTCAGCGGGCCGATCGCCAGAATGTCGGCGGCAATCGTTAGCCCAATCGCCAGTCCGCCGATCTTCGGCCCCTTGAGATCCACCGCCGTGCCGAAGATCACGAACACCAGGAAAAACGTCGCGATCGTTTCGAGGATGAACGCCTGACCGCCGGTGATGTCCAGCGCGACCGCCTGCCCGCCGCCGCGCGTCGCCACGAACACCGAGTCGGGATACGCGGCCTTGAGCGCGTACGCCGCCGCGATCGCGCCAAGCACCTGCGCGATGATATAGAGCGCGGCCATCATCGCCTCGATCCTCCGGGTCACCAGAAAACCGAGCGTAACCGCAGGATTGAAGTGACCCGAGATGCGCATCAGCGCGCTCACCATCACCGCCAGGATGATTCCGTGCGCCAGGGCGACTTCCACCAGTCCAGCCTGGCTGCCGGACATTCGCGCCGTCATGATCGCGCCGCTCCCCACGAAAACCAGAGCGAACGTTCCGATGAACTCAGATGCGAAGTGCCGCCACGCGTCACGCATGATGCTGCCCCCTGTTTGCGTTATGAAGAACGGGGCCGCGGTGCGCGCGATCTCTAGATCACTCGACGCAGTACCAGCGCGGCGTTGATTCCGCCGAAGCCGAAGGAGTTGGTGAGGATGTGCTCGACCCGCTGCTTCCGCCCGGTTCCCGGCAGAAAGTTAAGATCGCAGGCCTTGTCCGCAACCTGAAGGTTCACCGTCGGTGGCAGCCATTCCTCTTCCATTGCCAGCGCGCAAATCGCCGTCTCGATCGCGCCCGACGCGCCCAGCGCGTGGCCATAGTAGCCCTTCGTGCCGCTCATTGGAATCTTGTACGCCCGATCACCGAGCACCTGCTTGATGGCGGCGGTTTCCGTCGAATCGTTGAGAGGAGTCGAGCTGCCGTGGGTGTTGACGTATTCGATCTCGTCGGCTGACACCCGAGCATCGGCCAGCGCGAGTCGCATCGACCGCGCCGCCTGGGAGCCGTCGGGGCGAGGTGCCGTCATGTGGTGCGCGTCGTTGGTCGTTCCATAGCCCGCCACCTCGGCGTAGATCTTCGCGCCGCGCGCTTTCGCCCGCTCGTACTCCTCGAGCACCAGCACCGCCGCGCCCTCTCCCATCACGAACCCGTCGCGATCCTTGTCGAATGGCCGAGACGCTGATTCCGGCTCTTCATTCCGTATGGACATCGCTCGAATCAACGCGAACGCGCCAAAGCAAAGCGGCGCCAGCGGTGCCTCGGCGCCGCCGGCGATCATGACGTCGGCGTAGCCATCGCGAATCTGACGGAACGCATCTCCGATCGCGATGGTGCCCGAGGCGCAGCTCATCGCATTGGTGGAGTTCGGGCCCATCACCCCGAGCTCGATGGCAATGTTGCAGCTCGCCGCCCCGCCGAACACCGCCAGTGCAAGCGTGGCATCGACTGCGCGCAGTCCCTGCTGCAGATAGACCGCCAGCTGTCCTTCCGCGTAGCTCACCCCGCCGAGCGCGGTGCCCATGTTCGCGCCGACGCGCTCCTTGTCCTCCTTCGACAAATCGAGATTGGCATCGGCGAGCGCCATCTGCGCTCCCACCACCGAGAACTGCGCAAACCGGTCGAGACGCTTGGCGCGCTTGTTCTCCAGATGGTCGGACGGTACGAAGTCGTTGATCTCCGCCGCGTTGTGGCTGCGGAACTGCGACGGATCGAATCTCGAAATCGATCGGACTGCCGAACGCTGGCGCTGGAGCCCCGACCAAAAGCCATCTCGCGTGGTTCCGATCGGCGTGATCGGTCCCATCCCGGTAATTACGACCCTTCTTCTATTCACAATTGCCTCTCACCACTGGTTCTTCGATTCGCGCTCGGCGACCGTCGCCAATCCCGCGAGAGTTCTGGATGCGATGCCGTGCACGAAAACCGGACCGATCAGATACACCGCCGCCCAAACGCCGAGCAACGGTATCGGGGGCCCATCCCAGACGTGCACAATTCGTACGTGCGTGCCGCCGGGCGCCGGTGTGAACGTCCATTCCACGTCCATGCCCTTCGTTATACCCCCGACGTGCCGGAAGCGAATCGAAGGTGCCGACCGATTGACCGTCATCTCCGACAGCCACCACGTCGGCCAGTTGACTCGGAACGCCGAGTCCTGCGTCCCGACGATGTCGAACGGGCGGTTGGCCGACATTTCCACCACGCCGCCGCCGTCGGAGCGCCGGTCGCGGAATCGCACGTAGCGGTAATGCGGAAGGTATGCCGGCCACTGTTCTACTCTGCTCGCTATCTCGAA
>CAMLDY010000058.1 GCA_946478895.1 uncultured Gemmatimonadota bacterium
GTGCATCCTGATGACGTTCCGGTACGGCTCGGAGAAAAGCGCGCCGCCCCTGTTCTCGCGCACCATCGAAGCCAGCGACCTTTCCCCCTTGAACGACAGTGGCCGGCGGAGAAATGCGGCGCGGTGGGCCATGAACGCCGAAGGCAGAAAGACCCAGTACCGGCGCGCGATCTCGACGTACGTCGAAATGTTTGCGTTCGTCGCCCGGCCATGTCCCGTCTCGATCGGAAAAAACGAGATCATGATCTGGGAATGGACGTAGTGAAAGAACACGAAATGCAGAGTGAAGAAGCCGAGCAGAAACGCCGCGCCGGCGAAGATCAGCGCCCACAGGACCCAGATCGCCCGCGGATCGGTGCCACGCGCGCCGCGCTCGCGCCATGCGCCCACCCCGAGCTCGATCGCGGGCCTCGCAATCATCCATACTATCGTAGAGTACCCGACGACGAGACTCGACAGCCAGAGACTCCAGACGAGATCGCCCGTCGACCAGCCGGCCCACCACGCCACGGCAAGGCCGATCCCGAATGCCAGGGCATCGGGCCAGGTTGAAAGCCAGTCTCTGGTTGATATCTGCTCGGGCATGGTAGCCTGCACGGATAAATACGTGACGCAGTCGGTTCAAAATCGACGGTTCCAACGTTGCCCCGGTAACGCCCCGCAGCGATCATTGCCATTCCCCGAACAGCCACCGACTCCAATGTCCCTCGTTGAAGCAGCGGTCGACACAATCGACGCGATTGGCATCGCCGAGCGCGCCGGCGTCGAGCGGATCGAGCTATGCGCGGCACTCAGCGAAGGCGGCGTTACACCAAGTTGGGGATTCATTGCCGCTGCCACCGCGCGACCGTTGCCGGTAGTCCCGATCATCCGACCGCGCGGCGGAAACTTCGTCTACTCACGCCACGAGCTCGACATCATGCGGCGTGACATCGCGGTCGCCCTGTCGCTTGGCGCGCGCGGGATTGCAGCCGGCGCGCTCCGCGAGAACGGCGAGATCGATGGCGCGGCCGTCAGGGACCTCGTTGCAGCCGCGGACAATGTGCCTGTCACTTTCCACCGGGCCTTCGATTCCGCCCCCGATCTGTCGGACGCGCTCGATCAGCTGATCGAGCTCGGCGTCGCGCGGGTTCTGACTTCAGGCGGGGCTGCCACCGCGCTCGAGGGCGTCGAAACGCTCGGCAGACTCGTCGAACAGGCGCGGGGGAGGATCTCGGTGATGGCCGGCGGCAAGATCAGGGAGAATAACGTCGCGGAGGTGATTGCTCGGGCGGGCGTCACGGAGGTCCACGCCCGAGCCCTCGACGAGCCCCGGATGCGCGCCCTCGCCAGCCGTGCCAGGGGCCCGCTAACGGGCTGAAAAAAATATTTCGCGGGATGTCGATTTCGCCTGTCCCCGGTCGACGTGTTTGTAGAACCGCCCAATCGAGACCCAAGTGGCGGCGGCCAAAAACGGACCGAAACAGGAGAACGACAATGCGAGCCATCAACGAGAGAAGTCACAGAAAAACGGGAATTGCCCTCTGGACCGTCCAGGTCCTGCTGGCGCTGGTCTTCCTGTTCGCCGGCGGCAGCAAGCTGGTAATGCCGTACGAGATGCTCAAAGGGCCCTTCAGTTTCCCCGAGCTCTTCATCCGCTTCATCGGAGTCTGCGAGTTCCTCGGCGGCGTCGGCCTGATCCTGCCAACCGCGCTTCGAATCAAGGCGTACCTGACTCCGCTCGCCGCGGCCGGACTGGTGATCATCATGATCGGCGCGACGGTGACGACGTTGCTTGCCGGGATGGGCGCAGGCGCGATCGTGCCCGCGTTGGTTGGCAGTCTCGCGGCGACAGTTGCCTACGGTCGGTGGCGCGTGGTTCCTGGGCGTGCCGTGGCCCGCACCATCCCGATCGACGGCTACGAATCACACACCGCGCGCGCGGCCTGATCGAGTCAGGTCGTGACCGACACCCAGTAGATCATCACGATGAAGGCGACGAACGAGACGACGCTGTAGATCACCCCGACTCCCAATTCCTTGATGATCGTGCGACCCAGCGAGCCGCCGTACACCCGGCGGAACGCGAGGGTCGCGTAGGTTGGGACGGCGACGACCACGCAAAAGCTGACGATCGCTGCCAGGATCGGAACCATCGTGAACTTCGCCAGCTCGGCCACCGCCAGCGCGAAAAACACGAACGCGAAAAGATGGATGGCGAAGTACAGGTGCTCGGGATATTTGCGATGGCGGTAGAACAACGCGACGATCGCCGCGAAGACGGGAAGCAGCACGAACAGCAGTCGCGGCATGTTTTCCAGAATTCCGCGGCGGAATCCGGCCGGATCGGCCACAGCCTTCCGCAGAAACGGCTGCATGATCGCCGGCGCTCTTTTGATATCCGACAACGCCTGCTGCTTCTCGGCGGCAGTCAGATCCTGACTGGTGAGAGATTCGCTGGCCGCATTGGCAACGCGTTGCGGCGCGGAGCTCCGACTGCCGGTGGGAGTCGCGTCGACGCGCAGTCCACTCGCCAGCTGGGCGGAGCCCAGACGGAGCTGCGGCGCGGCGGCGGCAAGCAGGAAGTACACAAGGCTGGCGGTCAGGTAAACCCGCAGCGGCGAGATGTAGCGCACCCGCCGCCCCTCGAGAAACTCGGCCGTCAATAACCCCGGCCGGCGAACCAGCGCGACGAAAGTGTTCGCCAGCCGGCCGTCCCAACCGGAGAACTCCGAGATCGCATCGACGGCGAGCTCCCTCGTGCTCGGATACGGTGGAATGTCTCGTTGGCCGCACTCGGCGCAGAACGGCCCAGTGAGCGCGGCGCCGCAGTTGAGGCACGCCTGGCGGGCCGCGACGGGATGCGTATCGCCCAATCGATGCGCGGTGGTCACAGCGATAGATTGGCAGCTATCGCAACGACCAGCAAGACAATTCTCCTGCGCGAAGCGATATCGCACAGAAACACCGGCTCGATTCGGAGTGTATCAGCAAACGTGAAATCCCTTGCAGCACCGACGACGACAATGCAGGCGCAGCTCGAGATGCATCGCGATGCGCTGGCGCGGTGCAGACGCTGCCGGCTCGGGCGCGGCATCAGACCCATCACGTCGCCGGCGGTGAATCCACGGGTCATGCTGGTCGGTCAGGCGCCCGGAAAAGTGGAGGCGGGCGGCGGCGTCGCGTTCGCCGGACGTGCGGGCAAGACGTTGTTCGGCTGGCTGGAGCGGATCGGCATCGACGAGCCGACTGCGCGGCGGACGATCTACATCGCCGCAATGACGCGTTGCTTTCCCGGCCCGCACCCGAGCGGTCGCGGCGATCGCGTTCCGAGCCGCACCGAGCAGGAGCGCTGCGGCGACTGGCTCGACGCCGAGCTGCGGATCATTCGACCGGCGCTCCTGATTCCAGTCGGCAGGCTCGCGATCGAGCGCTTTCTGCCGGCGCTGCCGCTAGTCGAATTGATCGGAACGAAGCGTACGGTGGAGCACGCTGGTGGCAGCTCGGTCGTTGTGCCCCTCCCGCACCCCTCGGGCGCGAGCAGCTGGATCTATCAAAGCACCAACCGTCTGCTGGTGGACAAAGCGGTCGATTTGATAGCGGATGAGCTTGGCCGCCTCGACTTTCCAGAGCTAAACTAGATCGTCTTTATACCAGCGAGGACGAGCGTGACAACGTCCCAAACGGCTCGCATCGCCAACATCGGCGTCGCAGAGCGACGGAAGCGACTCGTCTTCGGAATCACCGCACTCGGCGTCGGCATCGCCATCGCCGTCCTCCTCATCTACATTCGCGCACCAATCGTCTGGCGACTTCCACTTTTTGTTCTGTTTTTCGCCGCGGCGCTCGGCGTCTTTCAGTCACGCGACAAGACGTGAGTGCGACTTGCATCGCGCGGTCAGCGCGACATGGACGGGGGTGCCGAACAGATCTCCGACGCGGAGGAGCTGCGAATCGTGCAGCGACAGGCGCGCGCGGTTTACGTGAAGTCGATCATCACCGCAGCGATACTCACCGCCGCGGCACTCGCGCTCTAGCAGCAGCCTGCGCCGTCATCGCGTTGGCGATGATCCCCGCCGCACCGGCCGCGACGCAAACCGTATCGCGCCTCAACGCAATCGCGCGCGCGCAGGCCGACAGTGGTTTTTCGGGCGTCGTTCTCGTCGCTCGGGATACGGTAGTAATGGTTGAGCGAGCGTACTCCTCGCGGCCTGGCAATCCGATCACCACCCAGAGCCAGTTCAACATCGGCTCGATCACCAAGAGTTTCACCGCCGCGGCGATCTTGAGACTGCGCTCGCAGCACAAGCTGTCTTTCAGCGATCCGATCACGCGGTTCTTCCCGTACGCGCCGGCGCCGATGCGCGGCATCACCGTTTTCCACCTGCTGACCCACACCTCGGGAATTCGGGGCCATTCGGCTGGCAGCGGGATCGTCCGGCGCGATGGCGCCGTCAACGCCATTCTCGCACAGCCGCTCGACTATCCGCCGGGAACCCAGTACCGCTACATGGACGACGACTACCAGCTGCTGGCGGCGATCATCGAGGTCGCCTCTGGCCTGACGTGGGAGGACTATCTCACCCGCGAGCTGCTCCAGCCGGCGCGGATGTGGTCGACCAGTTTCCAGGGCGGCGACTGGGGACACAAGGGCGCAAACGGAATGCGCAGCACCGCGCGCGACATGTATCGCTGGCTGTTGGCGATCCATCACGGACGGCTGTTCGGACGCGCCGAGAGTCGAGAGCTGGAGGCGCCACTCATGCACGTGCGGAGTCAGCCGCCGTTCGAGATTCACTATGGTTATGGAACGCGCATCTACATCCGCAATGGACGGGTCGCGGAAGTCATGCACTCGGGCAGCGGCGATGCGAACAACACCAGTATCGCCCGGCTCCGCCCTGACGGGACGATCGTGATCGTCCTGTCAAACGCGGGAAATCGCCGCGGCAGTGGCACCACGTGGGCGTCGTACGTGGCGCAAAAGCTGGTGCCGTTGAGATGACAACCGGTCAACGGCTCGAGCCGCGCTTCGCGAATCGGCGCGCTCTGAAGCTGGTAGGCGTCAGCGTTCACTACGACGCGCAGGATGGGGATGCGTTCGCGAAGCAATGGCAGTCGTTCATTCCTCTGATCGGCACCATCCCCTCGCGGGTTGGCGCGGAGACCTACGGCGTCGTGCTCGGCTCGTTCGGCGGCGACGCGGGCTTCGAGTACATCGCGGGCGTCGAAGTCTCGGACTTCGACAAGGTCCCAGCGAAGCTCCGGCGGCTCGAAGTTCCTGCGCAACGGTATGCGGTGTTCGTGCACGAGGGCCACGTGTCCGGAATTCGGGAGACGATGTACACCGTCAAGAAGGAGTGGCTTCCAAAGATGATGGTGGCGGGCCGCACCGATACAAGTAAGGAGGGCGGCAATCAGCCCGACTTCTTCGAGCGGTACGGCAGGGATTTCGATCCGAAGACGGCCAGCGGGAAGATCGAGCTCTGGGTACCCCTGAAGCGTTAGCACCAGGCTAAAGCCAGTCTGCTGGTACCTACCCTCGTCGTGGGGGTAAATTGGCAGGACCCACATGCCGGCAACCCCGTTTCACTTCGGCCCCGGCCTCCTCGTAAAGGCCGCTGCTCCCCGTCAGTTCTCGATGGCGGCGTACTCGCTCGCGCAGGTGGTGATCGATCTCGAATCGGGCTACCACCTGCTGCACAACGACTATCCCGTTCACCGCCAGGCTCACACCTTCTATCTGGGCGGCCTGATCGGACTGGTTTGCGGCCTGGTGGTGTCGCGCGTGGGCACGTGGCTGGCGCGCCCACGGGATGTCGTACCCGAGGCGCTGGTCGCGGAGTATCGATTGCCGATCGCGGCGTGGAGCGGAATCTTCGGCGGGCTCATGCACGCGCTGCTGGACGGGATCATGCATGCCGACATGCGGCCATTCCGCCCGTTCACCGACGCCAATCCACTTTATGGCCTGGTGAGTCTCCGCACCCTGTACCTGTTTTGCATCATCACCGGTCTCGTCGGCGCCGCGCTGCTGCTCGCCTGGGAGCGCCGGGCGCGACGGTCGTGATCGAGGTGTGAAAGACAGCAGCCGGGAGCCGGTGAGTCTGCTGCACGACTTCGTTGCCCAACAGCACGCGAACGTGTTCACGCGCGCATTCTCGTTCGAGACTTCCCTGCTGCCTGCCGCTGCCGACAGCAACGCCGAGCTCGCGGATCGGGTAATGATCATGGAGGGCATCGGCTTCATCTTTCAGCTCTGCGAGCGCGAGCCGAAAGTGACATCGAAGGCCGGCGACCTCGAGAAGTGGGTGCAGAATCAGGTGGCGAGGAAAGGATCGAAGCACATTCAGAACACCCGCGAGCTGCTTTCGGGGTACATGGGTCTCTCGATCGTGAATCACTTCGGGCATAGAGTGACGGTCACGCCGCACGACCCGGATTCCTTCGTCAGCGTGATCGTCTACCGTGTCCCTCCGAAGTCGCGGCAGTTCCGCGCACCGCGGTTCAAGCGCAGTCGTAACGGCGGCTTCGTCCACATCCTTCGCGACGCCGAGTACTTCGAGATCTGCGAACACTTTGCAACGCCGGCGGAGCTGTCCGACTATTTCGAGTTCCGCCGTGATCTGTTGCTGGATTGGGATCCCGCGTCGGCCGCGGTCAGCGAGTCGGCTCTCATCGGACAGTACCTGCTGGAGGATTATTCATCTGCACCGAGCCCGCGCTTCGAGAGCGCCGCGCAGGCCCACGTCGGCGCGCGGGCGTGTGAGTTCTCATTCGTGCTCGACAGTCTCGCCGCCAAGATCGCGCACCAGCAAGGCGAATGGGCGGACGGTGACTACTACGAGATTCTGTCCGAGCTGGCGTGGCTGGGCCGGCACGACTTGCGCGCGCTCAAGTACCAGCTGCGCTGCGCGCTGGACTCGGTGCGGTCGAATCGGTTCGACTTGCCCTACCGGATCGCTTCGGCGCGCACTGGCTGCGGCTTCATCATCGTGCCGGTGACCCGCGAGTTCCAGGACCGCGCGCTCGACGCGCTGCGCAGCCTGACCCAGGCGTCCAAGCACGAGCTCGACATGGAGCGCCAGGTGGGAATCGCGATGTGGCAGGATTCCGAGTTCGTGGACGTCGATTGGGTTTTTATCGAGGGCGAGAACGCGCCAGATCCTGCGCTGGATGAGAGGTTGGCGCGGAGCTACCCGTTCCGGACATCCAGCGAGCAGAGGCTGGCGCCGGTGTTCACTTAGGACTGAACTGCAATAGACGAGTACCAGCAGTACTGAACTGCAACAGAAGAGTACCGGCGGGCGGCTGTGGGCGGGCCGGCTCGCGGCCGGGGGCCTTGCTGGGGGCTATGGCTGGCCGACTGGTAGCTCGAGGCTTTGGCTGAAGCTGGAGGCTCTGGCTGGCCGCAGCTCGAGGCTTTGGCCGGGGGCTTTGGCCGCGCGCCCGGAGCCGGTGTTTGAATCGACCCCGGCAGATTCAGTCGGCCCCGGGAACGATTCCTGAAGAACTCTCGTATGGCGGTGTAATCTCGGGAACAACGGGTCGACTTCACTGGTTCAATAAGGTGTCCCCAATGAAAATCAACATGAAACGCACCCTGCCCAACATCGCCGCCGTCCTGGTGGTGATTCCCGTCGCTTTAATCCTCTTCGCCGCGCGAATGACGAGTGGCGCATCGCGAGTTGCGGCCGCCGAGGTTCCCCCCCCGACGCCCGCTGGCGCCGAACCCCTGGCCCCCGCCGCGGGTGAAGACACCGCGGTATTCGCCGGCGGCTGCTTCTGGGGAGTCGAGGCGGTTTACGACCACGTGAAGGGCGTGAAGAGCGCGACCTCCGGCTACGCCGGCGGTACGGTCGCCAGCCCGTCGTACGAGCAGGTGAGCACGGGCGATACGGGGCACGCCGAATCGGTGCAGGTGATCTACGATCCGTCGCAGGTCTCGTACGGCAAGCTGCTGCAGATTTTCTTTTCGGTGGTCCACGATCCGACGCAGCTGAATCGACAGGGTCCCGACCACGGCACCCAGTACCGGTCGGCGATCTTCTACCGCAACGCGCAGCAGCAGAAGGCAGCCGAGGCCTACATCAAGCAGCTCACCGCGGCCAGGACTTTCCCGGCGCCGATCGTGACGCAGGTCGCAGCGCTGCGCGCATTCTATCCGGCTGAGGAGTACCACCAGAACTATCTCGAGCACCACCCGAACCAGCTTTACATCGTGATCAACGACAAGCCGAAGGTGGCGGCGCTCAAGGCACAGTTCGCGACGGACTACCGGGACTGACAACGGGATATCGCAACTCGCATGACTAACAACGGGATATCGCAACTCGGCATTCTGGGATAACGCGTTGCGGGTTGCCGGTAGCGCTGTTGCTGGTTGCCGGTCAACTGCGCTGCCGACGTCTCCGAAGGGCGAACAGTAAAATCAACTGCTTTTCCCTAGGCCCGCCTGACACGTCGGCAACGTTGTTCACCGGCAACCGGCCACCGTGCTACCGGCCACCCGCAACGCGTTGTCCATAGGTGCGAATTACCGCCTGTCGCAAACTCGTGTCGCCCTTCGATCCCGAGAGGCTGAAACCCGTTCAATCTCTCCTCGTACGGGAAAGAGTCCCTTCCATCCAGACATGAAGCTTCCACTCGTTCTAGCACTTGCCCTGATCCCATCTCCCGCGCTGGCCCAGGATTCGACGGGGTTTCACGTCACGATTCATGTCCCCGACTCCGTCGCGCACGTCGTCGATCGCCAGCCCGCCGAGCATTCGCGGTTCGCGATCGTGAGTCGTGACGGTCAGGCGCAGCTGCTGTTGATGGATACCACCATCGTCGCTCAGCTCACCGATCGCGGCCTGGCCAGGATGGATTCGCACGAAGCAACCGACAGCATCAAGGGGACCGCGAATCGCATCTTCGCTCGCATGGCGATCGGCGCGCTCATTCCGCTGTTCGATCACGGCATCGCGTACCACCTGCGCGATCTCGCCGACGCGAAGTACGCCGACGGCAGGCTTCAGCTGCTGCGCGCCAACGGCGACGAAGTGTTCCGCGACGTCGAGGTTGGCAAAGGGCCGCTGATGGAGAGCTTCTCGCCTGCGGATGCGGTGGCGTTCGCGCGAAGGGCGAGGGAGGCCAGCTCCAGGCTCCGGTAGTTGGTTCGCGCGGGGAACTGCAACGGAACGGGTGCCAGTTCGCAGTAGAATCGTTACCAGCTCTGAGTTCACGACGTCGGGACGTCACCGGTCTCATTTGGAGCACAAGCAGTTGCTTGTACCGCGAACGCCAACAGTGACGTCCCGACGTATTGAACCCGCCACTTGCAACTACGCTACTGACATCTCGCACCCGTTCCGTTGCAGTTCCGAGAGCAGCCCCACGTCCAGTCCCAAAGCATCGTTCCTGTCACCCGCCTGTTAAGGAACGACTCCGCTGCTGCGCGTTTTCCGGAACAACCCTAGATTGTCAGCGATTTATTTCCCCTGACGGAGGCATACGATGCAGTTGCCCCAGGTGAATTACCTCGCTGTGCTAGTCGCTGGAATCGTGTTGTTCCTGCTCGGTGGCTTGTGGTACTCCCCCGCCCTGTTCGCCAAGCGCTGGATCGCGCTGCAGGGTCGAACCGAGGAGCAGATGAAGGCCGATGCCGCCCGCTCCAACATGCCGGTGATGTATCTCATGGCATTGATCTGCGCGCTCATCATCGCCTGGGCAATGGCGGTGCTCGCCAACCCGTTCGTGCCCGCGGCTTTCACCACCGCGGGAAACTGGATCTGGCGCGGCGTGAAGCTCGGCGTGTTCTGCTGGTTCGGCTTCGTGCTGCCAACCACCTACGCCACTGCGCTGTTCTCGATGAAGCCGAAGCAGCTGTGGCTAATCGACGCCGGCTACAACCTCGTCTCGTTCATTCTCGCCGGCGCGATCATCATGGGCTGGACGGGGTTCACCGCCCACTACTAGCCCGTGCGCGTGCGCGCTGCTTTTCTTAAGAGCGGTGCCAGCGTTGCACCGTTCCGCTTCAACCAGCCAGGAGGAAGGTCATGTCGTACTCGGGTTTAACGCGCGCGCTAGCTTGTAGCGCGGCGATGGCAATTGCCTTTGCATCGGTGGGCGGCGCGCAATCCGCCAAGGCGGCGAAGGCAAAGCCGAGGGCGGTAGTCCACGCCGCGAGCTTCAAGGTTTCGGCTCCAGACTTCGTCACCAAAGGCCGCGTCGACGCCAGTCACGTCTTCAATGGAATGGGGTGCACCGGCCAGAACATCTCGCCGGCGCTGCAGTGGTCCAATCCGCCGGCGGGCACAAAATCCTTTGCCGTCACGATGTACGACCCCGACGCACCCACCGGCAGCGGCTGGTGGCACTGGGTGATGTACAACATTCCCGCGAACGTCACCGGCCTCGCGGCGGGCGCCGGCAACGGTCGCAATGCACCGCGCGGCAGCGTGCAGGGCCCAACCGATTTCGGCACCCGCGGCTACGGCGGACCGTGCCCACCGCCGGGTGACAAGCCGCACCACTATCACATCACGGTGTTCGCCCTCAAGGTCGACAAGCTCGACATCCCCGGCAACGGCACCGCGGCGATGGTCGGCTTCAACCTGAACGCCAACAAGCTCGCGACGGCGCGCGTTACCGGGCTGTACGCGCGGTAGCAGTCGAATCAGCGGCCGGCTTGAGGATGTCCTTCGCGTTGACGTAGAAAGTCTTGTCGACGCTGAAGTCCTCGGGCCGGCCGAGTTTTACCGCCATTGATTTCCAGCTCTCGGTGGGACGGATCCACCCGTAGCGGCCCGTCGATGTCGTGACCTTGACCGGCATCGCAAAGCCCGGAACCACGTTCGTCCACCGGTACGACAGCTTCTGTCCCTCGAGCTTGTACTCGAGCGTCGGAATCTTCGTCGTCCGCAGATACTGGTCGAAGATCTTGCCGAGATTCATTCCGGCAGCGCGACTCATGTAGTCTTCGACCTGCTTCGTCGTGACGGTCTGATGCCGGAAGGTCTTGTTCAGGCCGCGCAGGATGCCGCGCCACCGCGCATCGTCGTCGACCAGCTGCCGGATGGTGAGCAGCATGTTGCCGCCCTTGTCGTACATGTCGCCCGAGCCCTCGGCGTTCACGCCGTAGGCGGCGATGATCGGCTTGTCGTTTCGAATCAGCTTGCGCTGACCGATGGTGTATTCCTCGCCCGCCTTTTTCCCCTGCTGGCACTCCGTGTACAACCCCTCGGCGTAGGTCGCAAAGCTTTCGTGAATCCACATGTCGGCCTGGTCTTTCATGGTGATGTTGTTGCCCCACCATTCGTGCGCGCTCTCGTGGATGATGATGAAGTCCCACTGCATCCCGTGCCCGGTCGCCGATCGATCGCGCCCGAGGTAGCCGTTCTTGTAGAGATTGCCGTAGGCGACCGCACTCTGGTGCTCCATCCCGAGGTGAGGAGTCTCGACGAGCTTGTAGCCGTCCTTGTACCACGGGTACGGCCCGAACCAGGTCTCGAAGCACTGCAGCATCGGCTTGACCTGCGCGAACTGCTTCCGCGCGGTATCGAGATGGTAGTCGAGCGGATAGAAATCGAGGGTGAGCTTTCCACCTTCGCCGTCGAAGGTGTCACTGTAGTGGGCGTAGTGTCCCGCGTTTACCGCGACATCGTAGTTGTTGATCGGATTTGAGACGAACCACTCGTAGGTAACGCTGCCATCGGGATTGGGCGTCGTCGAACGCAGCCGCCCGTTCGACACGTCAATTACTGAATCCGGGACGGTGATGGCGATACGCTGGCTGTCGGGCTCGTCGCCGAGATAATCCTTGTTTGGCCACCAGACGCTGGCGCCGAGGCCTTCGTTGGCGGTGACGAACCATCTGCGGCCGAGGCTGTCGCGCGCCCACACGAATCCACCGTCCCAGGGTGGGTGGACAGCGGTGGTGGGCTTGCCGTGATAGTAGACAGCGATGGTTTTTGTCGACGCGATTTTCTGCGGGGCGATGAGCGTGACGAAGAACGCGTTACCGTCGCGGCGAGCGCTGAGCTCGAGCCCATCCTGCACGATGCTGTCGACGACGAGCGGCATCTGCAGGTCGATCTGCATCTCCCGCCTCGGCGCAGCTTTCAGAACGCGGTACGTAATTGCGTTGTACCCTGTGATGCTGCTGTCGACCGGATTGACCTTCACGTGCAAATCGTAGAACGACGCGTCCCACCACGAGCGCGGCGGAGTGTTCGAGCCGCGGATGGTGTCGGCGTGGGTGAAAGTCGGAGTCTGACTCACGACTACGGCAGGGAAGAAAAGGCAAAGTAAGACTACCGGCGGGAGGCCGTGGGCCACACGGCGAGAGGCCGCGGGCTGTAACGACGAGCGTTTTGGGTTGAGCCCGTGGCCTCCCGCCGGCCCGCGCACAGCCTCCCGCCGGTAGTCTTCCGTGGTAGTTGCAGTCTCCACTATCGGCTCCCCCCGATCTGGTACTCCTTCGGCGGCTCCGCGCCCAGCAGGTTCTTCACGAAATAATCCCAGCGCCGGCGAATCATGTACGGCTCGTTGCCGAAGCCGTGGGTTCGGTTGGGAAGCATCAGCAGATCGAAATCCTTGTTGGCGCGAATCAGCTCGTTCACCACGAGGAGAGTATTGTAGGGCGGCACGTTGTTGTCGGTGGTGCCGTGAGCCAGCAACAGCTTGCCCTTCAGATTCTTCGCGTAGTTCTGGTTGGCCTCGGCAGCGTAGTTGTCGCCGCCATCGGGCGTGCGAACGAGCAGGCCCTGGTAGCGCTCGCCCCAGTCGTCCTCGTACTCGCGCTGATCGTGATTGCCCGCCTCGGCGATTCCCACCTTGAAGAAATCCGGATACCGGAACATCGCGTCAGCGGTCGCGAAGCCTCCGCCCGAATGTCCGTAGATCCCGGCGCGATCGATGTCGATGAATGGGAATCGTCGCGCCAGCTCCTTCATCCCCGCGACCTGATCGGGGAGAGTGTTGTCTCCCATCTTGCCGAAGTAGGCGTCGTGAAAAGACTTCGATCGCCACGGCGTCCCCATGCCGTCGATCTCCACCACCACGAAGCCCAGCTCCGCTAGCGCCTGCGCATCGCCGCGCGCCGGCGAGAAGCTCCGGCCGCCAACGCTGCCGGTTTGCGGACCCGGGTAGATGTGGTTGATGATCGGATACTTCTTCGAGCGATCGAGATTGGTCGGAAGGTACATCAGGCCGTACAGATCTGTCTTGCCGTCGCGCGCCTTGACCGTGATCGGGGTCGGCGGCTTCCATCCCGTTGCGGTCAGCCGCGAGATGTCCGCCTTCTCCAGAGTGACGATGATCTTGCCGTTCAGATCGCGGAGCACCGTCACCGGCGGCACGTCGGGCCGCGAATAGCTGTCGACGAAATACCTGCCGGACGGCGCCAGCTCGATCTCGTGGTCGGCATTCTCCGGTGTGAGCAGCGTGAGACCGGTTCCGTCGAGCCTGATCTTGTAAAAGGCCCGGAAGTACGGATCCCAGCCTTGCTCTTTCGCGTTGCCGACGAAATAGATCGTGCGCGTTGCGGGATCGATGCGCCGCACCTGACCGACGTTACCCTCGCCAGTGGTGATCTTCTTCTTCAGGCGACCGGTGTTGAGATCGTAGAGATACAACTGGCCCCAGTCGTCGCGCTCCGAGAACCACACCACTTCATTCGTCGCCGGAAGAACGTGCCAGTTGACCATCCCGTTGCCCGACTCGTACTGGGTGGCGACATCCTCGCGGAAGACATCACGCACCGCTCCCGTCGTAGCATCGGCGACTCGAAACACCTCGTGCTTGTGATCGCGTGACGTGGACACGAACGCGATGCGGGATCCATCGGGATACCATTCCACGTCCGCCCACTCGCTGCCGCGACAGGCGACATGATCGCAAAGGGTCGAGCGGTGCGCGTCGGGCGACATCTGGAACCGGATCACGCGGGGCGCATCGACGTCGATCACGACACGCTGGATCATCGAGATCACGCTGTCGCCCGGCAGCGGATACTTCCATTGCTCGAGCTCAGGGTGGCCGACTTTCGTGTGAACCAAATACATCTCGCCGAGTGGGCGATCGTCCTGCTGGAAAGTCGCGATCTTGCGCGAGTCCGGTGACCACACCAGGATCGGCCGATTGCTGCGGATCCAGCCGGCGTTGTCGGTGGCGTAGCCGAAATCCTTGACACCGTCGGTGGTCAGCTGCGTCTCACGACCTGTTGCAACGTCGCGCACCCACAGATTCCAGTCGCGAATGAACGCGGCGCGCTTGCCGTCGGGCGACACCGATTCGGCGCGGCCCGCCGGTCCCCGCTGCCGCGTCTCCTGGAGCCGCGAGACTTCGCGCGGATCGAGAGCACCGCCGCAGCGGTCGGTCTCGGGACTGCACAGTACTCGAGTGCCGCGGGCTGGATCGACAAACACGAACTGATTCCGGTTGTCACCGGCGATCCGGTAGCCGAATCTGTCGTTCGCGAGCCACGTCGGCTGGACGCCCATTCCCGAGACGAGCGGCAAAGTGTTCTGCCGCAGAAACTTTTCGGCGTGCGCGTAGTCGGCGGCGGTAACCGTCGGTGTTGCTTGCGCTGAGAGCGGCGCGGCGGGCACGACACCAATTAGCAATGCTATGCATCCTAACCCCGCCCAATGCTTCGGTGCGAGGCCGACTGTCATCGAATGAGTCATTTTGATGTGCAATGGATTAATTGCCGCCGCCGGAAGTCGATGTCGGCTGCGTTCGCGGCCAGACGTTGTCTCGCGCGTTCCGATCCGGGAATCGCGCGTAGGGATC
>CAMLDY010000059.1 GCA_946478895.1 uncultured Gemmatimonadota bacterium
AAGCGCTACTTCGTCGGCTCGATCGTGATCTTCACCGTGTCGAGCTTCCTTTGCGGTGCCTCGCACACTCTCGGCGCGCTGGTGTTCTGGAGAATCATTCAGGGCCTGGGCGGCGGAGCACTGATGACCGTCTCGCAGGCGGTGCTGTTTGAGTCCTTTCCGCGGCGCGAAGCCGGAACGGCGATGGCCTTGTTCGGACTCGGCGTCATGGTCGGGCCGACCATCGGGCCGACGCTCGGTGGCTGGCTCACCGACAACTACGGTTGGCCGTGGATCTTCTACGTCAACATTCCGGTAGGCATCCTCGCCGCGGCGATGATCGCCGGCTACGTGCACGATCCCGAGCACCAGCGTAAGCCTCCTTCCATCGACTACATGGGCATCGCGCTGCTCGCGGTCAGCGTCGGCTCCCTCCAGTACATGCTCGAGTACGGCGAGCGGAAGGACTGGTTCGACTCGAGAGAGATGATCGTGCTCGCCGTTACGGGTGTGGTCGGACTTGGGGTGCTCCTCTGGCGCGAGCTCACCACCGAGCATCCGGTGATCGATTTCCGCGTCCTTCGCCACCGCCAGATGTGGGTGGGCACGCTACTCGGCGTCGTAATGGGCGTTGGACTTTATGCATCGGTATTCACGCTCCCCGTTTTCCTGCAGGGCAATCTCAGAATGACCGCGCAGCAGACGGGCATCATCCTCCTCCCGGGCGCGCTCGCCACGGCGGTGTCGATGGCGATTGTCGGACGGCTCACCAACAAGGTCGACCCGCGCATCCTGATCACCATTGGGGCGGTGCTTTTTGCGGTGGCGATGATACGCCTGTCCCGGATCACGGGTGAGAGCGGCGGCAGCGATTTTTTCCTGTCACTCATTTTTCGGGGCATCGGACTTGGCATGATGTTCGTGCCGCTCACGACCGTCACGCTCGCCGAGCTGGATGTCCGCGAGCTCGCGCAGGGGACGGGGCTTTACAACTTCTTCCGCCAGCTCGGTGGATCCCTCGGAATCGCGGCGATCGCGACGATGCTCTCGCACTACACGGCGCAGTACCGCGCCATCCTTGCCGAGCACATTGCGGTTGGCAATCCGACGACGATGAATCGGGTCGAGATGCTGACCCGCGCCATGATCGCGCGTGGCGCCGACGCGTTCACCGCGCGGGCGCGCGCCCTCGAGATACTCGACCGCCAGCTAATGGGACAGGCGAGCGTGATCGCGTACAGCCGGATCTACGTATTGAGTGCCGCACTGATTCTGGCGCTCATCCCGCTCTTATTGCTGGTGCGACACACAAGGGGTGCGGCGGGAGCGCAGCACATCATGGAATAGAGATCGCGCGCAAGGTGTCGCGGGGAAGGCGGCCTGGAACAACAACAGAACGGGCGGGCGGCTTTGAACGACAACAGAACGGGCGGGAGGCGTCTGGGATCAGGCGCCCGGCTTCAGGTTACGACCGTGGGACGTACCGTCGGTGCGAAACGCAGTTGCCTTCGGAGTGAATGGCGCAGTGCAACGTCCCACGGTAGTCACCCGGCGCCAGGCGCCTGCACAACTGACGCCTCCCGCCCGTTCAGTTGTATTACCAGCTACCGGCCCGCCCCCGCCTTCCCGGCGGCCTTACCCGCCGGCTCGTTTGCCGCCCCGGCCGCGCGCGCGTCATCCGGATCCGCGAAGCTCACATCCTTCCCGCGCTGCTTCAGCATGTTGAGGATGCCGACCTTGTCGGTTGCCTTCAGATAGGCTTCCTGCGGCTCGACCTGCTTGGAGTCGACCAGCTCGACCAGGGCATCGTTCATAGTCACCATGCCCAGGCGCCGCGATGTCTGCAGAACCGACGGCAGCTGGAAGGTCTTGCCCTCACGAATGAGGTTCGAGATCGACGGCGTCGACAGCATGATCTCACGAGCGGCGACGCGGCCGCCACCGATCTTCTTGCACAGCACCTGCGAGATGACTCCCTTGAGTGACTCGGAGAGCATCACGCGGATCTGCGCCTGACGATCGGGCGGGAACTGGTCGATGACGCGGTCGACGGTGCTCACCGCTGTCGACGTGTGCACCGTGCCGAAGACGAGGTGACCGGTTTCCGCGGTCTCGATCGCCATCGATACCGTCTCCAGGTCGCGCAGCTCGCCGACCAGCACGATGTCGGGATCCTCGCGCAGCGCCGCGCGCAGCGCGTGCTTGAACGACGAGGTGTGCACTCCGACGTGGCGCTGGGTGATCAGGCATTTCTTGCTTTCGTGCACGAACTCGATCGGGTCCTCGATGGTGATGACGTGATCCGAGCGTGAGCGGTTGATCAGGTCGATCAGCGCGCAGAGAGTAGTCGACTTTCCGGAACCCGTCGGGCCGGTGACGAGCACCAGGCCCTTGGTCAGGTGGCACAGCCGCTGGACTTCCTGCGAGATGCCCATCTGCTCCACGGTCACCACCGCCGCCGGAATCGCGCGGAAGACCGCGCCCGTTCCCTTACGGTCGCGCAGCGCGTTACCGCGGAAGCGCGCGACGCCCGGGATCTCGTGGGCGAAGTCGGTGTCGTTGATCTCTTTGAACTCTTCGCGATTGTGCTCCATCATCACCGCATCGAGCATCGCATCGATATCGGTGGAGCTGAGCACCGCCTCATTCGGGATCGGCGCGATTTCGCCGCTCGCGCGCAGCATTGGCGGCGCGCCGGCCCGCAGGTGCAGGTCGGATGCTTTTCTGCCGACGAGCATCTTCAACAGGTTTTCGATTCGCTCGAGCGCGCGGTCGTTCGTCACAGGTCCCGTTGGAGCCGCTGCCTCGACGCGCGGCGCTTCGGGTTGCTGGGGGACATGCGCCGTAACCGGCGACACGGGCGACACAGGGGATACCGGTGAGGAACCATTTCGGGCTGCCGTTGCCGCCGGCGCGCTGCCGTTCGACTTCACACCGTTGCTCGCATTGAGGCGCTCGATGCGCGCCGACAACTTGCCGGTTTGACTCATCGCGACAACGAACGCGCCATCGGGCGAGGTGTACTCGAACGTCACGCTGCCCTTCGCGTCGAGACCGTGCGGCTGGTTCGGCGGCGCGATCTCGCGAATGAGGGTCAGAATCTGTGCGCTTGTCAGCGCCTGCTTCATCACCGGCCGCGGCGAATCCTTGATGACGACAGACGCCACTTCTCCCTCTGAGAGGAGCAGCGCGCTGCCGTTGTTCGTCACGAGCAGGTTGAGAAAGCGATCTAGCTGGGCCATGTCAGTCCAGTGGACGAACGCGATCGATCAGGGAACGGTTGATCAGCCGCGCTTCGTTTGATGTATAGAGAGTGAGGAACCGCGAGGTGAGCGCGTTCAGGTAGTCACTGACGCGCGCGCGGTCCGGGGGTGCCTCGAGACGGATCGACCCGAGACGAACTTCGCCGCCTACCAGCATGATCTGCAGCAGCGCTGTTGGAATCGGACCCTGGCTTGGCGCCTGATCCGATGCGTTCTCGCCGCGATACGCGGCGACTTCGGCCACGCGCTCCTTGGCGATGAGGACGACTTCGGAAGTCTCGAGCTCGAGCGGCAGGAAAGGGCTCTCGGCGTTGAACAGCTCCGAGACGTCCTCGAACTCGAACGGACGATAGGAAGAGAAGTGGATGAAAACGTTGCCGCGCATCTCTTCGCCGCTGCGCATTGTCAGGACTACCGCCTTCCGAGTTGTCTCGATGCGGTAGAGATTCGCGGTGTCACTTGTATAGGGCATCGGCACGCGCGGATCTGGTTGGGCGTGGGAGGTGTTGCTCGGTAGAAAGACTGTTTCCCGACCCCCCAAGTCACGTTTTTGCGCGCGAAAAACGGCCCCGTTTCGACCCCGGAAATACCCTGCTTTAGGGTCACATAAATGACGCCGCCGCCATCTAGTGCCTTTCGTTTGCCAAGCGTACTTTCCCGTGTCCCTCAACCGCGGATCTGTGATGAATCCTGGCATTTCCTCCGCGCCACTGCCGCAGCGGAAGACGTACGACGTTTGTATCGTGGGGTCCGGAGCCGGGGGCGGCATGGCTGCCTACCAGCTCACCAAAGCCGGAGCCAATGTGCTGTTGCTCGAGGCGGGCGGCCCATGGGACAACACCAAAGACTCGGTGATGCTCAAGTGGCCCTACACGTCGCCGAGGCGCGGGGCATCGACACCCGACCGCCCCTTCGGTGAATTCGACGCCTGCGTCGGTGGCTGGGAGCTCCAGGGCGAGCCGTTCACCCAGGCCGAGGGGACCGAGTTCAGGTGGTGGCGCGCGCGCATGGTCGGCGGCCGCACCAATCACTGGGGCCGCATCTCGCTCCGCTTTGGTCCCGACGATTTCAAGGCGAAGGATCGCGATGGGCTTGGTGACAACTGGCCGATCTCCTACTCCGACATCGCGCCGTATTACGATCGGATCGATAAGCTGATCGGCGTCTTCGGCAACAACGACAATCTTCCGAACCATCCCGGCGGATATTTTCTGCCGCCGCCCGAGCCGCGCTGCTATGAGCTGATGATCAAGGACGCCGCGGACCGATTGAACATCACGTGCGTCCCCGCTCGCCTGTCGATCATCACCAAGGCGCACAACGGGCGCCAGGCTTGTCACTATTGCGGCCAGTGTGGTCGCGGGTGTCGCACCAATTCCAACTTCTCGTCCACCAATGTTCTGATTGCGCCCGCTCTCAAGACCGGACGCCTGACCCTGGTGACGAACGCGATGGCGCGCGAGGTCACCCTCAATGACCGAGGCCTCGCGAACGGTGTCGTTTACATCGACACCAAAACCGGCGCCGAGCGGCGCGCCGATGCGCGAATCGTCGTTCTCGCTGCAAGCGCCTGCGAGACCGCGCGCCTTCTCCTCAACTCGAAATCGGCGAAGTTCCCGGATGGTCTGGCGAACTCGAGCGGGATCGTCGGCAAGTACCTCACCGACACGACCGGCACCGATGTCGCCGGCTTCATTCCGAAAATGGTCGATCACGTGCCGCACAACGAGGACGGCGTCGGCGGCGGGCACATCTACATGCCGTGGTGGCTCGACAACAAGAAGCTCGATTTCCCGCGCGGCTATCACATCGAGGTTGGCGGCGGGTTCACCGGTGCGCCGAGCTACGGCTTCATGGGCGGCATCCAGCGTTATCCGACCGGCGGCGGCTACGGGAAATCGCTCAAGGACGACTATCGTCGCTACGCAGGAGCGAGTGTGTACTTCGCCGGTCGCGGTGAGATGGTGCCCAACGACAAGAGCTACTGCGAGATCGATCCCGTGGTGAAGGACAAGTATGGAATTCCGGTGCTCCGGTTCCATTGGCAGTGGAGCGACTACGAATACAATCAGGTTCGCCACATGCAGCAGACTTTCCGCTCGCTCGTCGAGGAAATGGGCGGCAAGGTTTTCAGCGCGATGCCGGAGAAGGACAAAGGCTACGGCATTGCCAGGGGCGGAGAGATCATCCACGAGCTCGGCACCACCCGCATGGGAACTGATCCTTCGAAGTCCGTTCTTGATCCGAACTGCCGCGCGCACGACGTGAAGAACCTCTTCGTCACCGACGGCGGTCCGTTCGTTTCGCAGGCCGACAAGAATCCAACGTGGACGATTCTCGCGCTGTCGATGCGCACCAGCGACTTCATCGCGCAGCAACGCAAACAGGGAGCGCTCTGATGCAAAACGACAACGAGCTACCAGACAAGGCCGCCGAGCAACACGGCGAGCAGCAGGCCGATGGAATCAGCCGCCGCGACGCCGTGTCACTTCTCGCGGCGCTGCCTGTCGCAGCGCTGCTCAAGCTGTCCGGCGCCGAACATGACCGAGTGTGGCGCCATGTCGAAGACGCATTGCGCGCAGCTCAGGCGGGAGCGCCGCCGGCGCCGAAGTTTTTCACGCCGGCTGAATTCCGGACAGTGCGCGTGCTCGCCGACATGATCATCCCTCGCGACGAGCAGTCCGGCAGTGCGAGCGACGCCGGCGTTCCCGAATTCATCGACTTCACGGTCTCCGACCGGGCCTACTATCAGAAGCCGATTCGGGATGGATTGGCATGGCTCGATGCGCAATCGAGCTCGAGGTTCGGGAAGTCGTTCGTCGATGCCAGCCAATCCCAGCGCGAAGCGATCCTCAACGACATCGCCTGGCCCGCCCGCGCGCCGGCCTCGATGGCCGACGGCGTGCGCTTCTTCAACAGCTTCCGGGATCTCACCGCATCCGGATTCTGGTCGAGCGAGATCGGTGTCAAGGATCTCCGCTACATGGGGAACGTGTTCGTGATGGACTGGAAGGGCTGTCCGCCGGCAGCGCTGCGCAAGCTCGGCGTCGACTACTCGAAGTTCGATCGCAGCAAGCTCCGACTCACGCCCGATTCACACTAACAACGACCCATTTCGGCGAACTACATGACCTCTGAACGACTCGGTATCGGCTTCGTAGGCAGCGGCTTCAACGCGCGCTTTCACATCCAGTCTCTGACGTCCGTCCGCGAGATCGATGTGCGCGGCGTGTACAGTCCCAACGAGAAAAACGCTGCATCGACCGCGAAGCTCGCGCGCGATCTCGATGTCGGCGACGCGCGCGCTTACAAATCGATCCGCGACATGGTCGCCGATCCAGCAATCGATGCCCTCTGGCTATGTGGACCCAACCATGCGCGCATCTCCAACATCGAGGACATCGTCGGCGCCATCAAGGACGGTGCAGGGAAGCTCAAGGGCCTCGCCTGCGAAAAGCCCCTCGCGCGCAACGTGAGCGAAGCCAAAAAAGTTCTCGATCTCACCCGCAGCGTTGGCTTGAACACGGGCTATCTGGAGAATCAGCTCTTTTCGCCGGACATCACGCGCGGGCGCGAGCTGATCTGGGCGCGCGGGGCCTCGCTCACCGGACGCCCGTACCTGGCGCGCGCGGCGGAGGAGCACAGCGGCCCGCACATGCCCTGGTTCTGGCAGGGCAACCTTCAGGGCGGTGGCGTCCTCAACGACATGATGTGTCACTCGGTCGAGGTCGTGAGACAGCTCCTCACCAAACCCGGTTCCCCGCGCGGCTCGATCAAACCGAAGCGCATCACCGGGCATATCGCATCACTCAAGTGGTCGCGCCCGCACTACGCGAAGCTGTTGTCGGAGACCATGGGGAAGGAGGTCGACTACACCAAGAGGCCGTCGGAAGATTTCGCGCGCGCTACCATCGAGTATGAATCGGAGGATGGCGACACCTTGATCGGCGAGGTCACCACCTCGTGGAGCTTCGTCGGCGCTGGTCTCCGTCTCTCCGCCGAATTGCTCGGCCCCGAATACTCGATGTCCTGGAACACTCTCGACGCGAGTCTAAAGATGTTCTTCAGCCGCGAGGTGAAAGGGAAAGCGGGCGAGGATCTGGTCGAGAAGCAGAACGCCGAGATGGGCCTGATGCCCGTCGTCGCCGACGAGGCTGCGGTTTATGGCTACAGCGCCGAGAACCGGCACATGGCGCGCGCGTTTCTCAAGGGCGAGAAGCCGATGCTCACTTTCGACGACGGTTTCGAGGTCGTGAAGATCCTGATGACCGCGTACATGAGTGCCGAAAAGGGGCAGACTATAGAGTTCCCGCCGGCCGATCTCGAATCTTTTTCCCCGGCCGTCGCGAAGGGTTCATGGAAGCCTTAGGACTGGCCAACGGATGAGCTTGGCCCCATTATTCCGGGGCCGAGCGAGGGTGGCACGCCCAATGCTTACGGATGAGGTAGCCACCTTCGGGATACAAAAATGAGAATCTCAAGTCTGACCATCGCCTTCGCCCTCCTCGCCTCGACCGCCTGCACCGCGGAAAGGGCGCTTTCACCCCAAACATCTGAGACGGCAGTCGCGTCAGTCGTCTCGCCGGCCATGAGTCAGGTTCCGCTGCTCTTCGTGGTTGACGGCGTTCGGCTCCAGCGTGACCGGGTACCTGTTCTGACCAGGGAGCAGATCGCTTCGGTCGAGGTACTGAAGGGAACGGCCGCGTTGCGGCGCTTCGGACCGGACGCCTCGTACGGAGTGGTCCTCATCACGACGAAGGGCGCGCCCCGCAGCTGACGATTTCGCGCGACCGAGGGGACGTAACGACAAAAAGGGCATCCCGAGGGATGCCCTTTTGCTTTGAGCTAAGGTGTCAGGAGCGCGAGTTTCGGGAGTGGGAGCTTCCCGAGTGGGAGTTTCTACCACCCTTGCGCATCGGCTCGTGATCCTCGTCCTTGCCGTAGCCGCCGCCGCCGGGTTTCTCCCCGCCACCATGCACCTTGTTTACTGTGGCCCAGGCGCGCCGTTCTGCTTCCTTGTCGGGCACGCCGCGAGACTCATAACCTTCCTCTATGTGCTCGGCCTGCCTCTTTTCCTTGTCGGTGTATTTCGATTTGTCACCGCGTGGCATTTTTACCTCCTTTTGGACACTTCTCAGACGGTGCAGATGCTGTACCGCCGCTCCACACTTGTGGCGAGTTAGTGGCAGTGTGACTGACTCGGGGGCATCTTCCTGCAGCCGATGAGTTCACCGTTCCAGCGCCCCGCCCCCGGCCGTCTTCCGCCGCTCCCGAGATCACTGCGCCGGTTCGCGATCTGGGTACTGGCAATCTTCTTCGTCGCCATGGTGCTGGTGCCGTGGCTGGCGAGCTTCATCACCGACTGGCTGTGGTTCGGTGAAGTCGGCTTTCGGCCTGTCTTCCTGACGTCGCTGCTGTGGCGGGCGGGGCTTTTCATTCTGGGCGCGGCGTTCGCCTTCGCCTACTTCTACGGCAACGTTCGCATCGCGCGAGGCGCGGGGACGGTGTTTCCCGTCCTTTACGTAAATCGCGGCGATGGAGTGAACGTCGACATCTCGCGGAGCTTCACCAAGCTCTTTTTCCCCGCCGCGCTTCTGATCTCGTTCGTGACCGCTGTTTCGCTATCGGCGTGGTGGCTTACGGTGTTGCGCGGAATCCACGGCGTGCAGGTTGGCGCGCGCGATTCGCTGTTCGGCAGGGACCTTTCGTTCTACCTGTTTCGTCTGCCGCTGATCTCCGGAATCCTCGGAACACTGATCACGCTGACGGCGTTGTCGGTAATTGCTGCGCTCGCGATGTACTGGCTGCGCAATGAAGTAACTCTGCCGCCGCGGCGCGCGACCGCGAAACCAAGGGCTGCGCGCCATCTGGCGGCGTTGTTGGTCGTGCTGTTTGTCCTCGTCGCGATCAGACTCTGGATCGTCGGTGGCTCGAGCCTGTTGTACTCCACCACCGGACCGCTCGTCGGCGCCAGCTACACCGACGTCCACGTTGCGCTGCCCGGTCTTTACGTCAGCGCGGTCGCCGCTCTGATCGCGGCGGCGTGGGTCGTTTTCGGTGTCGTGCGTGACAAGCTCATTTGGTCCGCGATACTCGCGACCGTGTTTTACGTCGCGGTGAGCCTGCTGGCGCGCGGGGTCGTTCCGGCACTCTACCAGAAGCTCGTCGTCTCACCGAACGAGCTGATTCGCGAGACTCCGTACCTCCGCGCGCACATCGATGCGACCCGCAAGGCATGGGGACTCGACAAGGTCGAGGGGAGAGATCTCTCCGGCGAAGTACAGCTCACGATGGCGGACATCAAGCGCAACGCCGCCACCGTCGACAACGTGCGGCTGTGGGAGCGCGATCTGCTGATGCAGACCTTCGGGCAGCTGCAGGAGATTCGCACCTACTATGACTTCGTCTCGGTCGACGACGATCGGTACACCATCGACGGCAGGTATCGCCAGGTCCATATCGCGGCGCGTGAGCTCAATTCGGCATCGCTCCCCACCCGGACTTTCATCAACGAGCGCCTGACCTTCACCCACGGGATGGGCGTGACGATGGCGCCCGTGAATCAGGTCACCAGCGAAGGGCTACCCGTCCTCTTCATCAAGGATCTTCCACCGGTCTCCGATATCTCCCTCAAGCTCACCCGGCCGCAGATCTACTATGGTGAGCTGACCAACGAGTACGTCTTCGTCGGCACGCGCCAGCAGGAATTCGATTACCCGGCCGGTGACACCAACATCTACACGACGTACAAAGGTCGCGGTGGCGTCCCCGTCGGATCGTTCTGGCGACGCCTGCTTTACGCATTCCAGTTCGGATCGCTCAAGATCGTTCTCTCCGACGACATAAAGGACAACGCGCGGGTCCTTTACCGCCGGAACGTGATGACGCGCGCGACGACCGCGATGCCGTTTCTCGATTTCGACGACGACGCGTATCTGGTGATCACCGACAACGGCGAGCAGAAATGGATACTGGATGCGTATACGACGAGCGACAGCTATCCGTACTCGCAGCGCGTATCGAACGGCACGAACTACATGCGGAACAGCGTGAAGGTGGTGATCGACGCTTACGACGGGACGGTCGACGCCTACATCGCCACTCCCGATGATCCTGTCGTTCAAACCTACGCGAAGATTTTTCCCGGGATCTTCAAGCCGATGTCATCGATGCCCTCCGATCTGCGGCGTCACATCCGCTATCCCGGAGAGCTCTTCCGGATCCAGACAGCGTTGCACGCCACGTATCACATGACCGAGCCCGAGGCGTTCTACCACCGCGAGGATCAGTGGCAAATCCCGGTCGGTCTTGGCAAGGTGACGGCCGACAACACCTTCATGCGCCACATCATCATGCGCCTGCCCGGCGAGAACGCTCCCGAATTCATCTACATGACCCCGTTCACCCCGCGCGGGAAGGACAATCTCGCGGCGTGGATGGTCGCCCGCATGGATGGCGAGAACTACGGCAGGCTCTCAGTCTATCGTTTTCCAAAGCAAAGCCTCGTCTACGGCCCGACCCAGATCGCCAACCGTATCAATCAGGACACCGAGATCTCGCGTCAGCTGACATTATGGGACCAGCGCGGCTCACAGGTGATTCGCGGCGAGCTTCTCGTCATTCCGATCGAGGAGTCGCTGATTTACGTAGAGCCGATCTATCTCCGCGCCGAGGGTGGAAAAATTCCGGAGCTCAAGCGCGTAGTCGTGGCGCACGAGAACCGGGTGGTGATGGGAGAGACCCTTGACGAGGGTCTCAATGCGTTGTTCGGTTCGGGCGCCGTCGTGACCCAGCGCGTGGCCGCTCAGGATTCGCTGAGCGCGGCCGGCCTCGAGGCGTCGGTCATCGGCGGTGGACTGCAGCCCATCCCACCGACGCCATCCGGCGCGGGGGCGCCTTCAGGCGCAGTCGGCGAGCTGCTGCGGGAAGCGCAGTCGCACTACGACCGGGCGATCGCTGCGCAGCGGGCCGGCAACTGGGCGGAGTACGGGCGCGAGATCGAACAGCTCGGTGCCGCGCTCCGTGCTCTCCGGGCGGGTCAGCACTAGCGGAATCCCGCGCCCTTCGGTGGCGAGGATGAATCTCACGTCGCCCGCCTCAGAAACTCCTGCACTGCCTTCCTGTAACTGCGACCGGTGGTGATGCGCTTGCCATTGCGCAAAATCAGCAGCTGGTCACCCTGATCGAAGGGCTGCGCTTCGCGAACCTGCGCGGTGTTGACGATGGTCGAGCGGTGCACGCGCAGGAATCGGTTGTGGGGCAACCGTGCTTCGAGCTTGCTCAGCGGCTCCCGCACGTCATAGGCAACTTCGGCGAGGTGAATTCTGGCCAGATCGTCACGCGCCTGGATCCAGTAGATCTCGTCGGGGTCGAGGAACAGAATCTTGCCGTTCACCTTGACGCCGATACGGTTCTTCGGACCGTCGAGCTGCCCGACGTATTTCAGCAGCGCGCCGAGCTGCGACGACACACTCGATTGCGGTGACTCGCGCAGCCGCTTCTTGGCACGGTCCAGGGTCTGGTGAAACCGGACGTGGTCCACCGGCTTCAGCAGATAGTCGAACGCGCCGAACTCGAACGCCGAGACGGCGTAGTCGTCGAAGGCCGTGACGAAGATCACCGGGGGCATCTTGTCGGTGCCGACTTCAGTGATGACGTCGAACCCGTCGAGCTCCGGCATCTGCACGTCCAGAAAGACGAGGTCGGGCTGGTGCGCGCGGATTGCTGCCACCGCCTCGAGGCCATTCTGGCATTCGCCGACGACCGACATGTCGGGAACTCTGGACAGAAGCGAGCACAACCGCTGACGTGCCAGCGCCTCATCGTCGACTACAAGGACCCGCAAAGACTGCTCGATCATGACTGTCCTGCCGCTGCAAGGGTACCGTTGGTTGGCGCGCCGCCGTTTCTAGGCGGTGACACCCGTCCAAGCTTGAAGGGAATTGTGATTCTCACCGCATAGCCTCCTTCCGGGCGCGGACCGCTCTCGAATTCATGGCCGTCCCCGTAAAGGTGGATCAATCGGGTGGTGGTGTTGGTGAGCCCCAGGCCTGTACCCCTCGAACGCTCGCGAGAGCGCCGGGCGCGTACGCCAACGCCATCATCAAGAATACTTATCGACAGCCGATCGCCCAGCCGTCGAGCCGTCACCTGTACGTAACCTGCGCCGGCGCGCGGGCTGATGCCATGTCTAATGGCGTTCTCCACCAGGGGTTGCAGGAGGAGGCTCGGTACCAGTGCGCCGCGCACTCCATCCTCGATGTTGCATGAAACCGTCAGGCGGTCCTGAAAGCGCACGCGCTGGATTGCAACGTACCTGTCGAGCAAGCCGAGCTCGCGCTCGAGGGGGACTTCCTGCTCGCTCGACGTCGACAACACCAATCGCAGAAAATCACTCAGCTCCGAAACCATTCGCTCGGCGGCGGGAGGATCGGTTGCGATCAGCGCCATCGCGCTGTTTAGGGCGTTGAAGAGGAAGTGGGGGTTGAGCTGCAGCTTGAGAGTATCGAGCTCCGACTGAACCAGCCTGGTGACGACCCGTTGCCGCTCGGCGGATTCCTTGCTCGCTTCGCGCACGAGATGCTCGACCCACTGAGTCGCGTAGGTCGAGACGATTCCAAAGACGCCGAGCAGAATGAGCTTCGCGGCTTCGTCGAGTGGCGTGACGCGCCCCTGCTGCAGCGCATCGATCGGGTTGACCACCAGTGGGACGCGTCCCGCGACCGAGAGCCATACGAGCAGTGCAGCGTACTCGATGAACGCCAGCAGCGAAATGAAGGCCGCCTTGCGCACCGACGATGCGACCGGTCGCCCCGCGAGAACGACGAAGTACATCAGAAAGATCGGCGATCGGAGTGCCAGCACGCCCGACTGCGCGACCGCGTAGCCGCCGATAATCGCCGTGACCGCCGTGACGTCGACGATCGGATTGACCGCTGACAGCCAGTCGGGGAGCTCTGGCTGCCGGTACCACACGAGGTACTGAACGACCGTCCAGACCAGCATCGGTGCCAGCACCAGGACGTTGGCGGTGTTGAGCTCCCGCGAGAGGTGCGGCGCGTACATCAGCGCCGAGGCCGTGAGCAGGAATACAACTGCCGCTCTCAGCCCGTTTAGAATCCGCTCCGCGCGGTCGCGCCGGAGTCGAAGGCTTTGGGGTGGCGGGAAAGCTGAATCGCCGAATAACTGCATCAATTGAATTTGCGCGGGGCGAGGTGGCTGGGGTAGCAGGCCGACGAGGTACCTGCTACCCCCGACGCCGGTTTAGTGGTGCTCGCCGTCGTCGTTGCCGTGATGTCCGTCGTGATGATCCTCGCCGCGCTCCTCGTCGTCTTCAAAAGCGTGGAAAGAACGTCTGATGTTGTTCTCGATCAGTTGCTGACTGTCGCTGTCAGGAGTTGCAGTGGTCGGATCGATTACCGCTCCGTCGGCATTCACGAACCATTTTCTGACGTCGATGCTGACCGTCGCGTTCTTCGTGGTCTCGTCGATGACGAGCGCCGGATCGAATTCCATCTCGAGCTTTGACCGGATCGCCGAGCTGAAGACGAACGGCGCTCCGTTGAAGGTACCCTCGACGCGAACACTCTTCCCAACGAGATCGGGATGAGCAGAGTTGAAGTCGGTGAATCTGTCGCGAGCGGGCTCGAGCTTCGCCTCGAGCTCCCGGAAGGTTCCCGCCGGCAATGGAACGTTGATCACTGGATGGAGCGCATCGTCCAGTGGCACATCTACGAGCAGCGGATTGCGCGAGACATCCTCGCAACCGTCCTCGTGACGGCCGTGATCATCACCTCCTCCGTTATCGTCGTCCGCTTCGGCTTCGCCGACGCAGTCGGGAGTGCCGGTGCGATCGAGCTCGAGCTTCCCAAAAACGAGTTGAACCTTTTGGATCACCAGCTCGTTCGATTCCCCGACAATCAGGTCGGCTGCGACCCGGTCGGCGGCGCTGGAGACGCCCGCGTTGGTCGTGAACGACAACTGAACGTCGTGTCTGTTCCCACCGGTGACGTCGCCTGAACACGCGACGATAGTCATCAGGGCCGCGATTCCGGCAATCGGCCCGGTGAAGCGCATTGATATTGTCATTGAGGTCTCCTCGGCATTTCTGCCGCGAATGGTTCCTCGTCGGCTGCGTAGAAAGTACGCCCTTCACCGAAGCGGACGACCCATTGGAGGGCGGAGGAACCCGGGTCTGGGGCGAGCGACTCATTGCGAACGGTGAAAGACGCTTTGCGCGCGAGCGGCCGCGTGGCTCGCTGCGTGCGACTGTAGT
>CAMLDY010000060.1 GCA_946478895.1 uncultured Gemmatimonadota bacterium
CGCTGTACTCCGCGCTGTCGAAGATCAACAACATCGACGTCAACATCATGACGGCGGAGGACCCGGTCGAATACAACCTCTTCGGCATCAATCAGGTGCTGGTGAGGAACGAGATCGGAATGACCTTCGCCGCCGCACTGAAAGCGTTCCTTCGGCAGGACCCCAACATCATCATGTTGGGAGAAATTCGAGATCTTGAGACTGGTGGCATCGCCATCAAGGCTGCACTCACCGGTCACCTGGTGCTCTCGACCTTGCACACCAACTCGGCGCCGGAGACGGTCACCCGTTTGATGGACATGGGCATCGAGCCCTTCAACGTCGCCTCCGCGCTCAACCTCGTTCTGGCCCAGCGCCTCGTCCGCCGTGTCTGCAGCAAGTGCGCGGAAGCCTACAAGATGGATCCCGCCGAAGTCGCGGCCGCCAAGATCGACGGCGGAGTGACGCTCCGCGACATGCATTTCACCGACATGGCGCTCAGCGACGCGAAGGCCAGGGCGACCGAGGCCGCCAAGCCCTTCATGGACCAGATCACCCTCGATACGAAGATGGAAGACATCCCCGTTTTTCGCGGCAAGGGCTGCGAACAATGTGACGGATCGGGGCTCCGTGGTCGTCAGGGTCTGTACGAGGTCCTGAACATGACTCCCCGATTGAGGAAGCTGATCATGCAGAGCGCCGGCGCCGCCGAGATCCAGAAGGTCGCGATCGAGGAAGGAATGTTGACGCTGCGCATGGATGGCTGGCTCAAGGTTCTGAAGGGAATCACCCCGCTCGAACAGGTCGTCCGCGAGACCGCGGCCGATGCTCACCCCACGCATCACTAATCGATGACTTTACCGTTCATAGACACGTCTTCACCAGCCGGGCCGCCGAAGCCAGCCGGTACCAATCTCCGCGCGCTCCTCGAGGAGATGGTGTCCCGCAACGCCTCCGACCTTCACATCGTCGCCGGCGAGCGTCCCAAGCTGCGCGTGGATGGTGACATCACCAACTCGTCGTCCGATTTCGAGCTCACGCCGAAGGACACCCTTCAGCTCGCCTACTCGGTTCTGACCGAGCAGCAGAAGAAGCGCTTCGAGCTCGAGGACGAGCTCGATTTCTCGTTCGGCATCCAGAATCTCGCCCGTTTCCGCGGTAACGTCTTCAAGCAGCGCGGCTGCGTGTCGATGGTCGTGCGTCAGATCCCATTCGCGATCAAGACCTTCGACCAGCTCGGACTGCCGGGCTCCATCGCGAAAATGGCGGAGAAGCCGCGCGGGCTCGTTCTGGTCACCGGCCCGACGGGCTCTGGTAAATCGACGACTCTCGCCGCGATGATCGACAAGATCAACCGCGAGCGCAAAGGACATATCATCACGGTCGAAGACCCGATCGAATTCATCCACAAGCACCAGAGCTGCATCATCAACCAGCGCGAAGTCGGCAGCGACACCAAGTCATTCGCGAACGCACTCAAGTACGCGCTGCGTGAAGATCCAGACACCATTCTGATCGGCGAAATGCGCGACCTCGAGACCATTCAGGCCGCGCTCACCATTGCGGAAACCGGTCACCTTGCGTTCGCCACGCTGCACACCAACTCTGCCGCCGAGGCGATCAACCGCATCATCGACGTATTCCCTTCGCACCAGCAGTCACAGGTGAGGGCGCAACTGGCGTTCGTGCTCGAGGGAATCATCACCCAGACCCTTCTTCCGAAAGCGCAGGGCCGTGGCCGCGTGATGGCCGCCGAGATCCTGGTCGTGACACCGGCAATTCGCGCCCTGATTCGTGACGACAAGGTCCACCAGATCTACTCGTCGATGCAGGCCGGGAAGAAGTTCGGCATGCAGACCCTGAATGATGCGCTGTACCAGTTGTACATGGCTCGCGAAGTCTCTGTCGACGAATGCCTGCGTGTCAGCGGCGACCCGACAGAGTTCCAGCGCATGATCGGCCAGCTGCCGTCAGACGATGATGGAAGTGGCAAGCCCGCAGCCGGCAAACCGGCGACGGGACGCCCGGTAGCAGGCTCCCCTGTGAGACGCTAAGAGAGGTTTAGTCAATGGCTACGTTTACCTACACGGCGAGAGCGTTCAACGGCGATCTGCGCACCGCTACAATCGACGCCGCTTCCCGTGATGATGTCATCGCACAGCTCAGAAAACAGCGGCTCAGCGTCGTCAAGATCGATCAGGACGCGACCAAGAAGATCGGTCGTGGCGCGATCAAGACCCGCGACGTCGTCATCTTCACCCGTCAGTTCTCGACGATGATCAACTCGGGTCTGCCCCTCGTGCAGGCCCTCACGATTCTCGCCGAGCAAACCGACAACAAAGCGCTCGCCGAAGTCACCAAGAAAGTGGTGTTCGACGTCGAATCCGGTAACACCGTCGCCGACGCGTTGTCCAAGCACCCGCGCGCGTTCACCAATCTGTACGTGAACATGGTCGCCGCCGGTGAAGCCGGCGGTATTCTGGACACCATTCTCCTGCGTCTGGCGACCTTCCTGGAAAAGAACGACGCCCTCGTCAGAAAGGTGAAGGGCGCGATGATTTATCCGGCGGTCATCATGAGCGTCGCGGCGATCGCCGTCGTGACCCTGCTCATCTTCGTCATCCCGGTGTTCGAGAACATGTTTGGCTCGGTCGGATTGGCGCTCCCGCTCCCGACGCGTATCGTCATCGGCGCTTCCCGGTTCCTCAAGGGTTATTGGTGGGTCATGGGCGCGGTGATCATTGTCGGCGCGTACATGTTCCGGAAGTACTACGCGTCGCCCAACGGCAAGCTCGTCATCGACCGGCTGATGCTGAGAATGCCGGTCCTGGGAGACGTGCTGCGCAAGTCGGCGGTGTCGCGCTTTACCCGTACGCTCGGTACGCTCATCAGCTCGGGCGTCAGCATTCTCGAGGGCCTCGAGATCACCGCCAAGACCGCGGGCAACCGCGTCATCCAGGACGCGATCATGCAGTCGCGCTCCTCGATCGCCGGCGGTGACACGATCGCCCAGCCGCTGCAGAAGTCGAAGGTCTTCCCGCCCATGGTCATCTCGATGATCGCGGTCGGCGAGCAGACCGGTGGTCTGGACGAGATGCTGTCCAAGATCGCCGACTTCTACGACGAAGAGGTCGATGCCGCGGTGAGCAACCTGCTCTCGCTGCTCGAGCCGATCATGATCGTGTTCCTCGGCGTCATCGTCGGCGGCATGGTCGTGGCGATGTACCTGCCGATATTCGACATGATCAACGCCGTACAGTAACGCGTAGGACCAGAACACAAAAAAGGCCAGCCGATGTTTCGGCTGGCCTTTTTTTTATTCGCGCGATCCCTGCCTAGAACATCACTCCAACCGTGACCGGCACGAAGCTGAGCGTCCCGTTATTGACGCTGACGCTGTTGTACCGCGCTTCGATGAAGGTCTGGAAGCTCGAGCTGAGCGGCACCTTGATCCCACCGCCCACGTTCCAGCCAAAGTGGTTCTCGGCCTGACCGGTCGTCCCACCTATATCTGCGCTCGGCCGATAAAGTCCGGCACCGCCGATCACGTAAGGTGTGAATGACATCCCGAGCGGCAGCGCGTACTCGACGTTGCCCGTGAACGCGGGGATGTTGATGCTGCCATCAGTGCCTTCGAGACCGAACTGGTTGTAGGCTGCTTCACCACGAACGGCGAGCCCCGAATACTGCGGGCGATAGCCTACGGCAAGGGCGATGTTGTAGCCCGTGTTTGCGCCGTTGCTCAGATCTCCGGTCGGGAACGCGATACCGCCTGAGGCACCGATCTCGAACGGGTTGTAGCCCTGCGCCTGTGCCGCCGGCGCCGCCGCAAGCCCCGCAGCGGCAATCATGGAAAGGATAGTGTATTTCACGATTTCTCCGATTCTGTGTATTTAGGGTTTACCACGCCCGTTCCTACACCCGCCGGGAGGCTGGGTTTCTGTCTTTCAGCGAACGGATGTGCGGAATTTAGTCGGTGGCCGCCGGTTCCTGCCTCAACAGTGCGTCGATTTCGCGCAGCTCTGCGGGACCAAGCCGCCAATTCGCCGCTCCGGCGTTGGCGCGGACCTGGGCCGCCGACGAAGCGCCGGCAATAACCGACGCTACGGGATGGTGCGCGAGCAGCCACGAGAACGCGAGCTCCAGAATCGTGTGCCCGCGGGTCTCCGCGTACTCGATGAGCGCCTCGATCTTATCGAGGCTCTCTTCCGTCAGCAGCTTGCCATATCGCTCGTTCTTCGCGACACGCGTGTTCGGCGGAACCGGCTGGCCTTTCCGATACTTCCCGGTGAGCAGCCCCGCCTTCAACGGGAAGAACGGCAGAAACGCCATCCCCAGCTGCTCACACTCCTCGAGCACTCCCTGCTCCGGCTCGCGATGCAGCAGGCTGTACTCATTCTGCACGCTCACGAACGATGCCGATCCCGGTCGCCGCAGTGACGCTGCATGTGCTTCCCGCAATTGTTCGGTGCCGAAGTTCGAGCAGCCGATTTGCCTGACCTTCCCCGCCTTCACCAGCACGTCGAGCGCTCCGAGCGTTTCCGCGATTGGCACGTCAGGATCCGGCAGATGCAGCTGGTACAGGTCGATATAGTCGGTGCGCAAACGCTTCAGGCTGGCGTCGCATGCCTCGCGTACGTATTCGGGCCGCGCCCCACGGCCCTGACCCGGCATCACCTGCCCGAACTTCGTTGCGATGATGACGCTCTGACGCCTCTTTCCCAGGATCCGGCCAAGAAACTCTTCGCTGGTGCCGTTCCCATACATGTCCGCCGTATCGAAGAAGTTGATCCCGCAGTCGATCGCAGCGTCGATGACTTCTTTCGTTTGCGCCTCGTCGAGTCGCGGCCCGAAATTGTTGCAACCGATTCCAACCACCGAAACATCGATTGGACCGATTTTCCGTTTGTCCATCGCGTTCCCCTAGACGGCTGCCGTGGTCTCGCCCATCTCGACGCGGGTCGTTGCAGCCTCCGGACGTTCGCCGAGAAACTCGACCCACTGCTTCTTGAGGTTCGGGTAATGCTTCGATGCTTCGACCTGATCTATGAAACACTCGATCGTCGTCTCGAACCAGTTTTGCAGCTTGGGGTCGGCGATGCGCCCCGAGTCGTCAAACGCGTGGTGGGCCTGCGCGAGCGCGAACATGTCCGGATAAACGCGCGCTCCCAGGTGCTCCAGCGGCTGGCGGAGTGCCCAAAGTCCGATCTTTCCACCCGTCATGGACGGCGATGCGGCCATCACGAAACCCTGCTTGCCGTTGAACGGTTGGGGCCTGAATCGCGATGTCCAGTCGATCGCGTTCTTGAGAACACCAGGCATGGAGGCGTTGTACTCAGGCGACGCTATCATGAAGCCGTCGGTTGCTATCAACCGCTCTCGCAGCTTCTGCGCGCCGCTCGGAATTCCACCCGAGAGCTCGTCGTCCATGTCGTACGACGGACATTCGAAGTCCGTCATCGTCGCCCGTTCGACCGTCGCCCCCTTCTGCTCGGCGATCTGTGCCGCGAGCGATGCGAGTCTGTCGTTGAGTGAGCCTTCCCGAAGAGATGCGCCGAACACCAGAAGCTTTACCGAACAACGCTTTTCGTTCGCCATTTACGTTCTCCGCTAGAATCAACCTGCGCATCCAGTGCGAACGCGCTGACGGCGGACCAGTCAGGCAATTCGCGCACCCTGACCCGCATCTGTCGCCTTTGCCGGCGGTGAAGTGGGAGTCGCCACCTCGAATGCTTCGGCAATCAGCTCGTAGCTGTGCCTCCTCACTTCGTGACTGTGAGTGATCGTTACGATCATCAGCTCCTCGGCGCCGTACTCGCGCACGATCGACTCGAGCCCGTCGCGCACCACCTCCGGCGTGCCGAGGGTTACCCGTCGCCGGCGCGCGATCGGTAGCCCCGCTGCCTCCTGCTTCAGAAAGTGCAGCGCTTTCTCCACCGTCGGGACCGGGATCGTTTTTCCGGTCGTGCGCAGAAGTGAGAACGCCATCCGGCTGCTGCTCGCCAGTGTCTCCGCCTCTTCGTTCGAGTCAGCGCACAGCGCCCACGTTGCCACCATCAGCCGCGGCTCGCGCAGCCGCGCCGAAGGTGTGAATCGCTCCCGATACAATTCGGCGATCCGCGCACCGTCCGGGTTGATGAAATCCGCGAACACGTACGGCAATCCCAGCTCACCCGCCCAGATCGCGCTCTGAGGCGACGAACCTAACAGCCAGACATCGGGCGCCTCCGGCCGGCCGGGAAGCTGTGCGACATGCGCGAACGGGTGGTCCGGCGGAAGATCGTTCTCGAGGTAGCCGAGCATTTCACCGAGCTGTTCCGGAAAATCATCGGGCGCCGCTTGCCTGCGATCGCGCTGCAACGCGAACATCGCCAGCTGGTCCGTGCCCGGGGCGCGTCCAATCCCGAGATCGATCCGCCCGGGAAACAATCCGGCGAACATGCTGAAAGTCTCCGCGACTTTCAGAGGGCTGTAATGGGGCAGCATCACCCCACCCGAGCCGACCCGAATTCGCGACGTGAGTGCGGCGATTGGCCCGATCAGCGCTTCCGGGCTCGGACTCGCCAGCATCGGCGTCGCGTGATGCTCGGCGATCCAATACCGGTTGTAGCCGAGTGCTTCGGTGAATTGTGCGAGATCGATGCTGTTGCGCAACGCGTCGCCGCCGGTCGATCCCTCGGAGATCGGCGATTGATCGAGCACGCTGAGAATCATCGGCGCGGAATCAAGGTCGGTTAGCCGCGCTCGTGGCCGCGCCCGTGCCTGCACCTTCCAGACACGCGGCAACGTCGGCGGCGACGTCGGAGTGACAGGCTTTCTTACGTGATTCGATATCGGCAAAAAAGCCGCTCACCTGCAACCCAATGCCGTCCCAGCACCGAGCGCGTGTCTCGCCTTCAGGCAATGACCGACAAAAGGAAATGCCGCGCGGGAGCTCACTCGGCGCGTACGCGAGATGGCGCACCGCGCCCTGATAGCAGAACGGCTTGCCATATGCGGATGCCAGATCGCAGCGCCTGCGGATCCCCTCGAACTGGAACGCCGCCGCGCCCGACGCATTCCTGCCCAGCCCGGAGTAGCACTGGGCGACGAGGATCGGTGTGCCGGCACCATCGCAGACAGCCCCCGCTTTGCGATAATCCTCCTTCACCGCCGGCAGGATGAGGTCGGCTTGCAGCTCGTAGCACTCCAGCCTGTACCGCTGGGGCGTAGCATCGCAGGGATAATGAAGATCGTCAGGCTTGAATAGCACGACGTTGGACGCCGGCATCGAGTGCCGGTGCATTCCGAAAGTCCCAGGGTCGCCGAACACCTGCATTCGGGCACCCATGTTGTGTTCCATGAACACACCACCGTAGCAGCTGCGCTGGTCCCACGGCGTGCGCAGCCGATCGCAGTCGCTGAGGGAAGCATTCACGTCGTAGCGGTGATACATCATGAGACCGTGGCCGGTGCCGTGGAGGCAGTCGAAGATCCGGAACTGCTCACTCGTTCCACGCAGTCCATCACACGGCGCGAGCAGGAAATCCTCCGCCAGCGGCATGTCGATCCGCGCATCGAAGTAACGCTGCAGAATTCCGTGGTAGCAGCCCGACTGGTATCGGTCGTCGCACTCGCTGAGCAGGGCGGTTGCCGTCTTTGGCGTCGAGCGCACCGCGTAGCCGAGCGCGTGAGCGAGTGGGTGTCCGAGCAGAACGAGCGACGGGTCGTTGTGGATTACGCGATCCAGCGTGCCCATCGCGAGCGCGATGTTGCCGGCCGACGAAAGCGCGGCAAGCCCGTCCCCGATGCACGTCGCATACATGTCGATGGAATGAGCGACGTGCGGCTTGCAAAGCCGGAGCAGGGAATCGGCGACGATCGCGGAGTCCGCTACCGATCGCGTCGGTGTCGCCGGGGCGGAGGCAAGAGTGTCGGCGGACATGCCCGGCATGGACATGTGCCCATCGTGCTGAGCGCGGAGCGGGCAGGGCATCGCAACCAGCACGGCACCGGCGACGGCTACCGCTGCAGCGATTCGAGTTGTGCGGATCATGTTGCAGTATCACCGGCCGGGCGGGGCGATTCAACTCCTCCGCGGGGCCAAGTCGAGGCGTGCGGCTCTACTTCGCCTCGAGGCTCAGGCTTCTATTGAGAGCGGTAGCGACATATACCATGTCGATGCTCTTCAGGAACTCGTGCCACGGCGGCGGCGCACGGAACGCCATTTTCCCGCTGGCGTCCTCCCAGACCGGCACGACAACTCCGGGTATGTCAGAGGCGGCGGCACTGCGCTGGAAGGCTTCCTGGATCCGGGACTGCTCGGCGGGTGATCGCTTGCCGAATGACCCGTCCACCGGCACGATGATCACATCCTGACCATTCCGCCGTAGATACGCCACCTGAAAGGTGGGCATCGCAGCCACGCGCTTCGCCGCCGGTTCTCCCATGTGTCCTTGAGCTTTGCACCGTGGCGCAAGGGAGTCAATGTCATTTCCTTATCAGAAGATGTCACTTTCATATCACCCAGGGTTTTTTCGGGGAACGCGGATTTTGCGGGGACAACTAGCTTGGTGTCGATGAAATACCTCGCAATCGTGGCCCTGCTGGCGATGGGTGGCTGCAGCGACCGGCAAGGCCATGCGCGTGCCGAAAATGGGGGCACACTCGTGATCGTCACCACCGCCGATCCCGGAAGCCTGTTCCCGCCACTCATCATTACGTCCGAGGCGAAGCAGATCGGCGAGCAGATTTACGACTACCTCGCCGACGTCGGTCCCGACCTCGACATCCGAGACGAGAAAAAATTCCGTCCCGGACTCGCGGATCGCTGGACGTGGATGAACGACTCGCTGATGCTTTCGTTCCATATCAACCCGGCAGCGAAGTGGCACGATGGGCGGGACGTAACCGCGCGCGACATCGCGTTCACCTTTGCGCTGAACAAGAATCCCGTGATGGCCAGCCGGATCGAGTCGGACATCGCCAACATTGACTCGGTCACCGTCACGGATTCGCTGACCGCGGTGTTCTGGTTCCACCAGCGATCCCCAACTCAGTTTCTCGACGCTGCTGCGCAGATGCTGATTCTTCCGGCGCACCAGCTGGAGAACTTGCGAGTCGACGCGTTGCGGGAGAATCCACCGCCGCCGATCGGAACCGGCAGGTTCCGGCTCAGAAAGTGGGACAAGGGTGCTTCCGTGGAGCTCGTTGCGGACACCGCCAACTTTCGCGGCAGGGCCAGACTCGACCGCGTGATCTGGTCGGTGGCGCCCGAGCTTCAAACCGCGGTAGCGAGATTCCTGGGCGGTGAAGCGGATTTGTTCGCCTCACTGCGACCCGAAAATCTTGCCGACGTCAGGCGGAAGCGAGATTTGCGGGTGATCGTCCAGCCCGGGATGGACTACGCGTTTCTGCGATTCAACCTGCGCGATCCGAAATCTCCGCAGCGTCCACATCCATTGTTCGGCGAGCGCGAGCTGCGACGCGCGATCGGCATGTCGCTCGATCGCGCCTCAATGGTGCGCAACGTCTTCGACACCTTCGCACTCGTCCCAGCGGGTCCGAACGTGCGCGCGTTCGCAAGCACCGACCCAACGCTGCGTCAGCTGCCATTCGATTCGTCGCGGGCGGCCCGGGTGCTGGACTCCCTCGGGTGGAGGAGGGCGGGCTCCGATGGAATTCGCAGCAAGGCAGGCAGAGACCTTTCGTTCAATTTGATCGTGCCCACCACCAGCCTCGGCAGAATGAGGATGGCGCCGCTAATTCAGGAGCAGCTGCGGCGCATGGGCGTGCGGGTGCAGATAGAGCCGCTCGAATCGGGCACGGAGCTCGATCGAGAGATGAGGGGAGCATTCGACGCAGCGCTCGGCGCGTGGGTGATGCCGTCGAGCCCCGATGCGATTCGGGCGGCGTGGACAACGAGCGGGATAGGAAAGAGCGGCACCAATTTCGGCTCGTACAGCAATCCGCAATTCGACACGTTGCTCGACAGCGCACTGTGGGCACCACCTGTTTCCGAGCGAGCCGCGTTTGCCCGAGCCTTCCGGGTAATCAACGAGGATGCACCGGCTATCTGGCTCTACGAAGCGCGCCATCTCCTGGGTGTTAGCCGCCGCATCCGAACCGCCGTCTTGAGGCCCGATGCCTGGTGGTTCGATCTGGCGGATTGGTACGTTCCGGCGGGGGAGCGGATTTCCCGCGACCGAATGCCTTTTGGGCGTTAAGTGCCCCCTAGAGGGTTTAACCGTTCGGGGGTGATATGAAAATGCCCCTTCGGTGATACGAAACTGGCATTTCGGAATGCGGGGAAAAGTGACATTTTTGAGGCACAAAATTCCGCCAAAAAAGGCCCAAATGATCCGGCATCAGGTCTATTTCGACACCCTTGGCTCCATCAAGGAGGACAGCGCTACGTGGCGCTCCGCCTTCGCCGGACTTTCGGTCCTGCGGCTGGTGGATTCCTACGCGGATGCCGGCGGAGTCGCGGATCCTGGCGGCTGGGCCCAGATCCACAACGTTCGCGCTGCTATCGAAGCCGTGAGCGAAGGTGATCCAATCCGTGGCGTGTTGACGACCGTACTCGAGGAGCTGACGCGGGGCGCGGGCATCGATGAGACCGTTTGCACCGCACTCCTCGCGTACGGTCGTGCGCTGGACTACGAGGCGAACTGGGGCCTCGCGACCGATGTTTTCACCACCGTCACCAAACTGTCGCGTCCGGAAAAGAATCCCAAGCTGGCCATCGAGGCGCAGATCGCCCTCGGCGGTGCCGCCCGTCGCAACGGCGATTGGGAAGTTTCGGCCCGCGCGTACTCGCAGGCCGCGTATGTCGCGGACGCGATTGGTGACTGTCAGGGGGTTCTGACGGTGCAGGTGGGTATCGCGAACACCTACCTGGCGAAGGGCAATCTGCCGCAGGCTCAGACGATTCTGGACGACGTAATCGTGCAGTCGCGCGACATGGCGCTGCCGGAAGTCGAGGGGATGGCGCTGCATAGTCGCTCTTCACTCGCTCAACAGAAGGGTGAGAAAGCGGAAACCGTCAAGTACGCTCATGAGGCGCTTGAGCTGACGAAACGGCCCAGTGAGCGAGATAGAATCCTCGCAGACTTGGCTGTGGGATTTTCGCTAATCGGGTTGAGAGACGCTGCGCGCGATGCACAGCTCATACTCGCGGCAACGGCGCAAACGAAATGGGTCCGCTGGCAAGCAACGGTCAACTTGATGGAAATCGCTGCCGAGGACGGAATGGGCGACGCTTTTGATGCGTACGCCGCGGAATTGAGAAAAGCTCCGCTTGGGCCGTGGTTGAAATCCCACTTCCTGTTATTCCTTGGTGAGGGGCTTGAGCAGTTCGGCCGATATGAAGCTGCTGAGCAGGTGCTTTGCGAAGCGATTGACTACTCTAACGCGAACCAAATCTTCTCGGTGAATTTTCGCGCTGAAGAATCCCTCAACCTCGTTCGGTCACGAAGCCGCCGGCAACTTCCGGAACCGACGTTTGCCCAAGTGCCCCAGGAAGTCCTTGCGGCAGCTCACGCTGTTTCTGAGCTGCGCAAGGCCGCCTTGGTTTCCGCGTGATCTAGTGCGCCACGCAGGTTGATGAGCCGCTGGTGACAGGGCACGGAGCGTCATTCTTCGGAGCGGTCATATCCGAGCACGCAGCAAGAACGACGGACGCGATGACGCTGGTGACGATGAGAAGGCGACGGCGGATCATTGGGGTATCTCCTGACAATTTGGGGTGGGTGTTAAATGGCCGTACGGTTTACCGCTGCAACGTACGGCCTTCGGCCATTCCCGAAATGTCGTTTTCTTATCAGAAAATGTCTGTTTTATATCACGAACAGCACTTTTCTTATCACAACCCCTCCCGCTGACGAGGTTTTCACCCCACTTTCTTAGGATGCGCCCGGTCGCCCCGTGAGTGTCGCGGCGTTCCTGCCACCGAAACTGGTCGCCCACCTCCGGCACGTTCTGACGGACGAGGCTGAGCTGTTGATCGCCTCTTCCTGGCAGGAGCTGGAGACCCTCATCCGCCGCAAACCGGTCAACGTCGTCATCGTCGACCCTGCCGCCGACGGCATTATGAACGTCAGCGCCGTCGCCGACCTCCTGAAGCGTTATCCGTCGCTCCCCCTCATCGCGTACGTCACTCTCCATCCACCCCAGTTCAGCGCCGTCGCCCAGCTGGGACGGCTTGGGCTCAAGGAGGTCGTACTTCATCGCTTCGACGACGAGCCGGAGGGCTTCAGGGAGAGGGTCGAGCGCCTCGAGGGGAACTCACTCACCCACGACGTTCTGGAGACTCTGCGCGGCCGGCTCGGGCTGGTCCCACGCCAGCTTTCGGTGGCGATCGAGGACCTTTTCGCCTCACCGCACCGCTACATGAGCGCGCTCGACCTGGCCATGGAGGCCGGGCTCGCGATCGTGAGACTTTACAGAAATCTCGACGCGGCCCAGATCGGATCGCCCAAGCGCCTCGTCATCGCCGCCAAAGTCCTGCGCGGTTTCGGCTACCTTCGTGACCCGGGCTACTCGGTTCTCGATGTGTCGGTAAAGCTTGGCTACAAGACGTCGCGAATCTTTTCGCAGCACTGGGAGATGGTGTTCGGCCACACTCCCGCGCGGTTGCGGACGCGTCTCACCGACGACGCGGCAATAGAGGCAGTGATGCGGTGGCTCAAGGCGGGCGACGACGACTCGTCGCTGGGCGGGGATTCAGGCCACCCGCCGGGCCATAATGGCAACCGCCGGCGGCGTCGCCGGCGGCCAGAGCCGAGCTAGGCTACTCCCACTGGAGGATGCCCTTCATGTCGTCTAGCAAGGGCACTCCTCCGCGGGAGCGCGAGTCTTTCGGCTTGTCCTGATCGTCCAGCACGTCCCCGCCACGCACGAAATCGCTCCACGAGTCACCCAGCCGGACATTGAGCGGCGCCGCCCCCAACCCGTCGCCAAGCTCGGCGACGGTTGGATGCTGCCGTTCTATGTCAGCAATCAGCGGAGAGCGTTCCTTGCGCTTTTTCATCTCGTCGGGGGAGGGGCGCTGTCGGGGGGGTCAAAACGATCGAAGGCAATTGCAGCGGTGCCCGCGAACGTATTTACCAATATGTGACCGCCGCCCATTACTCGTCTAGCGGCAACCAGATGATTAGCAAACCACTTGCCACGCTCGGTGCCCAGATCGTCGTATCGAACGCCGTGTCCGCTCGACGAGGAATGGATGAAGCGGCCATTTCCGGCGTAGATCGCCACATGACTGACCGTTCCACCCTGAGCGAACAGCATCAGATCGCCGGCGGCGAGCGCGCGCGCCGTGGGTTCCACCGCAATACCGGCTCCCGCCATTTGTCGAGATGTGCGCGGCAGATCTATTCCCTGAGCGGCGTAAACGTATTGCACGAATCCCGAGCAATCGAAGCCTGTCCGGGGCGACGTACCACCATACCTGTAAGGGACGCCGATGTACTGTTCCGCCGTCGATAGCAGCCTGCGAGCAGATGCGCTCGAAACCGTCGTGCTCACGGGCCACGTTGTTCGTGTCGAAGTTCTCTTTATGGGTCTGGGCGCGCTCGGCGGATTGTTGGCCCTGCGCCCGAATGCCGGCGAGCGTGAGCGATTCCCACCAAAATGGAATCCGATCCCGACGCGGTACTCGAGGCCACGAACGAACTGCGTATCGGCCGGCGTTGCCGGAGCGGCGAGGTGGCGTGATCTGACTTCACCGTTCACCGACAGAATGTGGCCAATCGCCAGCTGAAGCCCGCCGCCGTAACTCCAGGTCCGGATCGCGTCGGTGAAGCCGAGTGGCTGGGCCGCGCTCTCGAGCCCGAGTCCCGCGAAGGTGTAGGGCATGAAACCCTCGCCGAGTCCGGCGTTTACCGGGCCGAGCATGAGGTCGGCGTTGGTGGCCCAGACCAGATCGGACGGTCCGTCGCGGAGTCCCGAGGCTTCGGGAGTCAGAGACGAAATCCCGAGGCCGCCGCTGCCGCGGATGCCGAGGTAGGGAGTCCCAACGCTGAGGGAAAGCCCGCCGATGGTGCGGGTGATCGGAGCAGAATTGTCGAGGGCACCGTAGAACTCGACTCCGCCAGCGACCTGCGCGGTGAGAACCGCGGGTACTGCCAAATACGATAGGACTCCAGAGAGACCTATCAAGCGTCGCAGTTGGGGCATAAGCGACTCCACTGAAGAGGTTGGGCCCGTATCAGGCATTACGGATACCAGCTGTGCCATTTCCATAAGTGCATGGGGCACATAAACTTGCGCGATAGAATTGACAGGGGCCGGTCTGACCTGTCACCATTCTCGGACAGAACCGGAGGTCAGAGGAACGATCTCGGTTCCCCGGGTATGACGAAACAGCCCCGATTTC
>CAMLDY010000061.1 GCA_946478895.1 uncultured Gemmatimonadota bacterium
GATTGGCGCGCTATGTACTGCGCCTCGATCTCCGGAGATGACGAGAACGCGCCACGCACCGAGCCGGACGGCCAGCCGCCTTCGACCACCATCACCGGCAATGCGCGCTGACCCTTAATCCGCGAGTAGTAGTCGAGCGGGATGTCGGCCGGGGTTTTGAAACCGCCCAGATAAGGGTACGACGACAGGCCGATCAGGTTCATGAACGGGAAATCGTGCAGATCCTGCGCGATACCGACGAATAGTGTCTGCTTGCCGAGCTTTCCCCACGCGGTTTCAACCTGCACGCTGACGTACAGCGGAAGCGCGGACGCCGAATGCGTGCGACGCACATCGGCCGCCGCGTCGTTGGTCATCCGAACAACGGCCTCGTAGACCGGGCGCGGCGCAATCGCGCGCACAAGGTTGGTCTCTGCCGCGAGTCCGAGATAGTCAGGGTGCAGCATCTCGACCAGAGTGCCGACGTAGTCGCGATACAGGCGTTGCACCGCCGGCTCGGTAATGCTGCGATGCGCCGCGACCAATGCCGCCGCTTCGCTCTCGCGTGCCAGGCCGTTGGTCACATCGATCGTCACCACGAGCTTGAGATGCTTCGACCGATAGTAGTGCTCGAGGTCGACGCCATCCTTTCGCAACGCTTCCGCTGCAGATCCGCCGCCCAACAACTGCGCCCATGGAACGTCGAGGTGCATGATCGCGGCATCCGCACGCTTGCTCCAGATGTCCAGCGACTTGAGAGCAATGGCGATGTCCGGTTTCGGCGGTACAACCGAGAATCCCATGAAGTACGAGCGTGTTCCGGTGGCCACGACATCCGGCTCCGCGGCAGGCCGGGCACAGGAGATCATTACGGCGCATGCAACGGTCGCGAGTAGGAGCTTGCGGCGGGATCTCAAGGCTTCGTCCGTCGGTGCGCCGGTGCGAGCAGTCGTTCTACAAGAGCCAGGACGCCGTCGACCGCCAGCGCCAGAAGAGCGGCCGGCAGCGCGCCGGACAAAATCATGCGCGTATCGGCCAGCGCGAGTCCCGCCACGATCGGCTCGCCAAGTCCGCCGGCGCCGATGAACGCAGCCAGCGTTGCCGCTCCGACCGTGATTACTGCCGCCGTTCGAATACCGGCCATGATCACCGGAGCCGCGAGTGGCAATCTGACCCAGACGAGACGCTGCCGCGCCGTGGTTCCCAACGCCTCCGCTGCAGCGACCGCATCCGGGTCGGCGTCACGCACTCCGGTGTAGGTCCCGCGCGCGATCGGATAAAGCGCGTACAGCCAGAGCGCCACCAGCGCCGGGATGACTCCAACGCCGAGCAGTGGAATCATGAACGCGAGCAGCGCGATGGATGGAATCGTCTCGAGGACGCCCAACGTTCCAATGGTGGGCTCGGCAATTCGCCGTGCTCGCTCCAGCGCCAGGCCCAGCGGCACCGCGACCAGCACCGCTGCCAACAACGCTACGGCGACGAGAAGTAGATGCCGCGCGGTCAGCGAGCCGATGCTGGCGCGACGGTCCCAGAGGTAACGCCAGAATCCCTGGCCGGCGGATGCAGTCGCGCCGGCTGCCCGCGGACTCGCGCTGATCAGTCCGAGCACGGCGAGCTCACTTCGCGCAACCTCGGTGATGTCTTCCCGATCGACCTCTATGCGCTTGTTCAGAGAGCGCATGGTCAGCTCGTCGAGGCGTCCGCTCAACAACACGAGTGTCGCCACTGCTCCGGGCATTTCGCGCTCGAGCGTTCCGGACACAAGCGCGGCTGCTTCGTACGGCGGAAAGAAGTGGCGGTCGTCGTTCAGCGTCACGAGATCGTAGCGCGCCAGCAGACCGTCGGTCGAATAGCCATCGATGACGTCCACGGCGCCGGAAACGAGCGCCTGATATTTCACCGCCGGCGCGAGCGGTCTGACCGCCTTCGGCTTGATGCCATAGACCCGGGCGAGTCCAACGAGCCCATCGCTCCTGCCGATGAAATCCGCGGTAAATCCTGCCGTGAGATGCGGACTCTCCCGCGCCAGATCACTCAGGGTGCGCAGGTGATATCGGTCCGCGGTCGAGCGCGTAACTGCGATCGCGTAGGTGTTCTGAAATCCGAGTGGCGGAAGCCAGCGCGTGTCATAGAGCGCGGCGAATCTTCCCGCGACGTGCGCGAATACCGCTCGCGGGTCAGCGAGAACGGAGTCGGCCAGGGTGTCGTGAAGAATCGCGACGAGTCCGGTTCCGGTGTACTCGGGATACACGTCGATCGCGCCGCGCCTAAGAGCGCCGAACGCGATCTCAGTCGCGCCGAGTCCGCGTCGGCGATCAACCGTGAAGCCGCGCGACTCCAGCAGCTGCGCGAACATTTCCGCCAGCACATACGATTCCCCGAACGGCTTCGACGCGACGACGACCGACCGGCGCTCCTGCGCTTGCGCCGCACCCGCCGAAAGCATCGCTATGAACAGAGCGATTCCGACGACGATGCGCAGCGGATGCATTCGGATCACGCGAGGAGTGGCTCGAGGCCCGCGCGGGCTTTCTCTATCAGCTGCGCCACGTAATCCGTCGCTGGACTTCGGACGAGTGCGCCCATGGGACCTCGCTGCTCGATCTTTCCGCTGCGCATCACCACCACCTGGTCGCCGAGTCGAGCCGCTTCCGCGAGGTCGTGGGTGACGAGCAGCGTCGTCAGCACCAGCTCTGTCCGAAGGGCGGCGAAGGTTTCCTGTAGCTCGGCGCGTGAGATTGCGTCGAGCGCGCCGAAGGGCTCGTCGAGCAGAATCACACCGGGCCGCGCGGCGATGCTTCGCGCCAGCGCGACCCTCTGCCGCTGTCCGCCCGAGAGCTCGTGCGGAAAGCGCGATCCGAAATCGGCGACGGGCAGACCAACCAGATCGAGCGCGCGTCCGGCCGCATCGTTCGCGTCGCCCATCCCTCTCAGCACCGGCACCAACGCGACGTTACGCAGCACCCGCCAGTGCGGGAGCAGTCCTCCGTGCTGCTGCACATAGCCGATGCTCCGTCGCAGCTCGACCGGCGACTGCAGCCGGACATCCCGATCGCCGACGGTAATTTCTCCGGCGTCCGGCTCGACCAGGCGGTTGAAGCAGCGGAGCAGCGTGGTCTTGCCGGAGCCACTCTCGCCGACGATCGCGGTCGACTCGCCCGCCGCGACGTCGAGGCTGACCCCGTCCAGAGCTACGACATCGCCGAACCTGTGGGTGACGTTGCGCGCAGAGAGCCCAATCGGCATGCGTCAGGCCGGATCAGCCGCAGGCCGGCCGAGAAACACGCCGCACAGCAAGCAGACGGACATCTCGCGTTTCATCTTCGACAGATCCATGACATCTCCACGAGGTCGCGCGATCTTGAATTCGCCGGGTTTCTCGATATCTGTTCGATAGATCCTCTAACGTCCAGGAACCGGATGACTCCAGCCACCACGAAGATACGCCGCCTCGGCGCGCAGGGCCTGCAGACTTCCCCCATCGGCCTTGGCTGCATGGGAATGTCGGACTTCTATGGCCCCAGCAACGAGCAACAGTCGATCGCCACCATCCACCGCGCCATCGAGCTCGGCATCAACTTTCTCGATACAGCCGACATGTACGGTCCGCACACCAATGAGGAGCTGGTCGGGCGCGCGATCAAGGGCAAACGCGACCAGGTGATCATCGCCACCAAGTTCGGCAACGTGCGCGATCCGAAGACCCGCGCTTTCCTCGGCGTCAACGGAAAACCCGACTACGTGAGGCAGGCGTGCGAGGCGTCGCTCAGGAGACTGGGAATCGACACGATCGATCTCTACTACCAGCATCGCGTCGACAGAAACACGCCTATCGAGGATACGGTTGGAGCGATGGCGGATCTCGTGCGCGAGGGGAAGGTGCGCTACATCGGACTTTCGGAGGCGTCGGTCGCGACGATTCGCCGCGCTCACAAGGTTCACCCCATCACAGCAGTACAGACCGAGTACTCGCTCTGGTCACGCGATCCCGAAGACGGATTGCTCGAGGCGCTCCGCGCGCTGGACATCGGCTTCGTCGCCTACAGTCCGCTCGGCCGCGGCTTTCTCACGGGCCAGATCAAGAGCGTCGACGACCTTGCCGACGACGATTTTCGTAAGCACCACCCGCGCTTCCAGGGCGAGAACTTCCAGCGGAATCTGGATCTCGTCGCGAAAGTCGAGGAGATCGCCGAAGAGCACAAATGCACACCCGCGCAGCTCGCACTCGCATGGCTCCTCGCCCAGGGCGACGACATCGTGCCGATTCCTGGTACGAGACATCCCGAGCGCGTTGAGGAGAACTGGCACGCGGTCGATATCGTGCTGTCGGAGAATGATCTGCGTCGCATCGACGCTGCGGCCCCGAAAGGTGTCACCGCCGGCGATCGTTATCCCGAAGCCGGGATGCGAACCATCAACGGCTAGAGCCGGAAGAGATAGCTGATCTTTCCGAAGAATCCGTCGCGGGTGCGCTGCAGATTCTGAAATCTGAATTCGCGCGGCTCCTCGAGCGTCGAGCCGTAACCCAGATACACGAGCGTGCCCGGAACCGGACGATAGCTGAATAGCCAGTCCGTCGAGAATTCGTTGGTGGTCTCGCCGGTGTCGAGCACGCCATTGACCAGGATCCGAGTGCCGTTTCGGTCCTGCAGGGCCGACCGCGAGCGCGCCGCATACTGGCTGACAACCCGCACGAAGATCGGGCGACTCACCTGGTACTCGACCTTGATGCGTGGAATGGTTTCGGTCGAAAAGCGAGATCCGTCGAGCCGGCGATCGATCGCCAATCGCGAGAACTGGAGCGTGCTTCGAAGCGCTGTCGTGGGACGCACTGCAATCGTCGCATCGATTCGCGAGCTCGAGCCGGGCGACGCCTCGCGGAAGATCGGGACCTGGCCTTTCGTCACGCTGGCGGTTCCAGTGAAGATCCGATAAGTGGGCGTCGTCAGGCTCAGTGATCCACCCCACTGATCCTTCTCGGGCGGCGGCACGACGAATGGCGCGGTAAACGCTCCCTCCGAGAGGGACAATCCCGAATACAGCGCCGGATCGAAGGCGAAGTACCCATGGGTCACCGCACCACCGAGCTGCCACCCGCCGCGCAGTGTCGCGCTCGGCGTAATCGACTCGCTGCTCTCCGCGAGACCGTGGCCGGCGCCGAGGTTGTTCCAGATGCGGTCCCAGCCAAAGAACGTGCTGATTGTCTGGAGCAGCGCACCCTGCTTGCCGTAGAAGCTGAGTCGGTTGAAGGCGCGTCCTTCGATGATACCCGTGCGATTGACGAAGCCGGCGGCGGCGCGGAAGCCGGGGTCGAGCGATCTCAACGTGTAATGAAATCCCCAGGCGCGTCCGGTTCGATCCCAATCGCCCTGCAGGATCGATCCGCGCAGGCGGTTGCGAAGACTGTCCGTCCATGAGCTCGCCGCCTGAAATTGCGCGAAGTACAGCTTCGAGTGGTAGAAACGGAAATCCCCCGACGCGACGCGCGAGAAGTTGTCGCCATCTTCGCGACTGGTGAGCGCCGCACCGAGCGTGTTCCCGGAACCGAAGTCGTAGCGCAGCCGCGAGACTCCGAACAACGGGGTGTTGCGGTTCTCCCACGAGTAGAGCTTGTCGTCAGCGACCACCATCGACGCGATGTTCATCCCGCCGAGCTTGCCGGTGAGCTTTACTCCGCCGATTGGCGCGACGATCTGCCGAGTGTAGATCAGCTGGTTGGGTGAGTCGAACAGCTCGAGTCCGTCAAGGAAGAACGGACGCTTCTCCGGATAGAACAGCGCGAACCGCTCGTTGAGCAGAACCTGCCCGACGTCGGCTTCGACCTGGGAGAAGTCGGGATTGATGGTGCCGTTGAGGGTGAGATTCTGCCTGATTCCCCAGCGTATGTCACCACCCAGCTCGCCCTTCTGTTGGTAGCCGCCATCACCGACTGTGGGCGAGCGGTCAGCGTGCGCGGTCAGCGTCGGCGTGGCTTCGAGAACGAGACCGCGTTTCAGATCGTGGAGTCCATCGAGGGTGCCCGATTGCGCGAGGAAGTTTGCGTTGGCCCGGACCGCCGGCGCCCAGGTGTCCTGAAATCCCGAGTGCTGAACGCGCCGCAGGATGTGCAGGCCCCAGCTCTGGACCCGCGCGTCCTGATAGCGCAGGCTCTTGAACGGAATTCGAACTTCGACTTCGTAACCGCCGTCGACGAGCCTGCCTTTGGACTCGAAGAAATAGTCCGGATTGAGATCGACGCTGCCCTCGAGCGGATTGATGGTGCGGAATCCGCCGCCGGTGGCCGACGGCCCCCCGGCGCCGCCCGAGAACTGCGCGCTTCGCGTCCCGTCCTGCTGAACGCCGTATGGGTTCACGCCGAAGAGAAACGCTATCTGTCGCGCGTTGTCGGTATCGAGAAGAATCTGGATCTGATCTTCGCTGTCGATGTTGTCGCGATTGGCGTGGGTTGCCCGCACGACGTTGCCGTGGATCTCACGCGCTCTGATGCCGAAGTAGATCGCGTCGGGCGCGTACCACACAAGGACTTCGGTCGGCTCGTCGGCCGGTCTGCCGTCGACGGGCTGGTACTGCGAGAAACCCGTAAGCTTCGCCGCGCTTCGCCAGACCGGCTCATCGAGCTGTCCGTCGATCGTCGCGCTCGCATCGATGCGTGGCACCGGGACCTGGACGCGATGCGATCTGCCGTCGTAGATGAGCGTGGAATCCTGCAGCAACGCCAGCGCGAGCAATGCGTTAACGAGCATGCGCCAGAATTTACACGTCGCCGCCGTCGCGCATTAGTCTGGGCCGCCGCCCATCACCGAGCGGTGCGACCCGGCTTCGGCAGCGCGGGCAGCAGCTTGTGGAACGCTACGGTTGGCGTATAACGTCCCGCATGGATCAGGACGTTCTCTGGCCTTACCTGCCGACTCTGTCGCGGCTCGCGCTTGCTGCGGCGATTGGCTTGTTCGTCGGAATCGAGCGCGAGCGTCGTCGCAAGGAAGCCGGCCTCCGCACCTTCGCTTTTTCGGCGATGATCGGCGCGGCCGGCGGGCTGCTGGGCGATCCCTACGCGCTCATTGCACTCGGACTCGTCGGCGTGTTGGTGATCCTGCTCAATATCGAGACAATCCGTACCGGCGAAGGCGCCGAGATCACCTCGTCGGCAGCGTTGATCGTCGTGACTTTCGCCGGAGTTCTCGCGGGGCGCGGGCACACCTTCGCGCCGGTGACTCTGGCTGTAACCACCGCCGCGCTTCTGGCCTGGAAGGAACCACTCGCCGGCTTCAGCCACGCGCTGACGGAGTCGGAGCTCAGGTCGGCTGTACTGCTGGCGATTCTCGCTTTCGTCGTCTTTCCGGTCTTGCCGCCCGGCACCGTCGACCCATTCGGTCTGTTCAATCCCAGCGAAGCGTGGGTGACCGTGATTCTCATTGGCGCGCTCGGTTTCGGGAACTACCTGCTATTCAAGATCTACGGCGCGAGGGCGGTGGAGTTGACCGGCTTTCTCGGCGGGCTGGTGAACAGCACCGTCACGGTTACCGAGTTGGCGAGCCGGACAAAGTCATCCGGCGCCGCGCTGTCCGATTTCACCTACCGCGGAATCATCCTCGCGACAGCCGCAATGTTGCTGCGGAACGGGGTGATCCTGGGAATCCTCGCGCCCACGGCTCTTCTCTCCGCCGCCATTCCGCTGGGGCTCATGTTCCTCGGCGCGGCACTGGCAGCGACTTTCGGCCGTCACCGGACGACGACCCGCCACACCGACACCGACGCCCCACTCACCACCCTTCAGTCACCGTTCTCTCTGACCGCTGCCCTTCGTTTTGGATTCCTGTTTCTTCTCATTCAGGTCGCCGGCACTCTGGCCCAGAGAACGCTCGGCAATTCCGGATTTTATGGCGTGAGCTTGATCGGTGGTGTCGTCTCCAGCGCGAGCGCGGTAGCATCCTCCGCCAACCTTGCCGCCTCCGAAACTCTGTCGCCGCGGGTCGCCGCGATGGGTGCCGTTCTTGCGAGCGCCATGAGTGCTCTGGTGAGCTTGCCACTGGTCAAGCGCGTCGCGAACGAGAAATCCCTCACCAAACGAGTAGCGCTGGCGCTCGCCGTCATCGTTTTCCTCGGCGCCATTGGAGTCGTGGTCGAAACGATCCTGTACTAGGAGGCGAGGCGTACGCCGCCGCGATCCGGAATCAGAAACATCTAACGCGAACGTTCAGCCGATGAAGGCGATTGGCAAGCACACCGGTCAGAAATCGTAAGCAATGCCAAGCTGCACCAGCCGGGGAAGGATTCCGAGCCCGGTGGTGAACTGACTGGACGTCGTCGTCCCCGCTCCTGTGCCCGATGTCACGAGCGACACCGCGGTACCGTCGGCATTGACGCTCAAAATGTCCTCGCCCGTCCGCTGCGCCATTTGCTGGATTGCCTGCTTGTTCAGGAGGTTCAGCCCCTGAAGCGTCAGTCGGAACTGACCGAAGCGGTAGCCCACACCGCCATTGAGCTCACCCCACCCGGGAATTGTCACCGTATTCGGACGGTTGGCAGGGCGGTCACCGCTGTAGCGATAGTCACCGAACAAGTCGAAGCTTGCACGTGTGTACGACGCGCCCAGATCGGCCATCACCGAAGCGATGTCGATCAACTTGTTGCCTGAATAGTCGCGTACCTGTGGCCCACTGAGCGGACCGTTTCCGGGAACGAAGAAATCGTAGTGGAAGCGCGTGAATCGCGGATTCTGCAGGGTGCCGACCGCGCGCAGCTGCAGTCCGTCGGCCGGGCTCACTGCTCCCTCCATCTCGAGACCTGTGGTGCGTGTATCGGTGCTGATCGGAAGGAACGCAAACCCGCCGTTGGCCTGACCGCGGTCCAGCGTGACGAGCATGTTCTTGCTCGTACCATAGAATCCGGTGAGTTGCAGCGACCAGCGCTGCGCCGAAGTCTTCACGCCAATTTCGCCTTGAACCGTAGTCTCGACCTCGCCTCGCTTGGTGTCGCCCGTAACCTGACTGCCATCGGTGGTCTGGAACGTCCACTGCTGCGGCGTCGGCATGCGAGTGCCGCGGCTCACGCGCCCGTACATGGCCGTGCGATCAGTCAGGCGGTAGTTGGCGCCGGCTGAAGCGCTCCACGTGCCGAAGGTATAATCCCACGTTCTATAGATCCCACTCCCAAACATCCCCGCCCGGGATTGCTCGGGAGTTGGGGTGAAGGCGGGATATCCTGCCGGCACTTCCTGGCCGACGACCTGGCCGTTCTCCACATCGCCCGGAACGACGGGGCGTTCGTTGCGTCCGTTGCTCATGTTGTGATCGAGCCGGGCGCCAAGATCGACGTTGAAGCGGTCTGACACGCGCCAGGTATCGCCGAGGTACAACGCCGCGATAGTAGTGCGGTTTGTCAGATTCCAGAAGCCGGCGTTGTATCCGGCGAAGCCGTCCGGAGGTGTGAGACCGATGAACGACCCGTCGGGTGCCGGCATCCCGACCTGGATCAGGCGTGGGTTGTCTGCCACCTCGACGAAAACCCCCTGTTGTGTGAGCTTGAGCCGCGTTTTGTAGGCGCTCAAGTAGAGTCCACCGGTAAGACCGTGCCGGCCAGTCTGGTGCGTGAGCTCAAGGTTTGCGATTCCATTGGTCACTGGCTGGTCGACGAACGCCAATCCTTGCACGGTCATCAACCCGTTGCCATTGAGGTTTGCGACTTGTGCCGGGTCGGTGATCGTTTGTCCGCTGATCACGTATCGCAGCTGGCGCGGTCCCGGTGGGCCGATAACGCTGATCGGAAACGGATCCGCAACATCTACCATGAGGTTGGTGAGATTTTGCGAGTGCAGGACCTTACCCCGGAATGTGAGCGACCAGCCTGGCGTGAGCTCGCGCAGCAGGTCCGTGCCCAGCATTTCGTAGCGAGTGATGTTGCCGTTCAGATCGTGACGTACAGTGCCTCCCGGATTGAATGCGTCGGGCACAGTAAGGGTGAGCCGTTCACGTGCGAACATTGTTCCGGCGCCGATTTCCGGACCGCCGGAGATCGCTTCGGGATCCTTATAATTCTGGATCGGGATGCCAAGGTACCAGAGATCCCTCTCGTTCAGATACTTCCCGTAGAACTGGGCATGGCCCGACGCGAATTCACGCGTCACGTTAAGGCGTAGCTGTCCACCTTTGTTCGCGGGAAAACCGGGATCGCGCAGGCCGCGATCATAACGCCAATAACCTCCGGTGTTGAACCGCCACGCGGCGTAGAGCGGCCCCCCTATGTTTGCATCGAGCCGGCCCATCCCCTGGGCGCCGCCAGTGGTGCGCACGGTACCCGCCAGCGTCGGGCCGCCGGTCTTGCTGATCAGATTCACAATCCCGCCGGGCGTGCTGGAACCAAATACCGCGGCACTTCCGCCGCGCACTGCTTCGACTCTCGCGACCGTTTCATCCAGTCGCGCCATTGCATCGGGAAACGCGAATAGAAGACCGGGCGCCTCGAAGGCGGGAAGCCCGTCCTCCTGCAAGCTGACGTACCGGAACGAGCTCTGGTCCGACACCGGAAGCCCGCGAACAGTCACATCGGCGCCGGTTTCTCCGGAGTTGCTCATTACCTGAAACCCGGGTACGCTCTTGAGCAGCTCCGCGGTGCCGCGCGGTGCCTGCTGCTCGACCTGTTCGTCGGTGAAGGTGGTGATCGCTGTGCTCGACTCGAGCTTCGAGGCAGCGTTGAAGGTGCCCGACACCACTACTGCGTCGAGAGAGAACGGATCTGCAGCGAGGCGAAAGGTGGCGCTCGCGCCTTCTGCAGTGGGCACGTTCACCTGCTGGACGGCCAGCCGATAGCCAATGTGTTGCGCGCGGACGGTGTGATTGCCGATTGGAACCCCCCGGAGCTCGAAGGTGCCGTCGGTGCGCGATTCGGCGACGAGCGTGCTGCCCACGACGATTATTCGGGCGCCCGCAAGCGGACGCCCAGTGTCGTCAAATACGTTACCGCGAATAGAACCGGACTGCGCGTCGAGCGTCGATGCAGCCGTGGACAACGCGAAGAACAGGGCAGCCGACAAACCAGGACGCATGTGGTCTCCCGGAATAGGTGGATCGCTTTTCGTGCGCAACCCGAGGTGGAGCGTGTTCGGGTGGCCTCGGAAGCGGCCCATAATTTTGGGTGCCGCCGCAAAGCTCGCCAGCCCGTTTCTGGCCGGCCGGCGCGCACCCTTGCGGAGTTCGGTGCGCAGGATACAGTTGTCCTCCCAAACCACCCGTTGCCCGCACAGAACTCTCATGACGTGGATCGAAACAATTAGTCCGGCGCAAGCCGACGACTCGCTGGCGAAGGCGTACGCCATGCAGCGCACTCTTTATCCCGCGATGTACGGCGAGCCCTCCGCGCCGCGCGACGGGCGAGTCTCCGAGAGCATCGTCGCCTCGCACAGCCTCATCCCTGACGCGCTGCACCACGCCTTTGCTACCTTCGGCGCGCTCATGTCACCCGATCTGCCACTCGGCCGGCGACAGCACGAGATGATCGCGACAGTGGTGTCGGTGACGAATCGGTGCAGGTATTGAATGGACTCGCACGCAGAGTTTCTGCGTAAGGTTACGCTCGACGAAAAACTGGTTGAAGCGCTTCGCACCGACTGGCGGAGCGCACCGATCACCGACGCCGAGCACGTGATGCTTGACTACGTGGTCCAGCTAACGGACGACGCGACGCGCATTTCGCGCGCAGATCACGAACGGCTCCATGCGGCAGGCTTCGACGATCGTGCGATTCTGCAGATCACGCTCATCGCCAGCTGGTTCAACTACATCAACCGCGTTGCCGACGCGCTCGGTGTGGGACGCGATTGAGTTTGCCGCGCGCGCAGAAACCCGACGGCATCCCATGGCGAACGTCGCTCCTGCTGGGCGGCGGCAGCTTCGTCATCGGAGCGGTCTCACCACTCTACGATACATACGTCCCGCCGCTCCTCGAGCGGCATCTGAGCAGCAGCTCGATGATCGGCGCCGCGATGGGTATCGACAATGTGCTCGCGCTTTGCCTGGTCCCGATTGTGGGCGTTGTCTCCGACGCAACCCGCACCCGCCTCGGTCGCCGCGTTCCATTCCTTCTCGCAGCGCTACCGTTAACCGCCTTTGCGCTGGCCGCTATCCCGTTCGCTGAGCGATTCGGCCTGCTCGCACTGCTTGCCGCGATGATCGCTGTCGACATCGCGCTGGCAATTTGGCGCGCACCGTTCCTCGCCCTCCTCGCCGAGCTGGTTCCTTCGCTGCAGCGACCGAAGACTGAGGGCGTCCTCGGCGTTGCCATGTGCCTTGGAGCGATGCTGGTGCTCGGTGGAGCGCGTGGCCTGGCCGAGCATCACCCGGACCTTCCCTTCGTCCTCGCTTCCGTCCTCGTCGCTGCCGTGTGGCTGATCTACGCGGTGGGTCTGCGAGAACCCGCACATGGAACTCCGGAGCAAGACCAGGTAACGAGCTCTTCCGCGGCGATCGCGCCTTTTCGATCGCTGCGCGAATCGTTCACCGCCGGTGGGGGCAAGGCAATGCGCTTCTTCGGCGCTTGCCTGCTGTTCAACATGGCGTTCCAGTCCTTCTCGAGCTGGTTCACTCTCTACGGTTCAGAGCGATACCACACGACTGTGGCCAACGCTTCACTCGGCTTCATCGCCGTCGCGGTATCGACACTGATTGGATCGATGCCGGCGGGCTGGCTCGGCGCGCGCTATGGCAGGCGGCGGATGTCTCTGATTGGTTTCGGCGGCATGGCGGCCGCATGCATGGTGATGTATTTCGCGCCGACGCTCAGCGTTGCGGTCGGAATTCTTTTCCTGTTCGGGCTGTCATGGTCGCTTCCGGTCGCGAATCTGGCACCGATGGCCCTCGAGCTCAGAAGCTCGGCGCGCGCGGGATCACTCGCCGGTGCGTTTCTGCTCGTGCAGAGCGCCGCTGGACTCTTGGGGCCGTCACTCGTCGGCGTGTGGTTCGACATGACCCGAACACGGCGGGGGTTGTTTGCCCTTCTTGCGATTTTCCTTGCCGGAGCGTTCGCGCTGCTCGGGACGTTGGCATCCGGTTTTGGCGAGGCGCGCAGCAGTGCACCCGTGCTGGACGCGGAGGGTCTCGCCGCATCAGTCGCCTCGGTGGCGTAACGGTCGATGTGGTACGGACCGTTTCTCCAGGAGATACGGTGCCCCTGGTCGACCGCCCGCAAATTCGCTACGCAGATTTCCTGCGGCCGACGATTACCAGGCCGGCGCCAACCACGATGGCAATCACTCCGACGTAGGCTGGAACCAGTCCTTTCTCCTGTGCTGTCACCTTGAGCGGACCCACCTCTACTTCATTGCGGCTCTTGGTGTACGGAATTCCGCCCACCGCAACGATGTCGATACCGGCGAGAATGACGAGGATACCGATCCAGCCGAGTAGGCGCATGTCTCCTCCTGACAAGCTTCGTAGCCGTCGAGCTATCGACGCAGAAGATGCGCCTGGGGTCCTGCCCGCACTAGCACCAACCACGCTCCTAAACCTGGGGCTCCCTGGGGCTAGGGAGCCCTTCTCTGACTGCCGTCTTATATGCCCACCGGCCGTCAACCCGGATTCCTCGAGATAAAGCAAAGCTTTCCGCGGCCAGATGACGGCGTCGGCTGGACACCGCTAAGCGCGAACTAGCTTCTTGTAGGCGATGCGATGCGGCTGGTCGGCATCCGCGCCCTTCCTTCGCTTGAGATCCTCGATGTAGCTCTGATAGTTCCCCTCGAACC
>CAMLDY010000062.1 GCA_946478895.1 uncultured Gemmatimonadota bacterium
GTCCGCCGGCTCGGCACCTTCGCGCTCATGGATGAGCAGCGATTCGCTGAATACTCCGGGAAACTCGGCGTTGAGCCTCTTGACCGTGCGTTTACAGCGGCGCATCTATCGGGAGTTCTTCGGGCGACCAGTCAGCCCGTCAAGAAAGTCCTCATGGAGCAGCGGAAAATCGCAGGCATCGGCAACATCTACGCAAACGAAGCGCTCTGGAGAGCGCAAATCGATCCATCCCGCCCGGCCGCCGCGATCTCGCTCGAGGAAGCGAACCTGCTGCGGGACTCGATCGTCGCTGTGCTTTCCGAGGCAATCGAGGCCCGGGGAACGAGCTTTCGCGACTACAGGGATGCGCGCGGTCAGCGTGGATCGTTCGTCGAGAAGCTCGATGCCTACGGCCGCGGCGGACTTCCCTGCCATCGCTGCGGCTCCCGGCTCGTGACGACCCACGCCGTGGACGGACGTGCCACGACGATGTGCGTGAAGTGCCAGCACTGAGATGATTCGCGGCACACCACGACTCGAGAACCAACCGACGAGCGACGCTCAGCTCGCAGTGATGCGGTCGACCGTCAAGGAAAGTGCAGCCGACCGGCCCGGCGTCTATCGAATGCTCTCCAGCGACGGCGAGGTCCTATACGTCGGCAAGTCGAAGCGGGTGCGGACCAGGCTTCTGAGCTATTTCCGCTGCGCCTACCCGGAGGAAAAAGGCGCGCGCATCCTCCGCTCGGCGGAAAAGATCGAATGGGACTACACGCCGAGCGAGTTCGCGGCGCTGCTCCAGGAGCTGCGAATGATCAAGCGCTTCCGCCCGCGCTACAACGTCGCGATGAAGAACGACGGTCGGAACTACTCCTTCATCAAGCTCACCAGGGGAGCGGCGCCAAAGCTGCTCGTCGTGCGCGGCGCGTCGGGCGAAGACGCCGACATCTACTACGGACCGTTCGTTGGCGCGCAGCGGGTCGAGGAAGCGGTGCGCGAGCTGAACGATGCGTTGATGCTGCGCGACTGCCGGGTCGATCTCAAGATGTTCTTCAGCGATCAGACCGAGCTGTTCCAGCTGGCGCGCACGCCCGGATGCATCCGTCACGAGATCTCGAAATGCCTCGGTCCCTGCGTCGGAGGCTGCTCGGCGACCCAATACCTGGAGCGGGTGGCGCTGGCGCGCGCGTTCCTCGACGGATCGGACGATAGCCCGATCAACATGCTGCGCGCGCAGATGGAGAAATTGAGCGCTGAGCTCGAGTTCGAGCGCGCCGCGATCTACCGTGACAAGCTCGAGCGCCTCGAGGCACTGCGCGCGCAGTTCGGGCGGCTACGCTTCGCTGTCGAAAATTTGTCTTTCGTGTACACCGTGCCCGGCCACGAGGGTGAGGACAAGGTCTATCTGATCAGACGGGGCGTCGTACGCGCCGAGCTGACGAAGCCCAAATCGTCGAAGGAGCGGCGCACCATGAAGCAGCTCGTCGAAGACATCTTCGCCGAGAATCCGTCGCCGACTGCACAAATTCCCACCCACGAGATCGACGAGCTGCTGCTGCTGTCTTCCTGGTTCCGGCGGTTCCCCAAAGAGATGAAGCGGACGAGGCAGGTTAGCTGATCACTGAATCTGCACGCTCGCAGTAACGTCGGGCTGATCCCCCTGCTCGACGAACACCGTGTACGGATTCGTGAACGGTGGCTCGAGCTGCACGTCGTGCGGCTCCTCCTTGAGGATATCCGGGCAGGTGACGTGCTTGTCGCGAATGCTGGCGTTGGTGCCGAGGGGAATCAGACGCACACCGTTGTCGAAGCGTTGAACGTCGATTCGGTTGAAGCTGGTACAACCTCCCGTTACGAGGGTCAGGGTGACCGTGAACTGAGCGGTGGCCGACGCAGTCGCGGGCACATCGAGCTTTGTCACCGCCAGAAGCACATTGTCGTTGAGGTCAAGCGGATTGCAGGCGCCGAAGCCGGCCAGCAGACAGGTAACGACAACTGCGGACGAAGCAGTTCTCATAGGTGTTCCTCCCGATGTGTGGTAAGCTTGTCGGCGCGCTGAACGGTCGGTGTTACCGCTCGGGCTGACCCTTCCAGCGCGCGACCAGGTTATGCTCGACCTCCAGGTGATCGAGAATCCGAGCGACTACGAAATCCACGAGATCGGAGATCTCTTTTGGCCGATGATAGAACGCGGGTGCGGCCGGCATTACCACCGCGCCTGCGCGCGCAAGGCGTAGCATGTTGCCGAGGTGAATCGCACTGAGCGGTGTCTCCCTCGGCACGAGAATGAGCTTTCTGCTCTCCTTCAGTGTCACATCCGCCGCGCGTTCGATCAATGACCGCGACGCGCCCACTGCGATCGCCGATAGGGTTCCCATAGAGCACGGACATACTACCATCCCAGCCGTTCGTGCCGAGCCGGACGCGGGCGCGGCGCCGCGATCGTCGTTCGAAAAGGTTTCTACATATGATGCCCAGGCGTCGATGCCGACGGTGTCTCGCAGCGCATCGATGGAGTCGATGCCAGCCTCGGTGGCCAGCAGGCGCATGCCGTACTTCGACACGATCAGCGACACCCGCCGATGCGCGGCGGTGAGCGCCTGGAGCAGCCGTACCGCGTAGGGCGCCCCGGAAGCACCGGTGATGCCGACGACGATCGGCGGTGCGCCAGTCATCGCAGCAACCGCTCGGTGAAGACGAAGCCGAGGAAGACGATGCTGATGACGCCGTTCATGGTAAAGAACGCGGCATCGAGTCTCGAGAAATCGTCGGCGCGCACCAGCGAGTGCTCATAAAGCAGGAGCGCAGCCGCCACGATCACGCCGAGAAAATAGAGAAGGCCGGCACCGGCGCCGATTCCGCCGATTGTCAGGGCAGCGACGGTCAGCAGGTGCAGGACCCGCGCAATCCCAAGCGCGTTTGCTTCTCCGTAAGTCGAGGGCACCGAGTAAAGTCCGTTCTCGCGATCGAACGACACGTCCTGGAGGGCGTACAGGATGTCAAAACCGCCCACCCAGGTCGCGACTGCCACGGCGAGAGCGATGAGCATCCACCACGGCTCGCTCCAGCGCCCGGTGATGGCGAGGTAGCCGCCGACGGGGGCAATCGACAGGCCGACGCCGAGCACGAGGTGCGACCAGCGAGTGAACCGTTTGGTGTAGCTGTAGAAGAGAACCCAGGCCAGCGCGAGCGGTGACAGGGCCAGGCAAAGCGCATTCAGCTGCCACGCGCAGACGAAGAAAACGAGGCACGCGATGGTGACCGCTACGCTCGCCTCACGAACGCTCATCGCGCCAGAAGGAATCTCCCGCGAGCGCGTCCGCGGATTGCGCGCGTCGATGTCACGATCGACGATACGGTTGAAGCCCATCGCGGCGAATCGCGCGCTCGTGAACGCAATAACCACCCATATCACCGCGCCCCACGTTATCGGTGCGACATAGCTCGCCAGTACGACGCCGACGAGCGCGAATGGCAGAGCGAAAACAGTATGCGGCAGGCGCACCAGGTTTGCGTGGCGCAGAAGCGTACCGCCGCCACGCAAGGTTTGCCCTTCGCGCGCCCCTGCGGCAACGTCGCTATCGCGGCTCATTGGTCCTGAATCTCTCCGACCTTTCATTGGGCCCCAGCCCCAGCTTCGACCACATCTCGTCCACCCGTTTTTTGGTCGCGGGGTCCATCTCGATCACCTTTGGCCAGTTGCGGGTGAAGCCTTCCTCGGGCCACTTCCGCGTTGCATCGATACCCATCTTCGATCCATAGGTGAACGCGCGGCTGGAATGATCCAGCACATCGACCGGTCCCATCGAGAAACGCACGTCGCGTTCCGGATCGATGTGATTCAGCGCGACCCACCACGCATCCTGGACGTTGCGCACGTTCACGTCCTTGTCCACGACGACAATCACCTTCGCCAGTGCCATCAGGCCCTGCCCCCACATCGCATTCATCACCTTGTATGCCTGACCTGGATACTGCTTGTCGATCGAGACGAACACCAGGTTGTGAAATATCCCCTCGGCGGGCATGTGATAGTCGACGATCTCGGGGATCGTCAGCTTGAGCAGCGGCAGGAAGATCCGCTCGGTGGCGTGTCCGAGGTAGAAGTCCTCCATCGGCGGGCGGCCGACGATGGTCGTTGCATAGACCGGATTCTTGCGCATGGTCAGCGCGGTGACGTGGACCTGCGGATACAGATCCGCCTCGGAGTAGAAACCGGTGTGATCGCCGAACGGCCCCTCGACGACCAGAGGCTCGGCGGGATCGATGTAGCCTTCGATCACGAATTCCGCTTCGGCGGGCACCTCGAGATCGCAGGTCACGGCTTTGGCGAGACTGACCGGCGATTTCCGCAGGAATCCCGCGAACAAAAACTCGTCGATGGTCGGCGGCAGCGGGGCCGACGCGGAATAGACCGAGGCGGGATCGGCGCCGATCGCGATCGCAACGGGCATCCGCTCACCCTTCTCCGCCATCTCGCGCCAGTGCGCCGCACCGACCTTGTGGCGCTGCCAATGCATGGCGAGGGTGCGCGGCCCGAGCACCTGCACCCGATACATCCCGACGTTTCTGATGCCGCGCTTCGGATCCTTCGAGATCACCATCGGCAGAGTGATGTATGGACCGCCGTCCTCGGGCCAGCACGTGATGATCGGCAGCTTCGAGAGATCGATGTTCTCGCCCTCGAGAACGACTTCCTGGCAGACCGGCTTTCCGCTCCGGATGCGCGGAGGAAACTTTCCGACCTCGAGAAGACGTGGCAGCATCGCCAGCTTCCCGACCAGACCCTCGGGAACCTTCAAATCGAGCATCTCGGTGATTCGCTCACCGATCTCGTCGAGATTGTCGACGCCCAGGGCGAGCGACATCCTGCGCATCGAGCCGAACAGATTGATCACTACCGGATGCGGCGATCGCTCGCCGCCGTCGAGCAATACGTTCTCGAAGTAGAGCGCGTTACCGCCACCCGGCTGTTTCATCACCCGATCCGCGATCTCGCACAGCTCGAGCTTCGCCCTCACCGGCTCGGTGACGCGCGACAGCTCGCCGATGCGGTCGATCGCGGACAGGAATTGTGAGATGTTGTCGATGCTCATGCGGATTTCAGGGCGCTGATGGGTCGCTCGCCGACGTGAATCGCGGCGATGCCGAGCGAGAGGCTGGTCCAGGTCACCTTGGCGAATCCGGCCTCTCTCATTCGACGCGCGAGCTCCTCTTCGATCGGGAAATTGGCGACCGAACGCGGCAAATACTGATATGCGGTGCGATGACCGCTGATCAGGCGACCGATGAGGGGCAGGATGTAGTGAAAGTAGAATTGATACAGCACGCGCAGGACCGGCGCGCGCGGGGTCGAAAACTCGAGGATGACGAACCGCCCGCCGGGAGCGAGGACCCGGTACGCCTCACGCAGCGCTGCATCGAGGCCGGCGACGTTGCGAATACCGAACGCGACGATCGCGCCGGCCAGCTGGCCCGATTCGAGCGGGAGTTGGACCGCATCGGCCGTGACGGGTGCCACCTTCCGACCTTCCAACTTTGCGGATCCCGCTTTAAGCATCGGCTCCGCGAAATCAGCGCCTACAACGAGGCCGCGGAATCCGGGCAGCATCGAGATTTCGACGGCCACATCCAGGGTCCCCGCGCAAAGATCGAGATAGCGTCCGCCCTGATCGCGCTCGACCTCGAGTCTGGCGATGGCCTCGTGTCGCCATCGCTTGTCGATGTTGAGGCTGAGCAAGTGATTGAGGAGATCGTAGCGCGGAGCGATCTCGGAGAATATCTGCTTGACGTAGGCGCGCTTCTCAGCGCCACCGGCAGCGGCGGCACTGGCTGTCGCCCTGTCAATGTCGGTGGTCAGCATCCACCGAAAGTTGACCGGCGATGGCGTGGGGGGCAAGCTATCTTTTTCGGTTCTTGGTGTGGATCGGCTGTGTTAGACTGCGCACCGAGGACTAGCGACTCCTTGATTGAGGCCCGAGGACCAGGTGCATCGACAATTGCGAACCAATTGAGGACTCAAACTAAAGATTTGCCCGCAAGATCGATGACAACCCAGGACCGGGCCGCAATTGTTCTCGATCCTGCGATACGGGGTGTGTCCGAGTCCTCAATTAGTTCGCACTCGTAAATGCCGTTGGTCCTAGTTCTCAATCCGATTGTCCCTAAGACGACTTGATGCCCCAACGCTCCTACAATGACGTCTCCGATCAGCAGGTCGTTGTCTTCGCCCAGGAAGGGCGCGAGGACGCCTACCGTGAGCTGATCAAGCGCTACGAGCGTCCGGTCTTCTCGCTCATCTATCGGATGGTACGCGACAAGGAGACCGCGGAGGACCTCGCCCAGGAAACCTTCATCAAGGTCCTCAACAACATCGACCGGTATCGGCCCGAGTTCAAATTCTCGAGCTGGCTGTTCAAGATCGCCAACAATGTCACCATCGACCATTTGCGGCGACGACAGGTGGACACGGTGAGCATCGAGGGCGCGCCTGATGCCGTGACCGCGGAACGGGCGCGCGCTACCGCAGTCACAGTGACGAGTGGCGGCGAATCACCGCTCGAGGAGCTCGAGTCGCGGGAGATCGGCGCCTCCATCGAAAAGGCAATTGCCCGACTGCGGCCCGAGTATCGTGCCTGCATCATCCTGAGGCACGTCGAGGACTATTCGTACGACGAGATCGCCGAGATCGTGAAACTGCCGCTGGGCACTGTGAAGACCTACATCCACCGCGCGCGTCAGGAGTTGAGGCAGTACCTGGGGGATTTGAGGTGAGCGGGCGGCGGGAAGCGGAAGCGGGAGGAGGCGCGCCGGATATGGGGTCCGGGCAATCCCGCCTCCCTCGTTTTTCCAAGCAAAAAAGTCCCAAAAAACCTGAAACTATAACCGTACCAACCCCGTAGGCTTACTCGTGAGGAACCCATGATCGAGCACGATTTCGACGAAGACTTCGTCCCCATTGCGGCCGAGCTGCAGCGACTGCCCTATATGTCGCCATCTCGGGATTTTGCGGATCGGGTCATCTCACAAATCGATCGCCTTCAATCGGCGCGCACTTCCCGCGAGAGTCGTTCGCTAGCCCCACGTAACCGCCTGGAACTGCACCAGGGTGGGCAGCAGGCTGTCGCTCCGCGGCGTCCGATGACCGTCGTCCGCGCGACCGGGAAGGCAGTCGCCGGCGTCGCGCTTCTCGCAACCGCCGCGTTCCTCTTCTTCGAAGTCGACATCCTCACCGCCATCCTCAGCGGTGCCGCCGCACAGTACTCCTTCGCGATCGCAGCGATCGGCGCACAAGTCGGCTCGATGATCCTCGGCCCCGAAACCATCGCCTACCTCCAGGCTGGTGCTGTTCAGGGTGTGCTGCTCTACCTGACCCTGCTGGTCGGACTCGCCGGCGGCTACTCCGCGATACGCACCGCCGCGCACATCGCCAAACGAAAGGCTGCGTAATGAAATCGATCCTGCTTGGTGTCTCTCTGTTGGCAACGGCGATTGCCGTGCAGGATGCGTATGCCCAACGAACATCCACCGTGCGATTCGCCGGTCTTCGCAAGTACGCCCAGGTTGCGACGGGCAATCTGGTGATCCCCGCCGGCACCACGACCTCGGGCTCGGTAATGTCGTTGCGCGGAAATCTCGACGTGTACGGCAACGTGGATGGTGCCGCGACCGCGGTGCTCGGTGATGTGATCGTGCACGAGGGTGGTCGCGTACGCGGCGGCGCGGTGGCGTTGATGGGCCACGTGCGCAACGAGGGCGGGTCGATCCTTGGTGTGATCAAGGATGTCGGAACCACCCACAATCGCTCAACGGTCAGCTTTGGCGGACGGCCGCGCACGACGCTTGGCTCTCTCATCGCTGCGCTGTTGTGGCTGGTGGTTCTGCTGCTGGTTGGAACCTTCGTGCTGTTCTTCATGCGCGACTACTTCAAGCGCACGGTCGAAGTCGTCACCAACGAGACGGGTCGCTCTCTGCTCACTGGAGTGCTGGGCGGACTGGCATCGATTCCGGCGCTGGTGATTCTGGTCGTGGGGTTGGCCATCACCATCGTCGGAGTGTTCCTCATTCCGATCGGGGTTGGTGCGTTCCTCGTGGCGCTGTCGGGAATCGGGATTCTCGGATTCCTCGCCGTGGCGCAGGTGGCAGGCATCGCCATCGCCGGGAAGCGCGAGGCGGAGACACCTGCGGGCCAGGAGCTGCAGTTCCTCTACACCGGCATTCTCGCGTTCAGCGCGCTCTGGATCATCGCCGCCGCGTTCACCTGGTTCCCGATTCTTGGCTCGATCCTCCGGATGCTCGCGTTCTCGGTGACTCTCGTCGCAGTCGCCACCGGATTCGGCGCCGTCATCCTCGCGTGGTGGCGAAGCAGGCCGAAGAAGAACGCAGTCGCGGTCTAGCCAACAAAAAAACAAGATTGGCGTCAACCCGCGGCTATGGATAACCGTGCTTCCGGCAACCCGCAACGCGTTATCCATAGCCGGGCACCAATCCCGGCCCGTTGTTAGTCCTGGTCAAATGGCCTACCCCTTGCCCCCGACCCGCTCATGGTCTTCCTCGGCTACCGGGTCGGCGAGCTCGCGAAAAGCACCGTAAAAGAGACCCGGGACGACAACGTCCTCGGCATCGCTGCGCAGGTCGCCTACAACTTCTTTTTTTCGATCTTTCCGCTGCTGCTGTTCCTGACGCCGATCCTCAGCCTGCTCGGCGACAAGCGTCAGATCGTCGCGGAGCTGCTCAGCCGTCTGTCGCAGGCGCTTCCGAGCGGGGCGTTCACGCTCTTCTCGAAGGTACTCACGGACATCATCTTCGCGCCGAACGCGCCCGGCCTCATCTCCCTCGGCGCGCTCCTCGCGGCCTGGTCGGGCTCCAACATCTTCGCGACCTTCATGGACGCCCTCGACACCGCCTACGACGTGAAGGATGACCGACCGTGGTGGAAGAAGCGGCTGCTCGCGCTGGCGGTGATGGCGGGATGGATTCTGATCATCACGCTGGTGACGGCGATTCTCCTCGCTGGAGATAGCATCGTAGCGTTTGCGCGCGATCGCCTCGGATTGGGGAGCAGCGCACTCGGAGTGTGGTCGGTGGTGCAGTTTCCGCTGGCGATCGTGCTGCTGGTCGCGTTCCTCTATCTCATGTACTGGCTGCTGCCCTACGCGAAGCAGGACTGGAAGCAGATTCTGGTCGGGGCGGTGGTCGCGGCGCTGTTGTTCGTCCTGGCGACCCTGATCTTCAGGCTGTACGTGCAGCACTTCCCGCCGAACAAGACTTACGGAACGATTGGGGCCGTGATGGTCCTGCTCACCTGGATGTACGTGATCTCGGTGGTGATCCTGGTTGGTGGCGAGCTCAACTCAGAGCTTCACCACGGCACCGGCTCGATCGCGTCAAAGCGCGGCAGCGTTTACGCCGGCCGGATTGCCACTGGTGAGCAGCCCGCTCAGGCGTCCAGCAAGCTCGAATAACGCCTCGCCCGCTGGAGAGTCGGGTGCGCTGAGCACGATCGGCTCGCCACGGTCGCCGCCCTCGAGCACCGGCGGGAAAAACGGGATTTCACCGAGCAGCGGAACGTCGAGCTCTTTCGCCAGTCGCTCTCCTCCTCCCTGCCCGAATATGCCATGCTTCTCCGAGCAGTTCGGGCAGACGAAATAGCTCATGTTCTCGACGACGCCCAGGACGGGCACCGCGACTCGCTGGAACATCCTGGCGCCGCGCAGCGCATCGCCGGCGGCGACTTCCTGCGGCGTAGTGACGATTACCGCGCCGTGCACCATCGTTGCCTGCACCAGCGATAGCTGCGCGTCGCCGGTGCCCGGCGGCATGTCGACGAAGAAGTAGTCCAGCTCACCCCATTGCACGTCGCGCAGAAACTGGGTGATGATCTTCATGATGATCGGCCCGCGCCAGATCGCGGGCTGGTCCCGATCGATCATGAAGCCGAGGCTCATGATCTTTACACCGTGCGCCTGGAGCGGGATGATTTTTTCGTTCTCGACGGGCGGCTGCGCGTTGATGCCCATCATGCGCGGGATGTTCGGCCCGTAGATGTCGGCGTCCATCAACCCCACGCGCGCGCCCTGTTTCGCCATCGCGACGGCGAGATTCACCGCGACGGTGGATTTTCCGACCCCGCCTTTTCCGCTCGAGATCGCCACGATGTTGCCAAGATTCGGATAAGCGACGGGCGTCGGCGCGGGAACGCTCGAGCGCCGCGACTGAGGCTCCTGCCCCATGACGGGCAAGGCGCGCGTTTTCGGCGGAGCGGCAGCGGAGTCGTGGCGCGGTGTCGAAGCGGGCGCCATCACCCGAGCCGATTGTGCCATGTCTTTCACGTCCACACGGACATCGGTAACGCCAGGGATTTGCTGCAGCGTCTGTCTCACCTCGCGAACCACGGTCGCATCGTCGTCGGCGGAAAGAAAGAGCGTGAGCCTCACCTTGCCGTCCACCGTAGTGGCGATGTCGCGGACCATCTCGGCCTCGAGCACGTTGGCGCCGAGGCGGTTGTTACGCACGCGCGCGAGCGCGTCGGTGACGCGCTCCTGCAGATTTCCGTTCATTGTTTGGCTTCTTCTGTGACGAGAACCACCTTGAGCTCGCTCACCCGCAGCTTGAGCTGGGTTTCAATCCCCTGCATGAAGGTCGCTGGCGAGCAATCGCAATCAGGGCAGCCGCCCTTCATGAACAGAACGGCGGTTCCCGTGGCCGCGTCGAACCTCAGGAGCTCGATGGCCGATTGATCGATCCTGAGGATGGGAAGCATCGCCGCGAGCTCATCGCGGATATGATGCTCGACATCGGGTTGCGGGCGCGCGCGTTTGCGGCGGAGGACGCTCATGTGGGCAAGTTAGAGGGGGGAGACGCGAGTCGCTACGCCTCTGGACCATGGGGATAGGAACTGAACGGGTGCGAGTGTCCAGTGGCATAGATGCCGGTTTGTCAGTTCACGACGTCGGGACGTTTCTACTGGTGCTACGGCACAGGCAATTGGCTGTGCCTCGACTGCCATCAGTGACGTCCCGACGTAGTGAACTAAACACTCGCAACGACGGCACTGACGACTCGCACCCGTTCAGTTATCAAACCGCGGACGGGGAAAAAGGCCTAAGCCACCCCCTCCTTATCCTCTGCCGTCAAAAATTCCCTCGCCGCGGCGACGACCCGCTTGCGCACCACGTCGAGATCGCCGTCGATCAGCGCCCCGGCAGCTTTCGCGTGACCGCCGCCCGCGAACTGCTTGGCGAACTTGTTGACGTCCACATCACCGGTGCTGCGGAACGAGACTTTGACCTTGTCGTGGCCGAGGTCGCGGAAGAAAATCGCCAGACGCGTCCCGCCGATCGAGCGCGGGTGCTCGGCGATTCCTTCCAGATCCTCCGAGCGAAGCCCGTACTGCTCGGGCGCACCGGCGGCGACCGAGATCCAGGAAATGCCGTATTCCGGATCCACCTCGAGCGTGGCGAGCGCGTCGCGCAAGAGGTGCAGCCGGCCCACCGACATGGATGCGTACAGTCGCCCGTACATTTCCTCGGGCTCGACCCCCGACGCGATCAGCTGGCCGGCGATGGTGAGGCACCGCGCCGTGGTGTTGCTGAACCTGAAGCCGCCCGTATCGGTGAGAAGCGCCACGTACAGGCCACGGGCAATGTCGGGAGTGATCTCCAGACCGAGGCACATGGCGAAATCGTAAATGAGCTCGCCCGTCGCGCACGCCGCGGTATCGGCGAGCAACAGAGTGCTGGGCGGCTCATCACTCGGCAGATGATGATCGATGACGAGCTTGGGGATGGTGAGCTTCCGCACGGCTTCCGCGAGAACTCCCAGCCGCTTCACATCCGAGATGTCCAGCACCACGAGCACGTCGGCGTCCTTGAGCGCTTTCGCGCCCATGTCGCTCGCATCGTGCACATCGTCGCCGAGCAGGAACTTGTACATCTCGGGCCACGGCGTCGGATTCACGATCTTCGAGCGAATGCCGAGCTGGCCGAGCAGACGCGATAGCGCCGTCTCGGATCCGCACCCGTCGCCGTCGGCGTTGATGTGGGTCGATATTGCGACAGAGCGCCCCGCGCGGAGCTCCTGCGCGAGACGCTCGATCGACTCCCGTCGCTGGGCGGGAATGCTTAGAAGGTCAAGCACTGCCTTCCGCGCGAGCGAGCTTGGAGTGTGATCTGCTGTAGGTGAAGTAAATGATCAGGCCGATTACCATCCAGACGATGAGCCGCTCCCAGGTCGCGCCCGGCAGGCTCGACATCATGTAGCCGCAGATCAGAATGCCGAGGATCGGAACGAGCGGTACCATCGGCGTTCTGAACGGCCGCGCCAGGTTGGGCTGGCGGTAGCGTAGCACGATCACTCCGGCGCAGACGATGACGAAGGCGAGCAGGGTGCCGATCGAGACGAGCTCGCCGAGCAATCCGATCGGGAAGATCCCGGCGAAGAAGGCCGCGACGATACCAGTGATGATCGTCGTCACGTACGGAGTCTTGAACTTCGGGTGAACCTTGCCGAAGACGGCCGGCAACAACCCGTCGCGCGACATCGAGTAGAAGACACGTGGCTGTCCCATCAACATCACCAGTACGACCGAGGCCAATCCGGCAATCGCGCCGATGTTGATGATCGATGCGAGCCAAGCCAGCGCCGGGCCCGCCTTCTCGATCGCGACGAACACCGGGTGCGGCACGTCGAGATCGGTGTAGTGAGCGAGGCCGGTCATCACCAGCGACATCAGGATGTAGAGCACAGTACAAATCGCCAGCGACCCGAGCATGCCGATCGGCATGTCCCGTTGCGGATTTTTTGCCTCCTGAGCCGCTGTCGATACCGCGTCAAATCCTATGTAGGCGAAGAACACCACCGCCGAGCCGCGGACGATTCCGCTCCAGCCGTAGTGACCGTATTGTCCGGTGTTGTCGGGGATGAACGGGTGCCAGTTGGCCTGATTCACATACATGAAGCCGAAGCCGATCACCAATAAAACAATCGCCACCTTGAGGATGACGATGAAGTTATTGAAGCGAGCCGATTCCCTGATGCCGATCACGAGGAGTGTGGTCATCAGCGCGATGAGGATGATCGCTGGAAGATTGACGACCGCGCCGGTATGGCTGAAGCCTGCCGGCTGGATCAGCGCGTGGGTGACCGGATCGAACTTCGGAGCATCGGCGTAGGCGTACGGCGCACTGGTGAACGCTGTCGGCATGTGAATGCCGAGCTGGTCCATGAAGGCAGTGAAATAGCCCGACCAGCCGACGGCGACCGTCGAGGCACCGAACAGGTACTCGAGGATAAGGTCCCAGCCGATGATCCAGGCGATGAACTCACCGAGAGTCGAGTAGGCGTAGGTGTAGGCGCTGCCCGCCACCGGAATCATGCTCGCGAATTCGGAATAGCAGAGTCCCGCGAACAAACAACCGAGGCCGGAAATGATGAACGAGATGACGATCGCGGGTCCGGCGTACTGCGCCGCCGCCGTTCCGGTGAGCACGAAGATTCCTGCCCCGATGATGGCGCCGATGCCGAGGGTGGTGAGGTTGAGGGCGCCGAGGGCGCGTCGAAGGGTGTGCCCCTCGGACTCGCCGGCGGCCTCCGCCTGGAGGGCAGCGATGCTTTTTCTCGTACCTAAAGCCATGCGGAATCTCCGAAAGCGTGAGTTGGTCCGACGACAGGTTCTGTATACAGTCGAGACTTCGGCGCAACAAGTTGCCGCC
>CAMLDY010000063.1 GCA_946478895.1 uncultured Gemmatimonadota bacterium
AGATTACCCGACGGCTCGTCGGCGAGAAGGATCTGCGGATCCATCGCCAATGCCCGGGCAACCGCCGTCCGTTGCTGCTCGCCACCGGACAGCTCACCCGGACGATGACTCATGCGAGCGCTGAGACCGACCCGCGCCAGGAGCTCGGCTGCTCTCCCCCGCGCAACCTCCTCGGGACGTCCGGCGATTCGGAGCGGCATCATCACGTTCTCGAGCGCCGAGAATTCCCGAAGCAAATGATGAAACTGAAACACGAATCCGACGGTTCGGTTCCGCAATTCCCCGAGCTGGGTTTCATCGCGGCCGTGTACCGGCTCTCCACCGATTACTACATACCCGTTCGTCGGTTTGTCCAGTGCCCCGAGGACGTGCATTAGCGTGCTCTTCCCCGCACCGCTCGCTCCCACGATGGCGATCATCTCACCCCTCTGCACAGAGAGGTTCACGCCGTTCAGGACGTGAAGCGCGTTCCCGTCACCGCCGACGTAGGTCTTGTACACATCGTGAGCTTCCAGAACGGCCATTGTCATTCGTGCCTGATCGCGTCGATCGGAAAGAGCCGTGATGCCTGTACCGATGGATACACCGTTGCGACCGCGGCGATAGCAATGCTGGCCAGAATGATCCACATGATGTCGCTGGGCTGGGTGCTCACCGGCAGGTGATCGATGAAATACACCTGCGGATCGAGCTTGATGAACTGGTACTTGTCGAGCGCCAGCGCCCCTGCGAAGCCGAGCACCAGGCCGAGGATGGTACCGACAACGCCGATGACGAGCCCCTGCGCGAAGAAAATCCGCCGGATCGATCTCGCCGGCATTCCCATCGCCTTGAGAATTCCGATCTCCTTGGTCTTGTCTGCCACCACCATTGTCAGCGTGCTGACGATGTTGAACGCGGCGACCAGGACGATGAGGAGCAGGATTACACCCATTCCGAGCTTCTCGAGCTTGAGCGCCTGGAAGAGCGACTGATTCTGCTCCTGCCAATCGACAGTCCGATACGGCCACCCGAGCGCGGCGACGAGCCGCGAAGCGACGCTCGCTGCCTGCCATCGGTCGGTGGTCTTCACCTCGATGCCGGTTACGCCGCTGCCGAGTCCTGCCAGTGATTGCGCCTTGTCGAGGGCGATGTAGACATAGGCATTGTCGTACTCATACATACCTGTCTCTACGACTCCGGTAACCTCGAAGGTTTCCGCCCTCGGCACGAATCCGCCCGTTACGGGATTCATCTCGTGGCCACCGGCGGTGAAAAGCTGGATGGTGTCGCCGGTGTATTTGTTAAACCGCGCTGCCAGCAAATTGCCGAGCACCACCCCGCGATGCTGACCGTCGGAGCTGGCGAACCGGAAGTCGCCCTGTTTCACGTGCTGGCGGATCGTCGTGACGTCCGGGATTCCACGCGCCTGGGGCTGGAGCCCGACGATGTAGCACCCCGCCGAATAGGTGTGGCCACCGGTGATCACGCCTTCGGTGAGGACGAAAGGCGCGGCGCTCACTACGCCCCGCTGCTTCCGAACTTTTTCTAGCACATCGGGCCAATCGGCGATCTTGAGATCCTCGCCGTAACTCAGCACCCGGATGTCAGGGCTTCCCACGAGGATCTTCTCTCGCAGATCGTGTTGCAGGCCGTTCATGACGCCGATGATGATCACGAGCGCGCTGACCCCGACCAGCACCCCGCCGATTGCGATGATGCTGATCAACGACAACAGCTTGGATCCACGCCTGCTGCGCAGATATCGCCACGCGATCTGGAGCTCCAGCTTGCTCACTCGGGCCTCATCGTCGGAAAAAGAATCACGTCGCGGATGTTCGTCGATCCGGACAGGTACATGAACAGTCGGTCGATTCCAATGCCTGCTCCTCCCATAGGAGGCATGCCGTATTCCATTGCGCGCAAATAGTCCTCGTCGACACCAGTAGCCTCCTCATCGCCGCCGGCGCGCAGCGCTGCCTGCGCCTCGAACCGGCGCCGCTGATCGATCGGATCGTTGAGCTCGCTGAAGGCGTTGGCCACTTCCTTTCCCTGCACGAACAGCTCGAAGCGCTCGGTCAAGCGCGGATCTCCACGTTTCGGTTTCGCGAGCGGAGACAGCTCCACCGGGTAATCGACGACGAACGTCGGATCGATCAGCTTCGATTCCACCAGCGCCTGAAACATCTCGTCCAGGACCTTGGGCCGGCTCAGGGTTTCTGGTTTCTCTACCCCGACCCGCGTCGCAAGTGCGCGCAGCGCGACGTCGTCGAGCGCCGTGACATCCACGCCCGCCGCCGCACCGAGCGACGGCAGCCACTCCACGCGCTTGAAAGGTCTCTCAAACACCGGAACCCTGTCCGCGAGCTCCGGCACCGAACGGACCGCTTCCGCGGCTTTCTCGAGCAGCTTCTCAACAAGGTCCATCATGCCCTTGTAATCCGAGTACGCCTGATAAAACTCGAGCATCGTGAATTCCGGATTGTGGGTCCGGTCGATTCCCTCGTTCCTGAAGTCGTGCCCGATCTCGTACACCCGCTCCAGCCCGCCCACCACCAGGCGTTTGAGATACAGCTCGTCGGCGATCCGCAGGTACAGCTGCATGTCGAGGGCGTTGTGCACCGTCGTGAACGGCCGCGCCGCCGCGCCGCCATACTGCGGCTGAAGGATTGGCGTTTCGACTTCCAGGAAGTCGCGTTCGTCGAAGAACTGTCTTATCGCCCTCGTCATTCTCGACCGCGCGATAAAGAGCGCGCGCACTTCCGGATGTACCGCGAGATCGGCGTAGCGCTGCCGGTACCGCTGCTCGGGGTCCGCGAAGCCGGAGTGCCGGACGATCTGCCCATTCACTTCTTCTTCTTTCCCGAACGGCAGCGGCCGCAGCGACTTGGCGAGCATCTCGACCTTGTCCACGCGCACCGTGACCTCGCCGGTCCTGGTGCGGAACAGCGGCCCGTGCACACCGATAATGTCACCCAGATCGAAGTGCGCGAGCAGTGAGTAGGCCTCGTCGCCCAGCTGATCCTTCTTGAAGTAGAGCTGGATTTTGCCTGTGGAATCCGCGAGATGGGCGAAGGTCGTCTTGCCATGCGACCGCCACGCCACGATGCGACCAGCGAGGCTCACTTCGGGGCCCTGCTCCGCAGTTCCCAGCAGCGACTGCGCGTCGCTCGCCGAGTGACGGCGATCGAACCCGTATCCATACGGAGCGACGCCTGCGGCCTCCAGGGCTTGCAGTTTCTCGCGCCGCGCCTGGAGAACGAAGTTGGTCTCTTCGGTCACGCTGCCGCCGTGGTCGAGCCGCCGCCCTGCTTCAGATAAGCCTCGATGAACGGATCGATTCCACCATCCATCACCTTCTGGACGTCCGGAATTTTCAGCTCGGTGCGATGGTCGTTCACCATCGTGTACGGCTGGAAGACGTAGCTCCTGATCTGGCTGCCGAAGCTGACGTCCGACTTCGTCGCGTCGAGCTCCGCCTTGTGCGCCTCGCGGCGCTCGATCTCCGCCTGATACAGCTTGTTCTTCAGCATCTTCATCGCCGTCGACTTGTTCTTGAACTGCGATCGCTCCTGCTGTGACGCGACGACGGTGCCCGTCGGAATGTGGGTGATCCGAACCGCGGAGCTGGTCTTGTTCACGTGCTGTCCGCCCGCGCCCGACGCTCGATAGACGTCGATCTTCAGATCCTCTTCGCGGATCTCGATGTTGATCTCTTCGTTGACGACGGGATAAACGAAGACCGATGCGAAGCTCGTATGCCGGCGAGCGTTGGCATCGAAGGGCGAGATCCGCACCAGTCGGTGCACACCGGTTTCGGGGCGCAGAAATCCGTAGGCGTACTGGCCGCGGATCTCGAGCACCGCGCCCTTGATCCCCGCCTCTTCGCCCTCACTCTCGTCGAGAATGTCGACCTCGAATCCGCGACGCTCCGCCCAGCGCGTGTACATGCGCATCAGCATCTGCGCCCAGTCCTGCGCCTCGGTTCCACCGGCCCCGGCGCTGATCTCGAGCTGCGCATCGCGGAAATCGTCGGGTCCTCTTAGCAGCGACTTCACCTCGAACGCGTCGAGATCGCCGCTCAGCTGAGATGTCTCTGAATCGAGGTCGCGCTCCATTTCGGGCTCCGAGCCATCCTGCAACAGCTCGTCGAGCTCGAGCGCGCTCACCACGCGGCCATCCAATTTGTCGAAGGGGTCAACCCACCCGCGCAGCGTTTTCACTTCCTGAAGGGTCGTCTGCGCTTTCTCCTGGTTGTTCCAGAAGCCGGGATCGGCCATCTCGGCCTCGAGCGCGCTCAGTCGCGCGCGCTTGCCGTCGATGTCAAAGATACCTCCGCAGCTCCGCGAGTCGCTCCCGGCTTTGCTTCAGACTGCGACCGCGTTCACTTTCCGCCATCCCGGACCCCCGAGTCCCTAAAAGATTTTCTTTCCGCCACCCAGCACTTCGTTGAGCGCTTCCTGGAAGTAGGTCGTGCTCTCCGCGAGCTGCTGCCCGACCTGCGCAATATACTCTTCAAAGCTCTTTTTGATCTCCTCCCGAAAGAGCTGTTTCAGAGTTCCGTCGCGAAGACCTTCGGCGTGCTTTGCCGGATGATAGGTGATGATGTCGGAGACGAGGGCGCGCGCGAGGCGTTTGGCGCGCTGGTCGGGATCCTTGGACAGGAAGGGATTGAGCGGACGACGCGCACCGCTGTCGCCACCCACCTGCGACACACTCGGAGGCGTCGTCGGACGCGGCGGCATCGAGGCAGGCGGAGTGGCGGGACGCGGTGGCGGTGATGGAGGTACGAACGGTGGCGCCGAGGGACCTGCGCCCGATCCACCGGTAGCGGCGGGAGTGGGACGTGCCACTGGCGCAACGGCTGGCGGAGTCGGCTGACTGAATGGCGCTCGAGGGGACGCCGGCGAAGGCGGGGTTGCCGTCGCTGTCGGTGCCGGCCGCTCCTGGGACTCTGGTCGCGGCCGCGGTGCGGCAGGCACCTCGGTGCGAACCGGGGCGGGCGGTGGTGGCGGCGGAGGAGCAGAGGGACGCGGCGCCGCGGTAGCCGCTGGAGTCGCGCGCTGCGGAGCCGCCGACTGCTGCGACTCCCAGCTCTGAGCCTGGGACGGTCTCGGACGCTCCGGAGGTGGTGCGTCGGAGCCGCTCGTCATCGGCCGTGGTGTACCGGCGCTGGGCGTTGCAGCCCCAGAAGGCGCCGGAATGGTGATCACGCCGCTGCACACCGAGCACCGCGCGCGCACCCCCGACGGTGGAACCTTGGCCGGATCCACCCGGAAGATCGAGCGACAATCCGGACAGCTGACGTTCATTCGTTGTCTCCGATAGTGCGAACGTCGCGAATCGCCGGCAGGGGCTCCTGCGGCGTGACGCGATCATCGCTGCGTCTATCAACGGTATAAACCGAGCCGGGCAGGCTCTTGGCGTACGTTTTCATCTCAGTTGCAAGTTGGCTCGCCTGGCGGGCCGAGGTCAACGTGCGTCGCAGATTGGTCACCACTCCGATGGATAGCGTCATCAGCGGAACCCGGTCGAGATGTCCACGGCGATCCTTGCCGAAGAAATATCCAGCGCGCCGGTCCTGCTCGGAGTACTGATAGGGCGCCAGCAGGTCGAAGGTCGCGACGATCTCGCCGCAAACCGACGGAATGGCGTTGTAGGGAATGATGAAGATAAAGTCGTCGCCACCGATGTGTCCGATGAAGCCGTCCTCGCCGCAAGTGCCCTTCACCACATCGTGGAGAAGCTTCGCGAGAATGCGGATTACGCGATCGCCCTCGTTGTAGCTGTAGCGATCGTTGAACTCCTTGAAGTGATCGAGATCGGCGTAGCACACCGCGAATGCATCGCCCAGCGCCAGACGGCGCCCGATCTCCGCTTCGATCGCGGATGTTCCGGCGAGGCGCGTCGAAGGGTGGACGACGAGGTCCCGCTCCGAGCGGATCAACATCGCCGTCAACCGCCGGACTGCTTCCTCGGGCTGCATTCCGTCGCGGATGACTTCATCTGCGCCCGCGTCGAACGCCTCGGATAGCGCCTCGGCCTTCTTCGAGCACAGCACCACGCACGGAACGACCGCGGTATAGGAGTCCTTCTTTACGCGATGCAATGCCGCGAGGACGGGTGCCGGATCGCGTCGCGCGTCGAACACCACGAAACGTGGACGCGCCCGCAACCCGATCGACATCAGCTCGTCGGCCGAGGCGATGGTTACGACAGAGGCTTCCTGCCCCTCGATCCAGGCGCTTACATGCGCTGGAAGAGAAGCACCGTCAGGTGAGAAGCGTATTGCGTTGGGCTGCAGCAAATCGTTGGCTTCCGGCTACGGTGATTCTACTCTGTCAGAAAAAGAAGAACGCAACTCCGAGTACAGCGTACGCAAGAACCAGCAAGGCTCCCTCGAGCCAGTTCGTTTCCGCGTCCCTGATGACGGATGACGTTACTAAAACAGCCAATGCGATGCTTGCCACCTCCATCGTGGTGAAGGCAAGATCCATCGGCTGGCGAAACGCCATTCCCAGAAGAACCAACAACGGCGCAATGAGCAGCGCCACCTGTATGCTGGAGCCGATGGCGATGCCGAGCGCCAGGTCCATCCGGTTTCGCATCGCCATCAGAATCGCTGAGCTGTTTTCGGCCGCGTTGCCGATGATCGGAATCAGGATCAGTCCGACGAAGAACTCGGAAAACCCCAACGCCTTCACCGCTTCCTCCGTTGCCGACACCAGCACCTCAGCCACAACCCCGATCCCGGCGGCAGCGACGATGAGGATTACCAGTGCCTTCTTTGACGACCATTTTGGGGCTACAGTCACGGGTGGACCCTGCCGATCGGGCCTGAAATCGGACGAATGGGTCCAGAGCGAAAACGTCAGCCAGGCAGCGTAGCCGGCAATCAGAAGGGGCGCCACGTAGTGAGACATCCGGACGGTCGCCACCCGCTGTGGGTCCGGGTGCAGGCCGTGAAAGAGGGCGGGTACCACCAGTCCGAAAACCGCAATCATCAGCACCGTGCTGCTCGAACCGGCCAAATGCCGGCTGAATCTCTGATCCTTGTACTTGAGTCCCCCCGCGAGCAACGCGACCCCAAGGACGAGCAGCAGATTGCCCAGAATCGACCCCGTGATCGACGCTTTGACGAGGTCGATGAGCCCGGCGCGGAGTGCCACCGCCGCGATGATCAGCTCGGCCAGATTCCCCATCGTCGCGCTCAGCACCCCACCAACCGCGGGCGACGTATGCTCGGCGACTGCCTCGGTGGCGGCGCCGAGGATGCCGGAGAGCGGAATGATCGCCAGTGCGCTTACGCCAAAAACGACGATCGCCGGCGCTCCGGCGAGCCGGGTTGCGAGGGCGATGGGCACGAAGACGAGCAGCGCGTAGAGAACCTTCACGGCGCTAACCGGAGTGCCTGTCCGATTTGTTCAAAACAGATAGCGAAGCGAGACGTACACCGGCGCCTGGCCATCATCGGCAGGCAGCCCGCCAAAGGTTCGCGCGATGTCGAACACGAAAGAATCGCTCTGCAGTCCGAATCCGAGTGCCGCGCTGGCGTTGCCCCGCTGGTCATGGCCGACATAACCGGCGCGTAGATGGACCCGGCCCTGGTACATCACGTCGGTACCGAAGCGCACCGATTTCCCGCCGAACGACCGCGAGTTCACGAAACTACCGGCCGCCCTGAGCTCGGTATCCTTCACGTAGTGGTCCAGGAACTTGAGCCGGTACATCACCCCTGCTTCGACCTGAGTCGGCAGAGGATCGCGGTGGCTTGTCTCGCGTGAGTTGAGCTTGCTGCCAACGTTGCGGATTGCCACGCCGAAACTGAGTGGTGCACCAGCCTGGATCTGGTACTGTAGTCCCGCATCAATCGCCCGTGAGCTCTGGACTTCGTTGCCCACGCTGCTGCACTCGCCCGAACAATCGACCCGAACCTGAATGAGCTTGTAGTTCGCTCCCAGGTTCAGTCGGCCGCGGTAATTTGCGGCATAAGTCGCGGCATACACGACGTCCCGAGGCAAGGCCAGGCCAATAACGACGTCATTCGCGTCCTTGAGCTCCTGCTCACCAATGTTGAGGATATTGATCGAGAGTGCCGCGGATCCGAGCGAGCGCGTCGGCAGTACAAAGGTCAGCGCGTCTCCGACCCCTGCGACGGTCTTCGAGTGATGGATCGCGAGCTCGCGCTTCTCCTGGTCACCGATCGAAGCCGGGTTCCACCAGATCCCTTCGCTGCCCGGTTTCGCCGCGACCATCGCCTGGCCCATCCCGACCGCCTGTGCGCCGGTCGGGAGCAGCAGGAAGAGTGATCCCTCACTTCCCGCCGGAGTCTGCGCGACAGCGGACGTCGCGGCGAGCGCCGCGAGCGCGGCGCTAAAAAGGAGTCGCCTCATCGATCAGCATTATGGGGATATCGTCCCGAACCGCATAACGGAGCCGGCACTTATGGCAAAGCAGCGCGTTTTCCGATTCGCGGTATTCCAGTTCGCTCTTGCACTTGGGACAAACCAGAATTTCAAGAAGACGCGCCGACAAGCTCATTTGACCTTTCCCGTTCCCAGTTGGTATCCAAACCGTGACAGACTGCCAGGATTCTTTCGCCAGTTGGCGAGGACTTTTACCCACAGATCAAGATAGACTTTGGCGCCCACAAACGCCTCGATCTTCTTACGCGCCGACTCACCGAGGCGGCGGATCTGGGCGCCCTTCGCCCCAATGATGATCGCCTTCTGGCTGTCCCTCTCCACGTAAACTACTGCCCTGATGTAAAGAGGCGAGCGGTCCTCGCGAAATTCCTCGACCTGAACGGCGACGCTGTAGGGCACTTCATCGTGCAGCTGCTCGAGCACCGTTTCCCTCACCAGCTCGGCGACGAAGAATCGTACGGGCTGAGTGCTTACCTCATCGTCCGGGTAGAGGAAAGGGCTTTCCGGCAATTGGGAAACCACGCGCTGCATCAGCTCTTCCACACCGTCGCCGGTCAGCGCCGAGATCAGCGTGACACCGTCGCGCTCCGCCAGGCGCGCTCGCGATTCGCGCGAAAGTGCGTCGGCCTTGTTGAGCGCGCTCACGATCGTCGCGCGGGGCGTCGTCGACAACCCGGCTGCTTCAGGGAGCGGCGCCGGCTCCCCTTCCGTAGCATCGGCGAGATAGATAATGACGTCGGCGTCCTCGAGCGCGCGCAGCGCCGTCGTTTTCATCGCTTCCTGCAGCGGATACCGCGGATTTAGAAGTCCGGGCGTATCGAGGATCACCATTTGGGAATCCTCGGCCGTCCGAATCCCGACCACCCGGTCGCGCGTCGACTGCGGCTTTTCGCTGGTGATGCTCAGCTTCTGCCCGACGATTCGATTGAGGAGCGTTGACTTCCCGACATTCGGCTTTCCGACGACCGTGACAATCCCCGCGCGTGGCATGCTCCAAGTTAACCCTTCGGGGTGGAGACCCGCGCGCACACTGGCATCCACAGTCCAAAAGGTGGCAGGTGGGAGACGTGGTCAGAGGGCACGGGTGTCAGTTTATCCGGCGCATTCCATGGTGGCGTGACGCAGCGAGAATGCGAGTAGAACAACTGCTACCTGTGCATCTCTGTGCGTCTCTCCGCCCTGCCACCTTTTTGACTACAGGTGCCCGTCGAAGCGAAGAGATCTTGAGTGAGGAGCACTGGGGCGGCAGGACTCGAACCTGCAACTTCCGGATTAACAGTCCGGCGGTCTGCCAATTGACCTACACCCCATCGCGACTCCGCAGGGTATTGGACACTCTGCGGCTGCGGTTCGATACATACAGCGTCGGGCAAAAAAAGAAAGGCCCCGTCGAGTGACAGGGCCTTTCAATGAGGTGCCGGCGACGGCCTACTCTCCCGCGTTCTCTCGAACGGAGTACCATCGGCGCTGCAGGGCTTAACGGCCGTGTTCGGAATGGGAACGGGTGTGGCCCCTGCGCTTCAGTCGCCAGCGATTTTCAAAGAATGACTTTGGATTGTAGTAGTGATCGTGTGATGTTCGAATCAACCGTTAGATCGCTTGGTTTTCTGCTAGTCGGTTCGAGGTAATAAAGAGGAACCTCAAACCATATAAGGAGATCAAGCCTCACGGGCGATGAGGATCGCTTCGCTCGAAACCGCTTGCGCGGCGTCCACGTGCGACCTCTTGACGGGATGGTCTCTCCCGGCCCTTCAGGGAGCTCAAGGCTCCAGGGAAGATTCATCTTGGGGGCAGCTTCCCACTTAGATGCATTCAGCGGTTATCTGCGCTTGCCCTCGCTACCCAGCGCTGCAGTTGGCACCACAGCTGGTACACGAGCGGGCAATCCGACCCGGTCCTCTCGTACTAGGGTCCGCGCCCCTCAATCTTCCAACGCCCACAGCGGATACAGACCGAACTGTCTCACGACGTTCTGAACCCAGCTCATGTACCACTTTAACCGGCGAACAGCCGGACCCTTGGGACCTTCTCCAGCCCCAGGATGTGATAAGCCGACATCGAGGTGCCAAACCGCGCCGTCGATGTGAACTCTCGGGCGCGATAAGCCTGTTATCCCCAGCGTACCTTTTATCCGTTGCGCGATAGCCCGCCCACGCGGGGCTACCGGATCACTACAGCCTACTTTCGTATCGGCTCGACGTGTCCGTCTCACCGTTAAGCGCCCTTCTGCTGTTACACTCTCTGCGTGCGAGTACCGACCGCACTGAGGGCACCTTGCGCGCGCCTCCGTTACTCTTTCGGAGGCGACCGCCCCAGTCAAACTGCCCGCCTGCCACGGTCCCAAGGAGGGTTTGCCTCGCTTTGGTGAGCACGTCGCACGGCGCAGGGTGGTATTTCACTGTTGCCTCCCCCTAGGCTAGCGCCCAGGGATCAACGGCTCCCACCTATGCTACACAGCACCGTGCAACGAGCAATGACAAGTTGCAGTAAAGGTGCATGGGGTCTTTTTGTCCTGCTGCGGGGACTCGGAATCCTCACCGAGACTGCAATTTCGCCGAGCACGTGGTCGAGACAGTGCTCAAGTCGTTACGCCATTCGTGCAGGTCGGAACTTACCCGACAAGGAATTTCGCTACCTTAGGACCGTTATAGTTACGGCCGCCGTTTACCGGGGCTTCGGCTCAAGGCTTCGCCTTGCGGCTAACCTCTCCCCTTAACCTTCCGGCACCGGGCAGGCGTCAGTGTGTATACGGCGCCTTGTGCGGCTTGGCACACACCTGTGTTTTTGCTAAACAGTCGCTTGGGCCGATTCGCTGCGACCTTCCCGAGTTGGGGCGCGAAGCCTTACCTCAAAAAGGCATCCCTTCTTCCGAAGTTACGGGATCATTATGCCGAGTTCCTTGACCACGTTTCACTCGTTCACCTTAGGCTACTCGCCTCACCCACCTGTGTCGGTTTACGGTACGGACACCAGCTGAACTCCCCACAGAAGATTTTCTTGCCTGTCGACTATTGAAGAATTGAGCTCGGGTTGCCCCTCACTCTTACATTCCCGTCTCGGCTTACGCCTACGCGGTTAGACGGTCAATCCACAAGACCGCTCTCCATTCGTTCCAGGGTCCCTCCTGGGGTAATAACGTGCAACTGGCGGGGCCGGAATGTTAACCGGCTATCCATCGACTACGCCTTTGGGGCCTCGCCTTAGGGTCCGCCTCACCCTGCGCTGATTGCCATGGCGCAGGAATCCTTGGGCTTACGGTGTGCGGGGTTCTCACCCGCATTTGCGCGTACTCAATCCGGCATCCTCACTTCTGAACGCTCCACCACACGGTTCCCCGGTGGCTTCAAGGCGGACAGAACGCTCCCCTACCCCTCATACATAGTATGAAGACCAAGCTTCGGCGGGCCGCTTAATCCCGACCATTCTCGGCGCGAACACGCTGGACTGGTGAGCTATTACGCACTCTTTCAAGGAATGGCTGCTTCTAAGCCAACCTCCCAGTTGTCACGGCACGTTCACATCCTTCGCTATACTTAGCGGCCACTTCGGGGCCTTAGCTGTGGTTCTGGGTTCTTTCCCTCTCGCCGTTGGACATTATCGCTCAACGACTGCCTCCCAGGATTCATTTAGCAGGCATTCGGAGTTTGGTTGGGGTTGGTAGGGTCTTCGACCCCCCGCGCCCATCCAGTCGCTCTACCTCCTGCAAACACTTCCTGAGGCTCTACCTCAATAGATTTCGGGGAGAACCAGCTATCTCCAGGCTTGATTGGCCTTTCACCCCTACCCACACGTCATCCAAACGGTTTTCAACCCGTACTGGTTCGAGCCTCCACGCGGTGTTACCCGCGCTTCACTCTGCACATGGGTAGATCGCCCTGGCTTCGGGTCTACCCCCAGAAACTAAGTCGCCCTCGTTACAGGACTCGCTTTCGCTGTGGCTCCGCAGCCTAGCCGCTTAGCCTACGCTTCTGAGGAGTAACTCGCCGGATCATAATGCAAAAGGCACGCAGTCAGCCGTAACTGATCCGAAGACCAGCCCAGCCTCCTACCGCTTGTAAGTATGTGGTTTCAGAAACTCTTTCACTCCCCGCACTGGGGTACTTTTCACCTTTCCCTCACGGTACTCGTTCACTATCGGTCACACGGGAGTCTTTAGCCTTGGAGGGTGGTCCCCCCAGTTTCACGCCCGATTCCTCGGAACTCGGGCGTTACTCAGGAACACTACTAACGCAACCTTTGGTTTACGCGTACCGGGCTCTCACCGTCTATGGCTCTCCGTTCCAGGAGAATTCCGCTAACACTTGGCTGCGCCGTCTGTAGGTCCTACAACCCCGCCACCACAAAGGGCAACGGTTTGGGCTAGGGCCCCTTTCGCTCGCCGCTACTTAGGGCATCTCGGTTGATTTCTCTTTCCTTCAGGTACTTAGATGTTTCAGTTCCCTGAGTTTGCTCACTCCGTAGAGTGTGACTGCCATCGCTGACAGCCGGGTTTCCCCATTCGGCAATCCAGGGCTCATAGCTTGTGTGCAGCTCCCCCTGGCTTATCGCAGCTTACCACGGCCTTCCTCGCCTCCGTGTACCTAGGCATCCCCCACATACTTTCTTTCGCTTGATCAAATAACTTGTTCAAACAGAAACACGCGCGATCTAACGAGTGATACAATCTTTGGACTCTCGAGCTTAATAGCTCTTGAGACAAATCGAGCCCCAGCTCTTTCGAGCCAGAGCATCGCTAGAAATTGTGTCACTAGTGTTGATTCTTAAGCCGCGGGATCTTATCAGGTCCCGGGCTTCAAATCCCACGATCACTACTACTTTCCATTGTCAAAAAACTTTCGAGATATAAGCGCTCTGTCGCTTGGTGCTTAAGGACTTAACTACAAGCCCCTCGTGTTACTTCGAGCCTGGATCATACACCCAGAGGGTGCATTGGTTCGGGCTCTTTTATATGGAAATCGAGATTGAGATCTGGATGTTACGAGACGAGCGACACGTGAGTGCTTTCCGACACGTCGACTGGTCGCCCAGTCAGCCTGCCTTACTCGCAGCTCCGTTAAGGAGGTGATCCAGCCGCAGGTTCCCCTACGGCTACCTTGTTACGACTTCGCCCCAGTCATGATGCTCGCCTTCGGCCGCTTGGCCCCTTGCGGGTTCCGACACGGACTTCGGGCGCTCACCACTTCCATGGCGTGACGGGCGGTGTGTACAAGGCCCGGGAACGTATTCACCGTGG
>CAMLDY010000064.1 GCA_946478895.1 uncultured Gemmatimonadota bacterium
TCTTGTACACCCGGTGGCCGAAGCCCATCAGCCGGCCGCCCGTTCCGGTCTTCACGCCCTCGATGAACTTCGGAACGTTCTTGACGTTGCCGATTTCGCCGATCATCCGCAGCACCTGCTCGTTCGCGCCACCGTGCAACGGGCCGAACAGCGCGGCGACTCCCGCCGATACCGCGGAAAATGGATCAACGTGTGACGAGCCGACTGCGCGCACGGCGTTGGCCGAGCAGTTCTGCTCGTGGTCGGCGTGCAGGATGAACAGGATTTCGAGCGCGCGGGCGAACACCGGATTCGCCTCGTACTTGGACTCGCTCATCCGCGCGACCATCGACAGGAAGTTCTCGACGTAGGACAAGCGGTTGTCGGGATAGACGAACGGCAGTCCCTTGACGTGTCGGTACGAGAACGCGGCAATGGTCGGCGTCTTCGCCAGCAGTCTTATGATCGAGATGTTGCGCTCGGTCTCGTCGAAGATGTTGCGGGCCGTCGGATAAAATGACGCCAGCCCCGCGATCGAGCTGTTGAGCATCGCCATCGGGTGCGCATCGTAGCGGAAGCCCTCGAGAAATTTCCTGAAGTTCTCGTGCACGTATGTATGGAACGTGATGTCGTGCACGAACTGGTCGTACTCGTCCTGGCTCGGCAGCTCGCCGTGGCGCAGCAGCCACGCCACCTCGAGAAACGTCGCGTTTTCGGCGAGCTGCTCGATCGGATAGCCGCGATAGCGAAGAATGCCTTTATCGCCATCGATGTAGGTGATCGCGCTCTTGCAGGAGGCGGTGTTGAGGAACGCCGGATCGTAGGAAACGAGCCCGGTGTCGTCCGGGTTGTCGGTTTTGATCTTCTTGAGCTCGGTGGCGCGGATGGCGCAATCGGCGACGGGGACCGAGTATTCCTTGCGGGTGCGGCTATCTATGACCTCGAGCGTACCACCGGTTCCGTTGTTGGTGGAGCTGCCGGCTGGCTGCGCGGGCGCTGGGGCAGGGTTTTTCTTGTCGGACTTGTCGGATTTGTCGGACTTGGCTGATGGGGCTTTGCGTGAGGCTGAGGGTGGCGCTTTCGTACCGGTCTTCGGCATCCTGTTCTCCAGTTGATTACATCAAAGTTAATGCAACGAAGCTGGGTTCGAGAGCTTTAGGACGACGTGCGAGTCGCCTAGGCTGGCGACGACAATTGCGCTAGACCGCACTCACTCGGCGAGCATGGTGCCCCATGTTCGTTCATGCTGCGTGTACCGCGGGCGCGGCCGGCCCCGGCCCGTCGAGAACCGCCCGTACCTTTGCCGTCAGGGTCTCCCCAGTGAACGGCTTCTGGAGATAGGCGATGCCCGATTGGAGTATGCCGTGACGCACTACGGCGTCGTCGGTGTAGCCTGACATGTAAAGCACCTTGGCGTCTGGACGGAGCCGCATGAACGCTTCGGCGACTTCGCGGCCGCTCATATCCGGCATTACCACGTCGGTGAGCAGGAGATCGACGCGGTTTTGCTTCTTGGCTGCAATATCGACCGCCGACCTGCTGGTCGGGGCCTCCAGTACCGTGTATCCGGCACGCTGCAGAATGCGCGCTGCGGCTGCGCGCACGACCGGTGAATCCTCCACCAGAAGAATTGTTTCGGTGCCGTGCATCGGTTTCCTGATCTCCAGCTCATTGGCGCTCGCCTGGCCGACGACCAGCGGGAAGTAGAGCTTGAAGGTCGTACCTTCCCCCGGCTCGCTGTAAACCCAGATGAAGCCGTTGCTCTGTTTGACGATTCCGTAGACCGTCGCGAGACCGAGTCCAGTGCCCTTGCCCACTTCCTTGGTCGTGAAGAACGGCTCGAAGATTCGAGCGCGCGTCTCTTCGTCCATGCCAACGCCCGTATCGCTGACTGCCAGCATGGCAAATCTGCCGGCAACGGCGGGCCAATGATCTTTCGCATACTGGGCATCGAGCTCGACAATCGACGTTTCGAGGGTGAGCTTGCCACCGGCTGGCATCGCGTCACGAGCGTTGACGGCGAGGTTCATGATCACCTGCTCCAACTGGTGCGGATCAATCATCACCGAGCATCGATCGCTGCCGATGGTGGTTACGAGCTCTACATCTTCACCGATGAGGCGACGCAACATTTTGTCGGCATTCGTCAGGACATCCTCGAGCAGAACGAGCTTCGGCTCGACTACCTGCTGCCGACTGAACGCCAGCAGCTGTCGTGTAAGTGAGGCGGCGGCTTCGGAAGCCTTCGCTATTTCGCCAAGATCTTCCCTTTTCGAATCATTCCCGCTGAGATCCTCGGCAAGCATCTCGGTGTAGGTCATGATCACCGTGAGGAGATTGTTGAAGTCGTGTGCGACGCCACCAGCGAGGCGGCCCACGGCTTCCATCTTCTGCGCCTGGCGAAACTGATTCTCCAGCAGTCGGCGCTCGGTCACGTCGCGGATCGCGGTAATGCGCGCTGCCTCGCCTTTGTATGTGTACTTCTTCGCCGCGACCTCGAGGTAAACCTTCCGACCGCTGGAGTGTCTCCCCATACACTCGTAAACTCCAACGGCACCTTGCATCATCTGACTCTTGACGTCGAGCCACGAGTCGGGATCGACGAAATCCAGGACTGGGCGTCCAACCGCTCCTTCGATCGTGCAGCCGAAGATTTCGGCAAGCCCCTGATTCGCTTCCCTGATGATGCCATCGACCGAGACTACGACTCCGTCGAAGGTCGCTTCGGCAAGCAAACGGAATTTCATTTCGCTCTCTCGCAGAGCCTCCTGCGCGATGTGGCGGTCGGTAACGTCCAGCGCCGAACCGGTAATGCGATAGACGTTCCCCGCCAGATCCTTGATGGGCGCCGCGTGGGCGAGGACCCATCGGATAGTTCCGTCAGGCCGGCGAACCCTGAACTCGACGGGAGGCGGAGTTACCCCTTTTTGTGCCGCGGCGATATTTGCAAACAGTTCCTCGCGATCCTCCTCCACGACGCCCTCAATGAACGACGCGGGGTCCTCCTCTGCGCTCTGGCGTGTGCGACCCCACAATTCCTCATAGCTGGGGCTCAGATAAAGCTTGGTCCGCAGATCGCTGCTCACGACGAAGAAGACTTCCTGCATGTTGTCGGCAATCTGGCGAAAGCGCTCTTCGCTGTCGCGAATTTTTTCATGCGCGAGCTTCCGATCGGTGATGTCCTCCTGGCAGCCGAGGAAGTGGGTGATCACCCCGTTCGCATCCTTGATCGGCGAGATGCTCACCGAGTCCCAATAAAGCTCACCGTTCTTGCGCCTGTTCTGCAGCTCGCCGCGCCATACCTTGCCCGCGCGTACGGTTCGCCAGAGATCCGCGTACACTGCGCGCGGGTTCCGCCCCGACCGCACGATGCTCGGAGTTCGACCGATCGCTTCGTTCGCGGTGTATCCCGTCACTTCCGTGAATCGCTGATTGACGTACTGGATGGTACCCGATGTATCGGTGAAGATGATCGAAGCCGGACTTTGGTCGATCGCGAGGGTAAGTCTCCCCACCAGATCGTTCGCCGCCGCCCGCTCCTTCAGCGACCTGGCGTCTGCGACCGCACGTGCGACCGCAGTCGGCAGCATTTGAATGTTGTCAAGTGCGACGAAGTCAGCGGCGCCGCCTTGCACGCACTGCAGAGCGAGGTCGCCAGCGCCAGCCTCGCCCAGCACAATTACCGGAACGTCCGACCCGGCTTCGGTGCGTGTGGCGAGCAGGTCCAACGCTGACCAACCGCGCAAATGCAAGGCAGTCACAATCACGTCGTAGTTGCCGCCCCGAAGCCGGACCTCGAACTCATACCTGGCCGGCGCGTATTCCGGGTTCACGGAGTAGCCACTGCGCGTCAGCTCGCGAACAGCGTGCTCGGCGATACCCGAATTGTTTGAGACCACGAGGATGCTTAACCGGCGAGATCCGCCGGGAAGCAGGGGCGTGTTCTGTGAGGTGTAGGCCGGGAGGTCCTTAAACGCTTTTAGTCGATCCACGGAATCTGAAGTCTCGAAATGAGTGTCTCCGAAGCTACGACCCAGTCCCGCTGAGCTATGTAGAGACTTCGAGGATTCTTTGTGCGCACTTCGGCCGGGGTCAGTAAAGGAATCCCCTACAACGCGGACCTCACAAATCGAGGGGATTCTTCGTATTAGATGGAGACCCGAATGCCGTTCAATCGAAGAAAGACGGGCCCGATGCCCGACCCCGAAGTGATGATGAAACCGATGCCGTCGCGCCGGCTGTTCCTGCTGCGGATGCTGCGCAGCGCCGCGATCGCCGCCGGTGTCATCGGCGGCGGGCTCATTATCGGCATGCTCGGCTACCACGATTTCGGCAGACTTGGCTGGCTGGACTCGTTCTACTACTCGTCGATGATTCTTTCCGGCGAGGGCCCACCGCCGGACCCGCGAGCCCTCAACGCGCTGCAGGCATCGCACCTACACCTGTTCGCCGGATTCTACGCGCTGTTCAGCGGCGTCACCTTCATCACAATGGTAGGCGTGCTGTTCGCGCCGGCGCTGCACCGCTTTCTGCACCGCTTTCATCTCGAGATCGCCGTCCACGACGACGAGCCCGGCGAGCGAGACTAACCGACGCGAATCCGATCGAGAAAGCCGCGCGCGCCACGGAGCGTGCGCAGATCCCGCGCGATGTCGGCGTGTCGCTCGGCGCTTTCGACGGTGCCCTCGGCGCGTATCCAGCCGTTCTCGATGACGACGCGCACGTCGTCGCCCGCTTTCGCGCTCTTCGCCAGGGTTTGGCTTACTGCCCGCGCCAGATCGACGGGGTCGGTCGCCCCCTCGTCGGGCGCATCGACCTCCACCTGCATCACCATCACCCGCACGCCGGGAACCGCTGTGAGCGCGCGCTCGATGTCGGAGGATTCCTGCGAAGTCTCGACGACGCCGCCGACGATCACGATTCCTTCCATCACTTCGACCGTCACCCGCTCGGCGTCCACGTGTTCGAGCTGAGCCAGAGCGGCACGCGCCGAATTCCGCAGCGCGATGTCGGCTTCGGCGACCGCGGTCTCGGTCGGCACTTCGTCGGAAGCTGCGACGGTCTCTCCCCCAGTCGGCTGCGCCGACCTGCCCGTTAGCTCGGCGACATTGATCCGAAAGAAGTAGGTGCGGTAGGGAGTCGGATCTTCCTTCGTCTTCGTCGTCGGAAGTACCTGGCGCATCAGCTCGACCGCGTGTCGATAGACCTTCTCGTCGCCGGGCTCGATGATGTAGAACGTCCCGTGGGCAACGACGCTCCGCCAATCGAAGACATCCTGGTGCTCATCGACCTCGAACGCGACGCGCCGGTTGCGCAGGATGAGCAGCAGCTTTCCGCCGGGCTGAGTGCGGCCGTAGATCCAGCCCGCTTCATACATGTAGTGAATCGGAAGAATATTGACGCGCCCCTGCGTCGTGAACGCGATGCGTCCAACCCGGTTGCGGGCGAGAATTTTCTCGCTCTCGGGCGCGGCGAGAACATCGATTCGCGGAGCCGTCACAGGCGCTTCACCCTCCGCGCCGTCCACGTGCCGCCGCTGACGGTGCCGCCGGCAATGGATGGCACCGTCGAGTAAGTCCCCTGAATCGTCGTGCTATTGGTGAATTCGCCGTCGAAGGTGGTGAGCACCTGGCAATTGCACTCGGCCTCGTGGTACGGATCGAGGTTGCCGTGTACACTGCCGCCGGTTTTTCTCACGAAGTGAATCGTCAGCACCTGACGCGGGTTGGATCCGCCGTTTTCGACTGCCTCACGCTCTTCGGGAGTCAGCAACGAGTCGGGCCGCGGAATCATCACGACGTTTCCAGAAGCCGCCGACTCGCCAGCGCGCAGTGTAAAGGCGATGGTGCCGCTTCTGCCGGTCGAGCTGCTGCTGTACGTCCCGCGCCATTGCCCGACGAGGGGGTCGAGATCGAAGTCAGTCGAGCTGACGTCGATGCCCGGAGTTGTGCGGGCACAAGCGGCGAGAGATGCGGCAAGGCACAGCGAGATGGCCAGCGACGAACGCAGCATTTGGACTCCGGGAGGGATGTTCCCTAACGGAGATTGGCAGGAATGCGCGCGGCAGGCAAGCCATGCCCGCCCAGCGTTTGAAGGGCCAGCTAAAGAACGACAAAACAAGACTACCGGCGGGCGGCCGTGGGCGAGCCGGCTTGAGGCCGCGGGCTCAGCATTCTTCAGATGCGCGTTCAGTGTTCAATAGCCGCGCAAGCAGTAGCCCGCGGCCGCCCGCCGTGCGGCCCGGAGCCGCAGGCCGGTAGTCTTCTTTTATCGTTTTTACGCCGCAGCCGACCCCTGCTTCGCCGCCGGCACCGCCTGGAACCCCTTCCGCTCCATCGCCCCCCATTCCTTCCGGCCGCGGATGAACTTCCAGAGTCCGCGCAGTCTCCAATAAACCGTCATCTGCCGATAGCCGAGATTCTCGAGCAGCGCCCAGCAGAAAAGCAGCGCGCGATCGCGGAACGTCGCGTAGCGATGAAAGCTGAGGTCCTCGAGGATCAGCGTGAACGCCGTCATCGCCGTCCCCAGCCCGTACGCGGTCAGATAGAACAGCACGGCGAATTTCCAGTCGAGCACCCCGAACGCCAGGCCGAGCGCGAGCGTCAGCAAACCAATTACCTCGATGACGGGCGCAAGCAGCTCGACGAATGCGTAGTAGGGATACACGAACAGCCCCGTTACGCCGTAGCGCGGATTGAGCATCATCCGGCGGTGCCGCCACAACACATCGGCCAGTCCGCGGTGCCAGCGGTCGCGCTGTCTGCCGAGCACCGCCGCGGTCTCAGGCACTTCGGTCCACGCCACCGGATCTGGAACGAACGCGATCCTTCCCGGCCCGCCCTTCTCGTACGACAGTCGCTTGAGTCGCAGCACGAGCTCCATGTCTTCGCCGACGGTGTCGTGCAGGTATCCGCCAGCATTCACGACGGCGTCGCGCTGAAAGAGTCCAAACGCCCCGGAGATGATGATGTTTCCGCCGAGGCGATTCCAGCCAAGCCTTCCGAACAGGAACGCGCGGAGGTACTCCACCACCTGCACTCCGGGAAGCAGATGGGTTGGCACACGGGCCTTGAGAACGCGACCGTGCTTCACTTCGGAGCCGTTGACGACGCGAATCGTTCCTCCGGTCGCGACGACATCGGTCGCGTAAAGAAACGGTCGTACCATCCGCTGCAGTCCGTCGCCTTCGATGAGCGTGTCGGCGTCCATCGCGCAGACCAGCTCGCCGCGCGCGAAGCTGAGGCCGACGTTGAGGGCGTCGGCCTTGCCGCCGTTTTCCTTGTCGACGACGACCAGCGATGGATACGTCGCTGATCTGTACAGCATGCGCACCGGCTTGGTCTTGATGCGCTGCTCGTAGATCGTCTTCACCGGTACGAGATTGAATCGATCGATCAGTACCTGCACCGTCCGATCCTTCGAGCCGTCGCTGATGACGATGACCTCGAGATTCGGGTACTGCAGCGCCAGCAGCGCGCGCAGGCTCGTCTCGATGGTCGCCTCCTCATTGTACGCGGGCGCCAGAATCGAGATCGTCGGCGACAGGGTCGAGCTGAGCAGAAGGTGCCGGCTCTCGTCGGTGATCAGCAGCATGTGCCGCCGAAGCTCCAGCAGCGCGCTGACGAGGAGAACCAGATACCAGGCGTTGATGGCGAAGAAATACGCCAGCACCGGCCCCTGCGCCTTGAACAGCATCGCATTCACTACGGTGCGCAGAATGTCGGTCATCCCGCCGCCGCTGCTGGAAGATCCAGAACCTGCTGCGCCATGTCGGCCGCGAATCGATCGTCGCTCTTAAGCGCGCGGCGGAGAAACAGCGTCCCCGGCGCTCCGAGCGCGCGAAGCGAGAGTCCGGCCTCCTTTCGCACCCGCCACGCGGAATCACGCAGCAGGTCGAAGAGCAGCGAGCCCGCCTGCCAGTGTTGCATCCTCCCCAGACTCTGCGCCGCCGCCGCCCTGACCCGGGATTCGCTGTCCTTGAGCATTTCCGTCAGACGCGTTGCGGCCGCTTCTCCGGCGATCGCGCCGAGCAGTTTCGCGGCAGCGACACGAATGCCGGTGTCGTCCCCGGCGCGCGAGAACCTGAGCGCCGCCGCCGCGAAGCTCGGCTCGGCAACCGACTCGGCGACGCGAAGACCTGCTTCCGCGGCGCGTCCGGTGTGGGTCTCGAGAAACGAGGCCAGCGGTCCGGCAATCACGCCGCCCATTCGCAGCAGGGCATTCTGCACCGCAAATCTCGCCTGCGTCGCGGGATCTGCGAGCAGGGCAAGCATCGCCGAGATGACCTCCTCCGACGGCTGCGCGGCGGCCCACTCCGCCGCCTGGGCGCGCACAGCGGGATGCGGATCGGCGAGCAGCTTTCGCACGAGCGGGTCCGGAACATCGAGGCGCGAGAGGATGCGCGCGCCGCGAAGCCGGCGCGTCCAGCGACGGTGCTCGCACAGCTTCCTGGCGCGGTCGAGCACTCCGACTTTCTCGGCGATGAAGCGCAGCCGCTCCTTCCCGGTACCGCTGAGATTGCGCGAGATCTCGAGAAACGCCATCACCTGCACTTCGTTCGGCTGCTGCGCCAGCGCCGCGAGCTCCTCGACGTTGATCGTTCCGCGGGTGATCAGGACCGCCACCGAATCCCGCGCCGCCTTCGAGAGTCGCTGCAGCCGGCGCTCGGTGAGATGGAGCCAGACTCCGTGGAGAAAGAAGAGCGTGACCGCGAACACCAGCAGGCCCACCTCGGCCAGCATGACGACGCGGATGATGTTGTCGCCGATCACGACTGACTCTGCTTCAGTACCGCGCGGACCTTGTGCATGAGCACTGGGACGCTGAACGGCTTGGGGATGTGGTCGGCGGCGCCCAGCTCGAGCGCGGCAAGAATGTCGCGCTCACCGGTTCGGGCGGTGAGAATGACGACGTTGCTGAGACGCGTCACTTCGCTGGCCTTGAGCCTGCGCAGAACCTCGAGTCCGTTGAGCGCCGGGAGATCGACGTCGAGGAGAATGAGTCTCGCCTGGATCTCCGGTGACGATCCCGTGAGCGCGGCGACCGCGGTCTCACCGTCGGCGAAAGTCGCGACGCTGAGGCTGCGGCTCTCCATCGCGTGGCGCAGCAGCGAGACGAGCGCGCCATCGTCATCCACCAGTGCGACATCGACGCGACGCGTCATCGGTCCCGTCAGAGTGATGCCTGAAACTCCGACACGATTCGCGCCGCCGTCGGTGCGAGCCTGCTGAAGCGCCTTGTGCGCGGCGTCCCACAGCGAAGGGACGGTGTCGCCGTCGGTCTGGTATTGCGCGACTCCCGCGCTGCACGACACGTGCACGCGCCGGCCATCCTCGGCGGTGAAATTCTGCTCGGCGATCTTCGCGCAGATCTGCGCCAGCTTGATCGCGGCATGCTCCTTCGAGCTGCCGTACATACCGACGGTGAAGTCGGCTCCGCCCCACCAGCCGGGCACGTCTTCACCGCGGAATGATTTCGGAAGAAGCTCGCCGATGGAGCGGAGGACGCTGTTGGCGGTGTTGCGCCCGAAATTCGCGGCGAGACTGGCAAAGCCGTCCACCTGGAGCACCGCGATCGAGTATGGATCCGATTTTCTGCGCGCGAGGCGGAGGAAGCGCTCGATCAGCTCGGTTGCTTTGGCACCCGTCGCCAACCCGGTGAGGGGATCCGTCTCGTGGGGAGTGCGACGCGCTTTGACACCGGTGAGCCTGCTCTCGATGCGCACCGTGAGCTCGGCGGGCACGAACGGCTTGCCGACGTAGTCGTCGGCGCCGGCAGCGAAGATGCGCTGCACGCTCGCCTGGTCGGTATGACCGGTGAGAAAGATCACCGGCAGCGCGCTCCAGCGGCGATCGTTGCGGATGGCGCGACACAGCTCGGTACCACTGAGCTTCGGCATCTCCAGGTCGAGCAGGATCAGGTTCGGCTTGGTTTCCTCGATCACGCTCCAGAACCGGAGCGGGTCGTTGAGGGCGGTGACAGCCAGTCCGCGGCGGCCGAGCAGAGAGGTAAGCCCGCGAGACATCATTGGCTCGTCGTCGACCACCAACACGCGACGACCCTCGAGCTGTGCCGCCTCGAACGCCGAGACCGGGCCGGCGGGAGTTGCCGTCGCAGAATCGGCGGGCCTCGCGGCCGGCACTTGCGGCGGGCCAACGAGACTCTCGCGCAGCGCGAGCAGATCCTGCGAGATCGGCACTCCATCCACAGGCGAGAGGGATGTCGCTGCGAATCGCTCGGCGAGATCTCGCGCAACCCTTGCCGCCTTGTCGAACCCGAACCGCCCCGCGACTTCGGCGACGTTCTGCGAGTAAGCCTCCGCTTCCGATTTGACCTCGGCGGAGAAAGTGTTGTCGAGCAGCGCGATGGCCGCGTCATCCAGCCGATCGATCTTCTGGAAGATGGCTGGCTTCGCGCGCTCCCACGCCTCGAACACTGCGGCGGCGATGTGCTCGCTGTGGGAGGCCTGGAACGGCAGGACCTCGACGCCAGCCAGCTTGCCCAGTTGGCGAAGCATCTCCTCCGTATCGACTGGCGAGAGGAAATACTGATCGATGTGGATGTCCTTGAGCGCGCGCAGTCCGGTCTCGGCGTGCTGCATCGAGAGCATGTAGGCAATGCGCATGTCGTCGCTGGCATCCTTGGCGCGACGCGCGATGTAGATCGCGTCCTCGAGCGGGAGCGCGTCACTGAGAATGACGAGGCGCGCTTCGCCGTGGGCGGCGGCGCGGCCCATCTGCTGGGCGTTGTCGAACTCGCTTATGACGACGCCACCGAGCCTCAGTCCGATCTCGCGGACCATTTCCGCGGGCAAACCCGCCACCAGGACCTTGACGGGAGGGGTCATGTCCTAGGGCGCGTAGTGCTCCGCGACATCATTAGAGTGTCGGGATCGGGGACTCATAGGAGAGGGAAGAACATCTGGTGCCGCAGGTAACACCCGCCGATCCGTCCCGCGTGCCTCAGCCCGAGCTCAGCCCCGCCACCTTCAAAACGGCGTTCCATTCAGCGCTCCCGACCTTCTGGACCGATAGCCGGTTTCCCTTCTTGAGGAGCGGCATGCCCTCGAGCTGGGGCATTGTCCGCATCTCGCTCAGCGTGACGGGTCGGGGCAGCTTCTCGACGGCTCGGATATCAACCATCGACCACGGCGTTTCCCCGCCCTTGCTGTCCGGATCGTAGTGCGGATGCTTCGGATCGAGAGCGGTATGATCGGGGTATCCTTCACGTACGATTTCGACGATGCCGTGGATGCCGGGCTCGGGCTCGCCGGAATGGTAGAAGAAGGCGAGGTCGCCTTTCTTCATCTCGTCGCGCATGAAGTTGCGCGCCTGAAAGTTTCGCACGCCGTCCCAAGGGGTGGTGCGATTGGGTGAATTCCAGAGATCTTCCCAGCCGAAAGTGTCGGGATCCGATTTCAGGAGCCAGTATTGTCTGCCCGTCTGCGCGGGTCTGGTCACCTTCACCATTCGAGTTGTCGCCGTGGGTGGAACCTGAGTGTCGAAGCGCCGTAGATTGTGTACATCATAACCATTTAGCCAGCAGGCCACGCGTCCCATGCGTTACTCTCGTACCGCCAATGCGGCCATCTCCCGAGCCGCACTCTCTGCATTTGTCGCCGTCGCCCCTCTTCTTCCGGCGTCCCTTGCCAGCCAGACGGCACCCAATCCGACCCTCACATACCCATCGGCGCCGCGCGGAACCCAGGTCGATGATTATCACGGCACCAGCATCGCCGATCCTTATCGCTGGCTCGAGAACGTCGATTCGCCGGCGACCAAGGCGTGGGTCGAGGCCGAAAACAGACTTACCGATTCGTTTCTGGCGACGATTCCGCAGCGCACCGCCATTCGCAATCGCCTGACGCAGCTCTGGAACTACGCGCGCTACTCGGCGCCGTTCAAGGAGAACGATCGCTACTTCTATTTCCAGAACACCGGCTTGCAGAATCAGAGCGTGTTGTACGTGCAGGACGGGAGAAACGCGCCACCGCGCGTGCTGCTCGATCCCAACACGCTGTCGCCGGACGGAACGGTGGCGCTGTCCGGAACGTCCGCATCGCACGATGGCCGCTACCTGGCATACAGTCTGTCGACGAGCGGATCCGACTGGCAGGAGCTTCACGTCCGGAGCGTCGATGACGGCCGCGACCTGTCGGATGTCGTGAAGTGGGTGAAGTTCTCGGGAATCTCCTGGACGCACGACAACAAGGGATTCTTCTACTCCCGCTACGACGAGCCCGTATCGGGCAACAAGATGACCAATGCCAACAAGAACCAGAAGCTCTACTACCACCGCATCGGTCAGCCCCAATCGCGCGACGAGCTTGTATACGATCGGCCCGATCAGCCCGACTGGCTGTTCGACGGCAGCGTCAGCGACGACGGCCAGTACCTGATCATCACCGTGTCGCAGGGCACCGACGTCCGCACCAGGCTCTACTTCGTCGATCTCGACGATCCCGACAAGCCGGAGATCGACAATCCCGTCGTGCGGTTGATCGACAAGCTCGACGCAGAGTATTCGTTCATTGGAAACCGGAAGACGATGTTCTACGTGCGGACGGACCGAAACGCGCCGCGCGGTCGCATCGTCGCGATCAGCATCGACAATCCCCGCGAGGAGCGGTGGAACACCATCATCCCCGAGAATCGCGATGCTCTCGTCAGCGCAGTGATGGCGGGCGACGACATCGTCGCCAACTATCTGCAGGATGCGCATTCGAGCGTGCGCTTCTACGCGTCGTCGGGGGACGACAGGCGCGACTATCGTGATCGCCAGCGCCCGGATCAGCGGCGGTCGCCCGCTATCGTCTATGACGACACGAGCACGGCGCCGATCGTCGCGCGCGAGCGCGCGCAGCTGCTCGGCGGAGGGTTCAGCTATCGTGGCGAGCTACGCTTGCCCGCGATGGGTACCGTCGGAAGCATTCAGGGCCGCCAGGGCGACGACGAGCTGTTCTATACGTTCACGTCGTTCCTCTATCCGACCACCGTTTACCGCTACGACCTCAAGTCTGGCCAGAACGCGACTTTCCGCGCGCCACGCGTGGCGTTCGATCCGTCGCCGTACGAGACCCGTCAGGTCTTCTACACGAGCAAGGACGGAACGCGGGTTCCGATGTACATCACCGCGAAAAAGGGAATCAAGCTCGATGGGAGCAATCCGACGCTGCTCTACGCGTACGGTGGATTCAACATCTCCGAGACTCCCAGCTTCTCAGCTGCCAACATCGCGTGGCTCGAGATGGGCGGCATCTACGCGCTGGCGAACCTGCGCGGCGGCGGCGAGTACGGCAAAGAGTGGCACGAGGCGGGAATGCTGTCGAAGAAGCAGAACGTTTTCGACGACTTCATTGCGGCCGCGGAGTATCTGATCAATCAGAAGTACACCTCGACGCCGAAGCTGGCGATTCGCGGCGGCTCCAACGGCGGATTGCTGATCGGCGCGGTGGAGAATCAGCGTCCCGACCTGTTCGGCGCGACGATGCCCGAAGTCGGCGTGATGGACATGCTGCGCTTCCAGAAGTTCACCATCGGCTGGGCGTGGACGTCGG
>CAMLDY010000065.1 GCA_946478895.1 uncultured Gemmatimonadota bacterium
GAAGGGCTGTTGACGGTACGCGTGCCTTTCGAGGACCGCGATCTGAAGGCCGGTGTTGCGGAGTTCGCGTGTCACCGCAGCCAGTACACCCCGGCGGAAATGGCCTTGGTCAACGCATACCTGAAGCACGCGTGGAACGGCATGGTGTGGATGCGGCCATATACCGGGACGCTTCACAACTCACAGCTGTTTACGCGGTAGATGAAGCTCAATCACATCGATCTGCAGGTCTCCAACGTCCCGGCGGCGCGGGCATTCTTCGAGAGCAACTTCGGCATGCGCTGCATTTTCCAGCGTCGCGAGGAGCTCGCGATGCTGGAGGACGAGGCGGGCTTGTCGCTTGGCGTGAGCAATCTGTTCGGCTCGCCGCCGCCGGTGTACCCGCCGGATTTTCACATCGGCTTCATTCTCGAGAAGGAAGCCGATGTGCGGCGCATCAATGGGCAGCTCAAAAAGGCTGGCGTGACGATCAAGACCGACCTCAGTCGCGGAGGACCGAACATCTATTTCATGTGCGTCGGGCCGGACGGTCTTGGCATCGAGGTGCGCGCGCCACTCGACGAAAAGGTGGCGCAGCCGACCTGAGCTAGGTCGGCCACGCGGCGCGCTCTGCCGCGGAGATCTCCGGAACGACGCGCCGCCCCCCTCGATCGGAGAGAATCGCAGCCTCGATGATCGCTATTACGGTGGCGCCTTGTAGCGCGGTGACGGGGTTGGGCCCTTTGCCGCGGAGCGCTTCGCTGAGTGCAACGTAGAATCCGCGCTGGTCGCCCCTCGCGGCGGGGATGGAGAGTGTTGCACCGTCTGCTCCGTCGTAGATCACGGCGTCATCAGGATCACGTCCCCAATCTGTCGAGCCCGGCAGCATTCCCGCGCGCAGTTGATCTTCCTGGATGTCGGGTTTCCGTTTGACGATGCTGGCGCGGTCGCCGTGCACGGCGAATCGAGGCGTGCCGCCCGAGACGAGTGAGCCCGCCTCGAGTGTCGCGATCATCTCCCCGTAGCGCAGCATCAAATGAAAGAGATCGTCGGTCTTTGCGCCGTCGCGCTGCTCCGCGACAGTCGCCTCGACATCGTCAGGAATTCCGAACAGCAGCAGCGCCTGGTCGATGAGATGCGGTCCGAGATCGTACAGCAATCCTGAACCGGCTCCGGGACGTTCTCGCCAGCGATCCCGCACTTCAGGGCGATAGCGATCGATCCGCGATTCAAATCGCACGACTCTGCCCAGCAACTTGCGATCGAGCGCGTCGCGAATGGTGAGGAAATCGCTGTCCCAGCGCCGATTGTGAAACACCGACAGCAGGACGTGATTCTCCTCTGCTACCGCAACCAGATATCTCGCTTCCTCGGCGGTGATGGTGAACGGCTTTTCGACGACGGTGTTGTGACCGCTCCGCATCGCCAGCTCGGCGAGCCGCGCGTGGCTGTCGTTCGGGCTGGCTACTACGACGAGGTCGAGATCGGGATGCGTAGCGAGCTTTTCAGCGGAGCTGACAACCTCGACGTCGGGAAGCGTCGCCAGCACGTTCTGAGGATGACTCGACGAAATCGCCGCGATCTGATACCCCGGCGTTCCGCGCAACAGCGGAACGTGAAACGTCTTCGTTACGAAACCGAAGCCGATCAGTCCAACGCGAATCGGGTTCGCAAGTTCAGTCACTTCGCCTGCGCTCCACCACTCGCTCAAATAGGGCATTATCTGACATACCTCGTTCAGTGAAGCTTTCGCTGCGAAACCCAGGCGTCATGAAAAAAAATATCAGCCAACGCCCGGACGGACTTGACCCTATACCCTTATATAAGGTTACCATTCGAATCGGGATGAATCCGGGGGTTGGCTTGATGAAGATTGGCGAGGCCGCGCAGCTAGCTGGAGTGAACGTGCAGACTCTTCGGTATTACGAGAGAACAGGATTGCTGCCGCGTGCGAGCCGGCGCCCCTCGGGATATCGTGAATACGATCAGGTAACGGTTGATGTCGTACACTTTATCAAGCACGCACAGGAACTCGGCTTCAGCCTCCGCGACATTGCCGAGCTTGTCGGTCTACGCGAAAATCCGAAGGACTGCAGCAGAGCCGGAGTCCTGGCTCGAGCCAAGATGACGGAAATCGATCGGCGCATACGGAATCTCACATCGATTCGCAAAACGCTGTCATCGCTCGAGAAGGCGTGTAGAAACGGCGATACAAATCACCATTGTCCTATCATCGAAGCGCTTAGCGACCCGAGCCCATGAGCTTCGCGCCGCTTCTACATTTCATTTCACCTGAACGAGGAGGAAACGATGAACGCTGAACTTTGCTGCTGCGACTGTCCCACCTGTGGCTGCGGGTGCGAGCCAGGAAGCGGCTGCTGCGGCAGCTGCTGCTGCAGTAGGTAAGTTTCGTCGTTACGAGCCGACTAGCTGCTGCACCGCGCGATCCGCCTCACGAATCGAGTTGCGATGATCGCTGGCGCCGGCGAGATCAGTATTCGCAAACGCAATCCGCCCGTGTGGACGACCACGCAAAATGTCCCTCGGCGCGGGCTTGCCGTTGAGGCCGAAAAAGAAGCCCGGCTGAGGATTCACGTAAGCGTGGCCCCACCGATTGAGGATGATGCCCGCGATGTCTCGGCGCGGATCGAATCCTCCCGGCGCGAACATGTCGGCCATCTGCTCGCGGAATGCTTTTTCATATTGCGCGAACGAAGTGCCGAGCAGCTTGGCTCGACCCTGGGAACCCTGCTCACCGATAGGTAGTCCCGGCTGGGCGAACAAGACCTTGATGGTGAGCACCGTCGGCGAATCGGGATCGATGGTGCGCGGCTCATTCCCGACGAGCGCCGCCTTCTTGATGTTGAGATAATCGCCGAGCCCGCCGAACCAGCGGCAACCGGAGAGGCCCATCTTGTAGAGGAACCGCCAGTTCCGCACGGCGACGTTCGCCATCAGGCACGGCGATCGATAGAACTGCGCGTATGCTTCGCGGTGCGCCAACGGCAAATCGTGGACGATATGCTTCGTCGTCCAGCTACCGTTCGCCATGACAACCGAACGTGCTTTGACTTTGTGGAGTCGACCGCCCTTCACGTAGGTGATGACGACGTGCGGCGCTGTCGCCGGATTTCCAGCGTGCTCCACCCGGACGACCGTCGAGTTGAGACGAATGCGCGTCGGCTGGCCCGCGCGATCGAGGGCGCGGAAGTTGACGCGATTTTGCCAGACGGCATCGACGGTGCTCTGTCCCGCGATTGCGTCGGCGATGAGCTTCTTCACCATCAGCCGCGCAAATCCAGTGTTGCCGTCGGGGAACATCTGGTCGCCGAGCGAGTCGTCTCCGTCCTCGGGAAACTGATTCTCGATCGCGTAATTGCAGTACGCCGACAGCGCGTCGGGACCAAGACCGTAGCCGCCGCCTTCGGTTGGCGACAGAAATTTGCGCACAGTCTCGCGGCTGATGTTGTGACGTGCCATCAGGTGATCTTCGAGGGTGATGGAGTCGAGCTGGCGCGAGATCTCATCGCCTTCGGTCTTCGGTCCCGCGAACGGTACGCGGTTCGTTCCCCACCGCAGCAGCTCGGCTTTCTCCCCTTCACTGATTGGCGCGCCCTCGAGGCGTCGTCCCCACGGATCCATCACCCACTCGCCGGTCTGGCCGGTGAATTGGGACGTGAAGTAGAAGCCGTAGTGTTTTTGATCGGCGATATCGTAGGGCGAGTGACTGACTGGAATCTCGGGCGATGGTCCACGCCATGTCTGATAGCTGAACGCGCGCCGATCCATTCCGATCATGTCGTAGAATCGATCGGTGTAGCCGCCTTTCCCTGGCACGAGGAAGATCGCCGAGCCCTGGTGTGCGGTGAGACGATGCCCGTCGACGAGGAACTCGTTGCGCTTCGCTTCGCCGCCGAAGATGGCGTGATTGTCGATGACGAGCGCGCGTCCGCCTTTGTATTTCTGGAAGAAGATCGCTGCGGCGAGCCCCGAGATGCCGCCGCCGACGGCGACGAGATCGTACATCTCGCCCGTGTCGGTCGCGTTGGCGACGAGCGTCTCGAACTTGCCGTCACGCATCGCGTGGCCGGCGTTCACGACGTTCCAGGTGTTGCCGTTGGAGTGCCGATAATCACCGACGCCGCCGTAACCATCGAAAGCGTCGGCGGGCGACTGCTGCTCCGGTCTGCCGTTGTTGAGCAGGAGGCCTGCACCTGTGAGCAGCACTCCGTTCACGAAATCCCGGCGTGAGATCGGCTCGTTCATCCCGAGCCGATCCTCCTGCCCACTTTTTGGGGGATTGTCTCCGGAGGCGCTCATTGGCGGGATTGCTTTCCCGGTGGATTCATGCGCGCTTCGGGTCTCATCGGCTGGAAGAGCTCGACCGGATTTCCGGATGGATCCTCGACGATGATTTGCCTGCCCCCGACACCGGTGACGATGTCGTTGCGGAAGCGCGCGCCGGATTGCCGCAGCTTGGCGACCTTTGCCTCGAGATCGTCGATCTGAATCGCAAACCTGTTCCAGCCGCCGGGCCTTTGTTGGGTGCCATCGGGCATCGGTTGTCCGCCACCGCCGGAAGGGTTCGGCGCGCTCAGCACCAATCGCAATTCACCGAGCGAAAGCATCGCGAATGGCGGAGCAGGATGCATGTCGAGATGGAATCCCAACAGCCTGACATAGAAGTCGATTGCCGCATCGACATTGTCGACGATGTACCTCACCTGAACCATCTTGAGATTCGCTCCGGTTTGTTGCGACTCGAGAGCTAGTAGCTCCCGCCAAATACGAGTACGTAACCGTTGGGGTCGCGCACCTCGAACTCCCAATCGTTGTACGGCTGCTGCTTGAGCGCCATCTGCACGAACGGCTTTCCGGCGACGGTCTCGTACAGCGCATGAACGCCGTCCATCCGGATGTAGGCCTCCCACGACCCGTTCGGTCGCCTGACATCGGGCTTCCGGAAATCAGCCAGCGACAGCAGCATGATCTCGACAGCGCCGCGCACGATGCTCGCGTACGCGTACGGCGCTTCGTTGGGAAAATGTCCGGCGAGCTTAAACCCGAGGTTTTCCTCATACCACTCTACGGTGCGCGCGACATCGGAGGCGAGAAAGGTGGGAGCCGCGGAGCGCAGATTGATGTCGTTGCCGACGGGTGCCGATGCAGTAGTCATAAAATCCTCACCAGGATGCATCACTTTTACTGGCGAATGTGGTGCTGACGCCGCCAGGCGGCAAGCGCTCGATTGCGCGTTTTCAAAGCGGCTGCTGAAATCTCAAACTTTCCGGATCGTGTGCGTGTCGAAGTCAGAGCGATCCTGAGCCGCGCCGCGGGAGGGAAACTACCCGTACGTCCCGGCCGTATTGCCGACAGGCATCCTCCTTCGCAACTTGAGTCGCACCCACCCGAAATGAAGATCCCAGCTTCGCGCATCATCGTCGCGCTCCTGTTCCCGTTCGCCATTAGGGCGCAGGACACCACCACCACGGCCCCGCCCGCCAGTCCGGCCAAAGTCCCCGGGGTGCCGACGACCGGGAGGCCCTCCGCCGTCGCTGCGGCTCGAAAGGGCCCGATTGCAATCGATGGCCGGCTCGATGAAGCCGCCTGGGCCGCTGCGTCGCCGATCACGGACTTCAAGCAGCAGAAGCCGAACGAGGGCGAAGCGCCGACGGAAAGGACTGAAGTACGTATTCTCTACGATGTTGATGCCATCTATGTCGGGGCCCGAATGTACGATTCCCACGGCGCCGCCGGCGTCACGACGATGCTCGCGCGTCGTGACGGCGACACCGAGAGCGACATACTCCGCATCGACTTCGACGCGTACCACGATCGACTTCACTCCGTCGAATTCGACGTGAACCCGTCGGGTTGGCGCGGCGACGCCACCGACTTCGACGGATCCTGGGATCCCGTCTGGGAAGCCGCGAGCAATATCGACTCGCTCGGCTGGACGACCGAAGTGAGAGTTCCATTGAGTCAGCTGCGCTTCTCCCGTCAGCCACTACAGACCTGGGGTCTGAATCTCACGCGCATCATTCACCGCAATCAGGAACGCGACGTCTGGGCATTCTGGAAACAGAACGAAGTCGGCGGGCCGGCATTCTTCGGCGATCTCTCCGGACTTCAGCTCCAGGGAGGCACCCACCACGCGGAATTTCTCCCCTACGTGGTCGGACGCGCGCAGCGGCTCAGCTCGGGAGATAGGGCGAGTCCGTTCTTCCACCGCAGCGCGAGCGACATGCGCATCGGTGCCGACGCGAAATACATGCTGACGAACAGCTTCACTCTGGCGGCGACTGTGAATCCCGATTTCGGCCAGGTCGAGGTCGATCCGGCCGTCGTGAATCTCAGCCAGTACGAGACGTTCTTTCCCGAGCGCCGCCCATTCTTCGTCGAGGGCAGCGATCTTTTCAATTTTGGACAGCCAGGCTGCAACATAAACTGCGGCTTTGGACTCGGGCTGTTCTACTCACGCCGGATCGGGAGGCCGCCGCAGGGAGCGAGTCTCGCGTTCGCGCGGGGACCATTTGCGGATGTGCCCGAGAATACCGAGATCCTTGGCGCCGCGAAATTGACCGGGCGCACCGCCAGCGGCTACACCGTCGGTGCGCTCGACGCCGTCACCCGCCGTGAAACCGCGGAAGTCCAGACCGACGCCAGTGAGCGTGTCGAGCAGCCGGTCGAGCCGCTCGCGAATAATCTCATTGCCCGCGCCAAGCGCGACCTCCGAAAGGGGAACGTCGTGCTCGGTGGGATCCTGACGTCAGTGGATCGCCGCCTCGATGACCCCGGACTCAGATCGCTGCTGCCGAGCTCAGCGCGGACGCTGGGCACCGACGCGGATTTCTATTGGGTGAATCACACCTATCACCTGTACACAGCGGTAAGCGCGTCGAGTGTTACCGGCGATTCGCTAGCGATCGCTCGCCTCGAGCGATCATCCGCGCGCTACTTTCAGCGTCCGGATCGCAGGGTCTCCGGCGGAATCTTTTCGAATGACTACGATCCCTCCGCTACTTCGCTCTCCGGCTACGGCGCGATCGGTCGTTTCGTCAAGGAAAGCGGGAAATGGCAAGGTGATGTAAACGCCGCGGCCGTCAGCCCGGGCTTCGAGACAAACGATCTTGGCTTCCTCCAGACCGCCGATTGGCGGTGGGTCAACGGATCATTCGGTCCTGTCTTCACCAAGCCCACTCGCTTCTATCGAACCGCTCAGGTCATGCTGGGGCTCGAGAAACAATGGAATTACGACGGCGACGCGACTGGAGCCGATGCAACGCTATTCGTGGAGTCGCAGCTTCTCAACTACTGGGAGATCATTCTGCTTGGCTCGCGGGGCTTCGCGGCTATTTCTGACCGCCTGACCCGTGGTGGTCCTGCCGTCAGGATACCCGCCTCGAACATCGGGCTCGTGGAAGTCTCGACCGATCCGCGTCGGCATGTCGTGCTGACCACAACGGTTTCCGCGAGCACGACCGACGATGGAGGCAGGAATTCGTCGCTGGATCTGTCGGCGAGCATTCGGCCCGCGCCGAACGTGCAGCTCACTCTCGGGCCCGGCTACTCGCATTCGACCAGCATGTCGCAGTACGTGACACAAATCAGCGATCGGACGGCGACGACGTTTTACGGCAGCCGCTATGTCTTCTCGCACCTCGAGCAGAAGCAGCTGTACATGACGGTGCGCGGAGCGGTGACGTTCACGCCGTCACTCTCGCTCGATGTTTTCGCGCAGCCCCTGATTGCGAGCGGCGACTACACCAATTTCGAGGAGTTCGCCGCGCCGCGGCAACAGCGCAAGCTCGTATACGGAAAGGATGTCGGAACCGTGACGACGAGTGGCGAAGCGGGAACTCTTCAGTACGCCATCGATCCGGACGGCCCCGGCCCCGCGTCGACTTTCACGCTCGACAACCCGAACTTCAACTTCCGGAGCCTGCGTGGCACGAGCGTGCTTCGCTGGGAATGGCGTCCCGGCTCGACCGCCTACCTCGTGTGGACGCAGACGCGAAGCGACACCGCGCCGCTCGGCAACCTGTCATTCAGCCGCGATCGGAGCGCGCTTTTCAAGGCACCGGCGGACAACATCTTCGTGCTGAAGATCAGTTACTGGTTCGGGATGTAGTCTCCGCTGGTGATTTGGTCAGCGCGCACTGTACACCGAGCTCGGGAGGCACTCGAATCGACAGCGGCAGTCTGAGTCTTCGAGCAAAATCAGCTGGTGGGACTCGTAACTTTACCTAACTTAGCCTGACCTCAGCTTGCTCATAGAATTGCTTGAACATCATCCTTGCGCAGAACGACGTTCACACGGCAATAGTCACCGTTCGTTTGCAAGCGGTCAACGTTAACGCAGCTTCTCGTCTGGCGTATGTGGCACTCTGGCGAGATCGGCTTTGATTGCCTCGCTGTCAAGTTGCGGATCTGCCTCGCCTGCCCGATGTGCTTCGAGTAGTCGCTCGAAGTGTTTCACGGAAATTCTCGCGAGCGCGTTGATATCCATCCCGCTACCAATTGTCGGTACGGATGGTGTGTTAGCATCGCGAGTCCGACCGGTATAACTTGCGTGCGCTCCGCCCCCTTGGTGGATTCCCTCGCGACGGTATCGCCAGACCACAATGCAGCTCGGTCCGACCGTTTTGTCCGCTATTCCGTGGTGAACTTGCAGATTTAGTAGTGCGAGATGATCTGCGACTGCTTCAGCGCGCACTTGGCCGCGGTCATGGGAACGCACGAGGCGGAGTACGCCGCGTTGCCAGCTTTCTCGGCCTTGGAGGTACGTAGCACCCGAGCCTGCCAAACCAATGCGGGGAGGCGCGTTAGTCCGCGGGTTTACATACTTGGTATATCGAAACCAATGCTGCTTGCGGTCAGCGGAAAAGGCGAGGTCGATGGAATACAACCGCGCTTGGCCTTGAACAAAGCCTGAGACAACCACACTGTGGGTTGGTCCTGCCGCGCCCGGTAGCGTGACGACATGGGGCGGAAACTCTCGTTTGAGCGCGTTGGCAACCACGTCCAACGATTGCTCCATTGGAAGGTTGCGGCCTCGTAGGACGCTCGCGAACCAATCGGCTGGCTCGGTGCCGGATGAGGTGCAACCGAGACCAGCGTAGCTGAAGATTGCGATCCCATCTGTTGTCTCTAAGAACATCACCTTTCGAGCGTCGTCGCGCGGTGCTTGCCCCGGAAACGACAAACGCCGATCAGCAACCAGCCATGCTGTCTCGGGGCCATTCACAGCTAGAACGAGGGTCATCAGTCGGCCGATAGTCGATGTTCGGTGTTGTGGCGGTGGTCAATTTGTCCAGTCCCGCTCACCGCGCGTTCATACTACCTAGAACGCGGAAACGTTCCGCTCTTCGCCATAGTCTTGCTAGCGCGACGAACTAGACCGTGGCGTTGGCCTATGTACATGGCGCTCACGAAAGTGCGAGCGCGCTGAGCGCCGCACACCAGGCAATGAAGCTGACGACGATCCGCACTCTGCTCCACAGCACCCATCGCCGAACTGTGGACGCGACTGCGGCGGGAGTGAGCTCGGCGCCGTGGCTCATGAAGAGTCGAATGAGCGTGGGCCGGAAATAGAGCAGAGTGCCTGCTACGACCGCGAGCTCGGCAATCGCAGCGAACGTTCGCCACGTACGCTGCGGTGCCGATGTGTGCAACCCAAACACGAGTGACAACAGTGCGAAGAACGCGACAGCCGTCGTGACATGGGCCCAGAATCGCATCCCCGCATCGATCGCCACTCGTCGATACGGATTGCCCGCTGCAAGCGACTCGGGGATCGAGTTGGCCCAGAGCGGAACCACGATTCTCGCCTCGTAGATGCCCGCCCCCAGATCGATCCCCAGCGCGATCACAAACAGCAGGAGGCTGACGTAGGTCACGGCGTGATGTTTCTCGGGTGCTCCGTCGAAGCGATGAACTGGGCGATGTCGTTCTTGAGCTGCGTTGCCGATTCCTGATTCAGATACGCCATGTGCCCGCTCTTGTAGTATTTGATCTCTACGCGATCGCGGTACGTCGGATCGTATCCCAGATGCCTGAAGGTGTACTCGGCGTTCGCAAACGGCGTCGCCATGTCGTAGTATCCCGCGCCGACGAAGACGTGCAGATACGGATCCTTCGCCATCGCGGTGCGCAGCGACTCGGTTTCGCTCGGATACCCACTGCCGAGATTGCCGCCGCCTAATCCCGAGTAGTCCCAACGGCCGGCGTGCCCCCCCATGTAGTACTGAAGATCTGAATCGTAATTCAGATCGTTGTGCAGATAGCGCATGAATGCCGACATGAACGCGCCAGCCGGCGCGACATCAGATGGATCGTAGTCCTCGCGCGTGCTCGCCGCATTGCCGTTGATGCCGATCATCCGGCTGTCGTAGCGACCGACCGTCTCGCGCTGGCCGCGCAGCAGCTCCGTTCGATAAGTCCCCGGATCGATGCGCAGATTGGTGTTGAGCACGTACTGCTGCGACACACCCGTGAGCCTCGCCAGCTGCTGCGCGACTCTCGTGCGCTCGGCGTCGCTCAACGTATTGCCTTTGGCGAGCGCTGTCAGGTAATCACCAAACGCGTAGTCCCGCGACTGCTGCACGGCCTGCTCGAGCGTCAGACCCTGAAGGTCGGACGGCAGCTTCTTGTGGTACCACGCCGTCGCAGTGTAGGTCGGCAGAAATGAAACGAACGCCATGTCGTTCGACGGGGCAGGCCTGATGTTCTGGAAATCGAGCACCGTGCCGAGCAGCATGATGCCGTTCAGCTCGATGCCTTCGCTCTCCTGTAGCTCAGAGGCGAGTCCCGCGGAGCGGAAGGTGCCGTAACTTTCGCCAAAGAGATATTTCGGCGAGCCCCAGCGGTCGTACTTGTCGAGATAATTGCGGATGAACTGGCCGAACATCCTGATGTCGTTCGTCGCGCCGGTGTAGTCCGTCGCTTTCACTCCCGGTCCCGGGCGCGAATAGCCCGTCATCATCGCATCGACCTGAACGAGATCCGTGACGTCGAGCGGCGAATACGGATTGTCGACGAGATTGTACGGCGGCGCCGGCTGCGCACCGTTCGGTCCCATCTCCGGATGGCGCGGACTCATCATGCCCATCGACAGCCAGATCGACGCGGAGCCGGGCCCGCCGTTGAAGAAGAAGGTGATGGGACGCGTCGTCGGATTCTGCTGGTCGCGGGTGTACGAGATGTAGAACACGCTCGCCTTCGGCTTTCCCTCATCGTCGCGGATGACCATCGTTCCGGCGCGCGCGGTGTAGGGAATCGTCTTGCCGTCGATCGTCACCGTGTGCTTGGTCGTCGAAACTCGCTCGACCGCAGGAACGCCAGTTGAGTCTCTCGATGTCCGTCCGCTGTCGGCGGCGCCCGGTGCGCCCGGGCGTTGCGGTCGTTGAGCGACCGCGGGCTCGAGCGAGAGGAAAGAGGTGACGACGGTGAGCAAGAGCAGACGTCCAGGCATGACCATGATCTCCGATGGGTGGGCCGATTCACTGCGTGACATCCCAATGTAGCAACGGAAACTTGCGTCACCCACGGCGTACATCTTCAACCCCGCACCGGATCTCCGCCGGCCTCAGTGTTCTCCCTTAAATGCGATGGGCGATGTTCGCCAACCCTCGGGTGAATCCTCGAACGTGTCCACCTGCGCAGCGCCGTCCGCGCTTCCGTCTCAACCAGCCGCGTCGAGCAGGACGGTGATGTCCTCCCACACGTACCAATGCTTGTTGAGCGCGACGGCGCCTTGCGCCACGTAGAATGCCACCGCGCCCTCGCTCTCGAGGTCAGCGTTCACGCAGACACGCCGGATTTGGTTGGGGCTGAACCAACGCGTGAGTTCACGAAGCAACCGTGTTCCGACGCCTGACCGTCGGTAGGAGGGAGCCACGTAGAGATACTGCACTTCGCCCGAGCAATCGTAGCGCGTTGTCGCGTGTCCGGCGATGTAACCGATGACGTCGTCCTCGATCAGCGCAACGAATGCAATCCGTGGAGGAAGCGCCTGTTGCGGATGATGATTTCCATCGAGGTACGCCGCCATCCGCGCATCTGCGGGTCCGGTCTCACGATCCAGTGCGCGACAACGCTCCATTGCGGGAACGTCGGCGCTAGTCGCCTCCCGAAATCGCAGCGACGATGTCGCGGAAGCAGTACCTGTTGACCTCAATCGGGACGCGGGAAGAACAGCTCGTTGCCGTCGGGATCGTCGACCTGGAGGGTCTCGTAACCCCACCATGTCTCCTTGGTAGGGACCGCGCGCCCGACGAGCTCGCGCCGAAGATCTGCGAGCGCTTCCGGGGTCAGCTCGATGAAGAGTCGTCCCTTATCGCGGCGCGCGGCGTCTTCGCAGAGAATGATCTCGCACTCTCCGTGATTGACCTGGCAGACCGTCCCGGCGCCGTCGTCCGAGTGCCAGCCCTTTTCGAAGCCGAGCATCCCGACGTAGAAGCGCGCCGCGCGATTCACGTCGGCAACGAAGAAGACCGGGCGGGTGTACCAGCGGTGAATCGTCTGATTTCTGGAGATGTTTTCGGTCATAGATCCTCGTTTACCAAACCGCTCTCGTTAGCTCCGCCTCAGCCGTCGAGCGAGGGTCCTGGTTAGGGCGCTGGAGTTTTCTCCGGAACCAGAACCGCGTCGACGCGCGGCAGGGGACGCCACGTACGGCCGGCGGGCAGGACGAGCCCGATCGCTCCGCCGATGATGCCTCCTACTGCAATTCCCGCCGTTGCGGCCATGCCGACGGCGTAACCGCCGTCGTCACAACCCTTCACCCTGCATCCATCACCGGCCAGGAGAAGGCCAGTGAGTCCTCCCGTTACCGCTCCCGCAACGACTCCGTAAAGGAAATGAACGATTCTGTAGCCTCGGTTGCCGGTCTCGATCTGCAACCCAGCAACATCGTGGCGCACTGAGCCATTGATCGTGCACATCTTCAACGGCGTTATGAGAACCGTATCTGCTGTCCCACCAGCGACGGCCCCCTGGCAGCTGTAACGGGATTGGGCTCCAGCGCCAGCGCCTTGACTGACCAAATCGAATTTCACGCGTGCTCCGACCAAAGGCGCTGGCGACTGCTGTGCGCCGAGGAATGTCGCGAGACTCATTATGAAAAGTGCAACCACGGGGGCTCTGGATCTCGCGCGCATCGTGCCCGCCGGGCGGTCAGGGGTGCTGGAACTGGATACACCGCGGGAAGGCTGGAGGAAGGCGGACCAGACCAGTTGAGCGACCCGTATCGCTTTCACCCGCGACATCCTGCTGGCGATGACGCCGAGCTCACCGACAGGACATCGGACGTCGCAGCCAAACGGAGCTGACCCAGACGCCCGCGGTGAGGTAGAGAGCAGCATCTACCCACTCTCCGATGGCGAAACCTTTAAGGAAGAGGGACGAGCCGATCAGAGCGAGTGCCCAGAACAGAGATACCGCAATCATGTTAGACAAGGAACGCATCGTATCCTCCCGGT
>CAMLDY010000066.1 GCA_946478895.1 uncultured Gemmatimonadota bacterium
GACACGCTGAGTTCGCCTGCGTGCACGAGCGGGAGGCGATCAGCGCTCCGGCGAAGCTCTCGTGGGAAGAGATTGCCGCGATCCCTGAAGTGTTTCTCACCGCCTACGACGCGCTGTTCAATCGCCTGAAGATCGGCCTCGGCGAGAACGTGCTGATTCACGCCGTCGGCAGCGGCGTCGGAACGGCGGCGCTGCAGATCGCGCGAATAAGCGGCGCAACCGTGATCGGTACCGCACGCAGCGCCGACAAGCTGGAGCGCGCGCGACTGCTTGGACTCAACGTTCCGATCGACTCAACGGCGGGAGACTGGGCGGAGTCGATCGAATCGCAGGTCGGAAAGAACCGCGTCAATGCGATCGTCGATCTGGTGGGTGGCAATTATCTCGACGGCAACCTGCGCGTGCTCGCCCCGCTCGGCCGCATCGTCGTCGTCGGGCTGACCGCCGGTGGCTCCGCGCCGTTCTCGATGGGCGTCCTGCTGCGGAAGCGGCTCACGATCGTCGGAACGGTGCTGCGCGCGCGGCCCCTCGAGGAAAAAATCGCTCTCGCCCGCGAATTCTCGGAGCGGATGGTGCCGCTTTTCGAGAGCGGAAGGCTGAGGCCGGTGGTCGATCGGGTCTTCCCGTTCGATGAGATTCGCGCCGCGCACGAGCTGATGGAATCGAATCAGACTTTCGGCAAGATCGTGCTGCGCTGGGACTAGGTTTTCCCCTTCCTTCTTCGGCTGCGGCGGTCCTGAATCAATATCGTGGCGATCATCCAGAGGCCAATGGCGCCGGCGATGATGAAGCCGGCGGTCGCCAGACGTCGCTGAACCTGAATCATGTAGCCGCTCGCGACGAGCAGTCCGCCCAGTACGAGCCCGGTAAAGATCCGGTTGGCGACTTTCTCGAGGCCGAGTAGGAGCGAGCCGAGTTGCGGCGCCTCGATGCGGAAAGCGAAATCATCGCCGACGAGCTTCTGGGTGATCACATCGAGCCGGTGGGGCAGCGCCCGGATCAGGTCCGATGTCTCTGACGCCATCTGAAAGATTCGGCGCGGCGACATGTCGCGCTGGGCGCGCTTGTTCGCGATCTCGGCGGTGTACTCGCGGATCGATTGGCTTGGATTGAAGTTGGGGTCGAGCGATCGCGTGACGGCGTCGAGGTTGAACAGCGCCTTCGCGAGCAACGTGAGCTCGGCGGGGAGCTTGAGACCTTCGCGGAACGCGATGGTGATCATCTCGTAGAGTACCACGCCGGCCGGAGTTTCTTCGACCGTCTGGTTGGCGTGCTTTGCAATCAGCTCTGCTACATCTCTGGTGTAGGCGCGGCGATCGAACTCGTCGGGCGCCTGTCCCATCTCGATCAGCGTCTCGGCGGCGGCGTCGCCGTTGTTCTCTGCCATCGCCAACAGCAGTCGCACGACTTTGTCGCGCATCGACGCAGTGAGATGCGCTGTCATGCCAAAGTCGATGAGCGCGAGCTTCGGATCGTCGGGCGCCGCGTCTGAAGCAACGGCGGCGGCGCGCGCCTCGTTCTCGGACTCGACCAGGGCAGTCGCGCCCGGCCTCACTTCGCTCCGGCGATCGCGCGCGCGCGCTTCGGCGGGCGTGCGCGGATTGTCCGGACCCGGCAGGACGATGAAGACGTTCCCTGGGTGCGGATCGGCGTGGAAGTGTCCGCTGTTGGTGATTTGCTCGAGGTACGCGTGCGCGAACTCGTCGGCGAGATCGCTGAACTCGTACTCGATGCGCGTGATCGGCGGTATCTCGTCGATCTTGACACCCTTGATGCGCTCGGTGGTCAGCACCCGGTGGGTGGTGTAGGCATCGATGACGCGCGGAATCAGGATGTGCGGAAACTTCGCCAGGACCTTTCGGAACGAGGCGGCGTTCCGCGCTTCGGTCCGGTAGTCGAGCTCGTCGACGAGCGCGCGCTCGACCTGCTGTACGACGCCGACCAGGTCAATGCGCGATCCGGCGCTGGTGTGCTCGGTGAGGAAGCTCGCCATCTCGTGGAAGAACTCGATATCGTCCGAGAGCTGCTCGCGCAGATTGGGGCGCTGGACCTTGACGACGACGCTGCGCCCGTCGCGCAGCTCGGCGGCGTGGACCTGCCCGAGGCTGGCGCTGCCTAGCGGCTCCTCGGCGAAGCTCGCGAAGAGCTTGCTGATGCGCGCGTGGAGCTCCTCCTCGATGGTCGCTTGGACGACTTCGAGCGGCATCGGCGGTACGTCGTCCTGGAGGTGCTCGAGCTCGTCGATGTACGGTTTGGGCAGGAGATCGGGTCGGGTCGAGAGAACCTGCCCGAGCTTGATGTACGCAGGGCCCAGCTCGACCAGGCGCTCGCGAAATGCTCTCGCCTTGTCAGCCGCGCCGTCGTCGACCGGAGCATCGTCGTCGAGCGCCGCGCCCTCGAGGCCCAGCAACCCCTGGCGATTGGCGAAATCGCGCAGGCCGTAGTTGGTGAAGAGCCTTATCGTGGAGATGAGGCGCGGAAGATGCTTCGGCGACAGAATCATGAGCTACGCAAAGGCAGAAAGCATGCCCTCCGCAAGTGGCTGCATTCGACGTGACCGTAGATATTTATGCATGCCAAAAAAGAAAGTATCAACCAGGCGCGCATCAGCGCCGGCGTCCGGCGCATCACGCGCGTCGAAGCCGGAGTCGGGGAGGGTCGGCGTCACGCATGTTCCGAAGCCGTGGGGCCACGAGACCATCTGGGCGCATTCCGAGCGCTACGTCGGCAAGATCCTGCACATCAACGCCGGCCACGAGCTGTCGGTGCAGTATCACAACAGGAAGGACGAAACGGTCTACCTCTTGTCAGGACAGATCGTCTACCGCGTTCAGGCTCCGGGCCGCGATGCGCTCGACGACGTCCAGCTCAAGATCGGTGAATCCTTCAGGATCACCCCGGGCACAATTCATCAGATGGTTGCGCTCACCGATTGCGACGTGCTGGAGGTATCTACTCCGGAAATCGACGACGTCGTGCGACTGAGCGACAAATACGGAAGAGAGGGAACAAGCGCACCATGAAAGTCATTATTCCGCTGGCGGGGAAGGGCACCCGACTTCGCCCGCACACGCATCTCACGCCCAAGCCGATGCTCAAGGTGGCGGGCAAGCCGGTGATGTCGTACGTGCTCGACGAGCTCAAGAAGCTGGGCAACGTCGAGCAGATCATCTACATCACAGGCCACCTGAAGGAGAAGGTCGAAGAGTACGCGCGCTCCGAGATGGATGTACCTTCGGTCTTCATCGAGCAGAAGGTTCAGGACGGCACCGCCGGCGCGATCGCGCTGGCGAAGGACTACGTCGATCAGCCGGTGCTGATCATCTTCGTCGACACGATCTTCGATGCCGATCTCTCGAAGGTGAAGACTGTCGATGCGGACGGCATCATCTGGGTCAAGGAAGTCGAGGACTACCAGCGCTTCGGCGTGGTCGTCACCGACAAGGATGGCAACATGACCAGGATCGTCGAGAAACCCAGGACGCCGATCTCGAAGCGCGCCAACATCGGGCTCTACTACATCAGGAACTGGAAGCTCTTGTTCGAGGGCATCGACTACACCCTGAAGCAGCCCAAGAACCAGGGCGAGTATTTCCTGACCGACGCGTTCCAGTACATGATCGACAAGGGCGCGAAGATCAAGGTCATCGACGTCGAGGGCTGGTACGACGCCGGGAAAATCGAGACAATGCTGGAGACCAACGAAGCGATGCTCCGCCGCGGGCGCGCGCGTCGCCCGAAGAATGTCGGCGATTCGACGATCATCGATCCCGTCTACATCGAGGACAACGTCACTCTCAAAAGATCGAAGGTCGGTCCGAACGTATCGATCGGCGCCGGAACGGTGCTCGAGAACACTGAGGTGAGCAACTCGATCGTCGGCTCGAAGGCAAAGATCACCGGTGCGGTGCTCACCAATTCACTCATCGGCGACGAAACGGTGATCTCCGGCGTGAAGGGCGAGCTCACAGTCGGCGACCACGCCGAGGTACGCGCATCGTAAATCCGGTAGTCGCTCACAATCCGCGTCCGAAGCTCGGACGCAACGTCCTCGGGCTGGGCACGGTCAGCTTCTTCAACGACGTGTCCACGGAGATGATCTATCCACTTCTTCCGGTCTTCCTCGCAGGAGTGCTCGGCGCCCACGCCAGCTTCATCGGCGCAATCGAAGGCGCGGCTGAGACGACGGCGTCACTGCTCAAGCTGGGGAGCGGATGGTGGTCGGACAGGGTCAAAAGCCGAAAAGCGTTCATCGTCGTCGGATACCTGATTGCGGCGATCGTCCGGCCGTTCATCGCGGTGACGCGCACGGCGACGCAGGTCCTGGCGATCCGGGTGACTGACAGGGTCGGCAAGGGACTGAGATCGTCACCGCGCGATGCACTGCTCGCCGACTCCGCGCCGCCCGAATCGCGCGGGCTGGCCTACGGGTTTCACGCTGCGGCTGACAACGCCGGAGCGGTGCTCGGGCCGTTAATCGCTTACGTGATCCTCAGAATGCACGGGGTGGGCGGCGTCGCGGAAAACGGGAGACTGATGCCGGGGCAGGAACACGCGCTGCGAAACGTGTTCTGGTTGTCGGCGATTCCGGGAGCGATCGCGATCATCGTTCTGCTGGTGGTGGTGCGCGATGTGCCCCACCACGACGCGCATCGAAACGCGGACGCCGCGACGGAAAGCGGGCGCCTGGGCGGGCGTTTCTGGGGCTACCTGGTGGTGGTGCTGCTGTTCACGCTCGGCAACTCCACCGACGCGTTTCTGCTCCTGCGCGCGAACCAGCTCGGCGTTCCGGTCGCACTCGCGCCGGTGCTCTGGGCCGTATTGAATTTCGTGAAAGCCGCGACGGGAACCTACGGTGGCAAGCTGTCGGACACCCTCGGTCGCAAGCCGCTGATCGTTGGGGGCTGGCTGTTGTACGCCGGGGTGTACTTCGCCTTTGCGGTGGCGGGCGCGCCGTGGCAGGCGTGGGCGCTGTTCGCGATCTACGGAATCTTCTATGGGATGACCGAAGGCACCGAGAAGGCCCTGGTAGCTGACATCGTGCCGCGAACGCGTCGAGGCGTGGCGTTCGGCTGGTACAATCTGGCGATCGGGCTCGCCGCTCTGCCTGCGTCGCTCATCTTCGGGTGGATCTGGGATCGTTGGGGAGCGGAGAGCGCGTTCGTGTTCGGGGCGACGCTGGCGCTCGTTGCAGCGGGGTTGATGGCGATTGTTGCTCCGCGCGGGAGTCGGACGCGTGCTGCGGTTCATTAGACTCGAGCGCTTCGGCTGGAATCCAACAGTACATAAGCGGGCAGCCGGAAGATTTACGGCAGCTAGGCCAACAGCGTTTCTCGGGGAATCGATCCGCGTGCGCAACGGCATCCACAAAACAAAAGCAGGGAGCTTTAAGCGTAGTCGGCTTGCTGCTGGCAGCACGGCAGTATAGGTCTTCCCTGATCAATTGAGGGCCCGGACGACGAGACGCGATGCTTCCCGAGAGCTGTAAGCGTAGCAGCTGTCACGCTTGCAGCTGCCCGCTTCCGTTCATGTGGTGGCCAGCCGAAGCGACCAACTCTCAGAATCCGAAGTAAACTGCGCCCATAAGCGGTCAGCTGGTTACGACCCGTTCCGCTCCTCCCGATAAAGTGCGCGCTTCATCAACGCACCACTCACGGAGGAGGAGTTATGAGACTCACACAATGCAAGGGAGTTCCTGTTCTAGCGCTGCTTGTCGTGCTGGGCGGCTGCGCCGACGCCGTGAGCCACACCGTCGCGCCTTCAGCCACCAAGGACATTACCGCGGCACCAGAAGCGCAGGCAGTGACTGAGGAGCGCGCGTCGCTCACCCAGATCGCACGGCTCATCGCGGAGTCGATGGACAATGAGCCGGCCCGCCAGCACCTCAAGCGCGACATGCGCGCCGCGCCATTCCGGGAGCACAAGCTCGAGCTCACATCGTATCTCACGTCGAAAGAGGGACGTGCGCTGCTCGACCGGATGTCAGCGCTTGGCGGCGGGGAGCAGCGGGTGCTTGCAATACTGTCGAAGATTCGGCCGCTCGAGTTCTACGTGCCTGTAGCGAGCCAGCGTGAGACGTGGACAGGCAAAGCAGACGTCCTCGTGGTCTCGCAGCTGGACGAATCAGAGCCGATCGTGTCTTTTGACGAGCGCGGACAAGCGGTCTCTCTCGACAGGAAAACTCCGCCCTCCCAGCCTGTTCTCTCGATCGTGCCGGTGGAGACCAACTTCCGGGCTCCGATGCCAGCGGCGACTTCCCGAAACGCGCGAGATCAGAACGGGCAGGCGATCGGCACTCTCGAGCCGCTCAAAATGAAGGGCTCAAACATGATCGCCTGCGACGAGACGTGTGGCGGTGGCGGCAGCGTTGGTGGAACCACATCGATTCCGCCGGGGCTGTATCTCGAGTTCTCGCGGATTCTCGACATGAAGGAGCCATGGTTCCGTGGGGATCCGGAGATCGAGGTCCACATTCAGGGTCCGACCAGCACCGCGGCGCCGAACTACGGTGACGATCGCTCGTGCTCCGGTGAACACGCCGGCGACTATCGAAAGGTTTTCGATCAAAACGATGCTTTTTGGGAAGGCCGGGTGATGCTGTATTCGGAAGCAGAGGTGGTGGCATTCACCAACCAGTTCAAGGACGGCTTCCATGTCCTGTTCTGGGAAGACGACAACGACACCTGCACGTTGAAGCTTGACACAAACACGCTCGTAGGTGTGTTGCAGTCCACCGCCAGCGCAACGGGAACTGTCGCGCTCAAGGTCCTTCCGACCGCAAACTGGGGACTCGTGGCTGCGGCATTCATCGGAACCTTCTTCTCGAGCGCGGGAACGTGGCTATTGACGAACGACGACTTCCTGGGCGTCGCAGTCGAGCAGACCGCCGCTGGCTATAGCTATCCCGGCAATACGCACGTAATAATGGACGGCAGGACTCTCAATGGCCGTGCGACCATCATCTACCACCACTAACCGGAGTGTCTTATGTCGCGGACGGTTCTTTGGATGCTCGCCGCGAGCGCGCTTGCCGCGAGCCCGACGAGTATGAGCGCACAGAGTACTTACGACAGCAACGCCTTACGACTCGATTCCAAGTTCGGCGATGTGAGAATCGTTCGCGGAGTGGAGGGGCCGGTGGTCGGCAAGATCGGTGTCTTCCGCGGCAGCGACGTCGCGAAGATCGTGGAGACCTCGCCGAGGGCGGTCACTGAAGCGCAGGAGTTCCAACGGAACTACCGGCCCGGAACGATTATCTTCGGGCTCGGGTTAGTCAGCCTGGGTGTGACTACCGGAATCTCCCAGATCCACGACGTGAATCGTGGCATCACGAGCGGGTTAATGCTGGCGACTTTTGGCCTGCTCACTTACGGCGGGGGCCGACTCGAGCGCGCGTACAACGCGCTCTCCCGTTCGATATGGTGGTACAATCGGGATCTGAGTCAGTAACTGAACCGTTGTAATCCTCGGCTCGCTCAAATCGTCTCTAGGGGGATGGTTTGAGCGATCCCCGAGGTTCATATGAAGTCGAGATTTTTCAGCGCGCTTGCACTCGGCGCTCTTCTAATTGCCGCTCCGGCCGCGGCCCAGCAGTCCGGCCATATCGTCGCCCAGGGCGCATCGACGGCCAAAACAGGAACTACCGCCAGCGCCAGCCCGGCGCCCGCCGCTGATTCCTCGCGCCGCTATGACTCGCAGGCACTGAGGTTCGAGTCGCGATGGGGCAGTGCCGACATCAAACGAGGCACGGACGGCGTCGCGGTCGGCACCGTTGGCTGGTTTCGCGGCATCGACGTCGAGCGGCTCGTTGCACCGTCGCCGCGGGCCGTCGCCGAGGCGCGGAGCTTCAAGACCGACAACTTCCGTGGATCGCTCGCGAGCGCTGCCGGCGCGATGACACTCATCACCGGCATCGTCGTCACCAGCAACAGCTCCAACAACGCCGCGAGCCCGGTGCTCATCATTCTCGGGGTTGGCGGAATCGCCTGGGGTGCGCAACACCTGCAGCTCGGCTACTCGGCTCTGTCGCGCGCGTTCTGGTGGTACAACCGGGAGCTAAGCCGGTAACATCTCGGGGTATCGAGCACGTCGTTTCAACTGGCAATTACAAAACAAAAGCACGGAGCTGTAAGCGGGACAGCGGCTAAGCCAGCAGCAACCGAACTTGCCGGGGGAGGAGCCCCATGCAGCCTGCTTACCAAGCTTACGGCTCCGTGCTTTTGTTTTGTAATTGCCCGCTACGCGGCCGAGTCCATACCCCGAGACTTCCAGTGGCGGTACCCAATCCAGCCGCCAACGCCAAGCAATCCGAGCGGAATCAGAATTCCGAGCGATGCAATCAGCGCGGCCAGCAGGCCGACGAAATTGTCCCACGCCCGACGAACCGCCGCGCCGATTGGATTTTCGCCCGGCTCGTTCCCCAGGATTGGGGCCGGCTCGTGAGCGGTGATGCTTAGAGTGCTCATTGCGGCTCTCGAGCTCAGGTAGCGCAAGCGGCCCTCGTAACGCTCGATTTCCTCGCGCACCCGCGCCAGCTCTCGCTCGACACGCAGCACTTCGTCGAGTTTGCCGGTGCGATTGGCGAGCAGATTGATCAGGCGTTCCTCGAGTCTCTTCGCGTTCGTCACGCGAGCGCTGATATCCACGTACTCCTCGCCCACATCCTGCGCGCTCGAATTCACGGTCTCGACCTTCCCAATCGCCGACAACGAGCTGACGGCTTCATCGTATTTCGCCGACGGGATCTTGATCTCGAGCGTCGCCTGACGAATCTGATCTTTACCACCGCTCACCGCGGAGTTCGCCACGTATCCGCCGACCTGTATCGCCAGCTGTCGAATCCTGAGCACCGCGGCGTCCACCTTCTGGACCTCGATGAACGCCTGGCCGGTGCGAATGACCATCAGCGTGGCACCGGTGGCGGCGTCGTTGATCTGAAACTGGTCTGTCGACGGGGACGCGGACAGCCCCACCGCATCCTCGGCGATGGATTCATTCGCGACTCCGGTGGCGATTCCCATCGGAGCTGAAGGCGGCGACGGCGGGGGTCCGGCGCTCTGCGATGCGACTGACGTGACGGTGGGCACGGCCATCGTCTTGAACGCGGCGACGGAGCCGGCGGAGGTGCTGTCGGCCGCGACGCTTTCGCTGCGGCGACATCCCGCGACTAGTACGGCGGCGAATGAAATGAAGTGGATTGCTCTCATGTCGGGCTCGGTTGGAGTCTCCTTGGAGACGTCGACCGAGCCCGATCATGCACATCTACTGGTTCACTGTCGGCAGGCCGCGGGGCGCCACCCCGTAATTCCTGCGGCCTGGGCGGTCAGCAGCACTTCGATCCGGCGCGACTATATCGGTCGTTGAGGCGAGTATGCCGGAACTCGGTCTCGCTCATCACCCGGTCGCCGGGATGCGCCGATCGCATGTGGGCGAGATAGCGCTCGTAGTCGGGGAATCCCAGCACTGCCCTGATCGCCGAGCCGGCGCGCGCGAATACGTTGAAGATGTAGGTGATCATCGGGAAGATGTGCGAGTCGGCAGGTATCGCTCGAAGAGCTCGAAGATGCGGCGGTACTCGTCAGCCCACGACGACGGCCGCTCGAACGCGTGGTTCTCTACCGGATACACAGCCAGCTCCCAACGCGTCTTGCCCAGCTCGATCAGTCTTTGGGTGAGTCTTACGATATCCTGGAAGTGGACGTTGGTGTCGGCCATCCCGTGCGCCATCAGCAACGGGTCCTGCAACCCTTCCGCAAAGTAGATAGGAGACGACTGCCGGTAGGCCAAAGTATCGTTCTGGGGCAGGTTGAGAATCTCCGAGGTGTAGCCCTGGTTGTAGTGGGCCCAGTCGGTCACGCTGCGGAGTGCCGCTCCGGCGCCGAAGTGCGGCGATTCCGTGAACAGCGCCATCAGTGTTATGAACCCGCCGTAGCTCCCGCCGTAGATCCCGATGTGCTTGGGATCAACGCCAATCGTCTGGACCAGATACTTCGACGCATCGACCTGGTCCTGCAGATCGCGGCCGCCCATGTGCCGGTAGATCGCCGTCCGCCAGTCGCGACCGTAGCCGTCAGAGCCGCGGTAGTCTAGATCCAGAACGGTGTAGCCCTTCGACGCGAGAAACTGATTGAACATGTACTCGCGCGGATACTCCGACCAGAAATTGCCGACGTTGTGCAGGTAGCCCGCGCCGTGCACGAAAATCACCGCGGCGCCGTTCGGCTGAGCGTGCATGTCGCTGGGCCGATAGATGTGCGCCGGAACCTTGATTCCGTCCGACGCGGGAATCATCACGATCTCCGGCACGATCCACGGAAACGACAGCCACTCCGCGCTCGGCGACACCGTAAGCTGCGACATCTCGGCGCCGGCTTGATTGCGCATCAGGAACAGATCGGGCGGACGATTGACGTATGAGTACACGTCGGCGACGAGCTTGCCGTCGGGTGAGACGACGCCCTGATGCCGTCCCGATTTCGTCGTGATGCGCTCCATCGAGCCGCCGGCGGTGGGCATCCGATACAGCTGCTGCTCGAAAGGCGACACCTGGCTCGTATGGAGGTAGAAGAACCGCTCGTCGGGCGAGGGGTCAACATCGCGCACCTCCCACTTGCCGCGGGTGAGTTGCTGACGTCCGGTGCCATCCGGCGCGACGGTGTAGAGATGGGAAAAGCCATCGGCCTCGGAGACGTACCAGATTCGACCGGCTCCCGCGCCGTACCAGCCGCCGCAGGTGGCGCACGGTCCGCCGATCCAGGCGCTGTCATGCTCGGCCTCGAGGGTGGTGATCTTCGCGCCCGGATCGACGACTTCGAGGTAGCGGTTCTTGTTGTCACCGCTGTACGCGTAGAAGGCGGCGCGCGTTCCAGCGTCGTTCCAGCCGAGTAGCTCGTACGCGCCGGTCGTCGTGTCCGCGGGGAATGGCTTGAGCCAGGTGACGTTCGCGGCCGGGAGACTGATGACCGCAATTCGTCCGCGCTGCTCGGTGTCACCGACCTTGGTGCGACCGCGGAGCTCCTCGGTGTAGCCGCTCCGGGTGACGTAGACCGGGATCTCCGAAGTTCGATTGCCGCTCGCCGGCGTACGGGTAGTGACGAGAAGCGTGGTTCCAGCAGGCGACACCGAGAAATCCGATACCTGCTCGCCGGTTTGCAGATAGACCGGTTTGATGCCGAGTGAATCGCGCAGCATTCGGTCCGCGCGCGCGATACTGTCGGCGCGAATGCGATCACGAATCGCCTCGAACAGGTCGCGTTGCTGCTGCTCGAGTCGCCCGCGCTGGCCTGCTGCCTTCGATGAATCGGTGGGCGCGGGACCCTGTCGGATATCGGTCAGCTGGCGCAGAAATCCCGAGGTGAGATCGATGCCGTAGATGTTGTTATTCCGAACGAAAAACACTTCGCGGTCGTTGAGTGAGAACTCGGGGTTCCGCTCCGCATCGACTGTTTGAGTGAGTCGCCGCGTCGTGCCAGTGGTGAGATCGTTGATGTAGAGATCGCCGTTGAAGTCGACGACGGTGTAGCGGCCGTTGTGGGAGCGTTCTCCATCGGAGAACCTCGCCCCGGTGGTGTCGGCCTGACGGATCGACACTCGCTCGGGCTTGGCTCCAGGCACCGCACGCACCCGAAATTGCTGTGGACGCTCGCGCCAATCGGTGCCGGGCTCGAGCCAGGTGAAGTAAATCCACTTGCTGTCGGCGCTCCACCGAACGTTGTCCGGTTGACGGCCGTACAGCTCGGGGCCGCGCATGATGTTCCTGATCGAGAAGTCGAACGGCGCCGATGAGGTCTGCGCCATCGCCGGAATCATGGGTGCGAAGATCAGAAGCGCGAAAATCTTTTTCATTGGGATTGTGAAGGTGGAATTACGATCGCCCGTAACTGTGAGGCATCAGGCGGCTCTGCTCGTCGGCTCGAAGGGGATTTCGGTGCTCTTTGCGGCTTTGCGACCAGTCAGCACCACGATCCACTCATGCATCGATGCGATGAGGATCGCCAACACCGACAGCAGAAAGAACGCGGCGACTGCGGCGTCGATCCAATCGTTCACGATGAGACGATGTGCGTCAGCGACGCTGCGCACGCCCGGTGGAAGACCGCCGCTCATCAGCGTCCGCTGGATCATGCCCATGTGGGACAAGAACCCTAGCTTTGGATCGCTGGCAAAAATCTTTTGCCAGCCCGCGGTCATCGTCACGATCACCAGCCAGACGAGCGGAAGGATGGTGACCCAGGCGTAGCGTCCTTTCCCCATCTTGATGATCACCGTCGTGCCGACGCAGAGCGCGACGGCCGCCAGCAGCTGGTTCGAGATTCCAAACAGCGGCCACAGCGAATTGATCCCGCCGAGGGGGTCCATCACGCCCTGATAGAGGAAGTGGCCCCACATCGCGACAATGAGCGCGCTCGAGATCAACACCGCCGGATACCACGACACCCGCCCGATCGGCGCCCAGACGTGTTTCAAAAGATCCTGGAGCATGAATCGGCCGACCCGCGTCCCGGCATCGACCGTCGTCAGGATGAACAGCGCCTCGAACATGATCGCGAAGTGGTACCAGAGCGCCATCGCCGTCGGGCCGCCGAGCACGCTCGAGAACAGGTGCGCCATTCCAACCGCCAGGCTCGGCGCGCCACCGGTGCGGGAGAGCAGGGTCTTCTCGCCGACGTTCTGCGCCAGCACCTGCATCTGCGCCGGATCGAGAGTGAATCCCCAGTGCTGGACCGCCGTCGCCGCGCTTGCGGCCGTCGTCCCGATCGCACTCGCCGGTGCATTGATCGCGAAATAGACGCCGGGCGTCAGGACGCATGCCGCGATCAGCGCCATTACCGCGACCAGCGACTCCATCAGCATTCCGCCGTACCCGATCATCCGCGCATCTCCCTCGCTCGCCAGGAGCTTGGGCGTGGTGCCGGAGGAGATGAGCGCGTGGAAACCGCTGATAGATCCGCACGCGATCGTTATGAACGCGAACGGGAAAATCTTGCCGGCGAAGATCGGCCCCTCGCCATTGGCGAACTGGGTGAGCGCCGGCATCTGCATCGGCGGGAGCACGATCACGATGCCCAGCGCGAGCGCGGCGATGACGCCGATCTTGACGAACGCCGATAGATAGTCGCGCGGCGCGAGCAGCAGCCACACCG
>CAMLDY010000067.1 GCA_946478895.1 uncultured Gemmatimonadota bacterium
CGGTGTGGGAGGAGGACGGGCCGACCATCACGGGGCCGATTATGTCGAGGAGACTTACCACGGTCGCGCCTCTGGAATCTTACAGGTAATCGAAGAATAACTTGCAACAGATCGGGTGCGGGCGGGGAACTGTGACTGAACGGGTGCGAGGTGTGAGCAAGACCGTTATGAGAACTGGGTCACTGCGGTTGCGACGGGTCGGAGCGCCGTGCCCTGTGGCCGGGATGCGAGTAGGTCCGTCCCGACGTCTTGAACCCTTAACTAGCTACGTCGTTGCTCACACCTCGCACCCGTTCTGTTGCAGTAAAAAGGGCCTGCAGCTTCGAGGTCCCGGTTCGCACCCGTTCAGTTGCAGTTCTTATCCCGCTTTGCGCCTTCCCCGTCCGTTTGTCCTGCTCTTCGCCTTGCCGAGGAGCGGCCGCAAATACTCTCCCGTGTACGATTCCTTCACCCCCGCGACATCCTCAGGACTTCCCGCCGCGACGATGTCACCACCGCGGAGCCCGCCTTCGGGGCCGAGATCGATGATCCAGTCGGCGGTCTTGATGACGTCGAGGTTGTGCTCAATGACGAGCACGGTGTTGCCGCGGTCAACGAGCCGATGGAGCACGCTGAGGAGCATGCGCACATCCTCGAAGTGCAATCCGGTCGTCGGCTCGTCGAGAATGTAGAAGGTGCGGCCGGTGTCTCGCTTCGACAGTTCGGCGGCGAGCTTGACGCGCTGCGCTTCGCCGCCCGACAGCGTCGTCGCCGACTGGCCGAGGTGGATGTAGCCGAGTCCGACATCGTAGAGAGTCTGGAGCTTCTGGCGGACGCGCGGCTGGTTTTCGAAGAACGCCAGCGCGTCTTCAACTGTCTGCTCCAGAACATCGGCGATGCTTAGACCGCGGAACCGGACCTCGAGCGTCTCGCGGTTGTAGCGCTTTCCCTTGCAGACATCGCACGGAACATAGACGTCGGGGAGGAAGTGCATCTCGATCTTGACGAGACCGTCACCTTCGCACGCTTCGCAGCGACCGCCTTTGACGTTGAACGAAAATCTTCCCGGACCGTAGCCCCGAATCTTCGCCTCGGGCAGCTCGGCGAAGAGCTCGCGAATCGGAGTGAACAATCCCGTGTACGTCGCCGGATTGGAGCGGGGAGTGCGACCGATCGGGCTCTGGTCGATGTCGATGACTTTGTCGAGGTGATGGAATCCGGTGATGCGATCGTGCTTGCCCGGAATCACTCGCGCGCGATAGAAGTGCCGCGCCATCGAGCGGTGCAGAATGTCTTCGATCAATGTCGACTTGCCGCTCCCCGACACACCGGTGACCGCGACGAACAGTCCGAGCGGAATCTCCACGTCGAGCTTACGGAGGTTGTGCTCGCGCGCGCCTTCGATGCGGATGACGCGATCGGGATCCATTCTACGCCGCACTTCTGGAATCGGAATCTCGACCTCGCCGCGCAGGTACCTGCCGGTGATCGAATCGGGAGTGGCGGTGACTTCATCGACGGTTCCCGCGGCGATGACGAGTCCGCCGTGCTTGCCCGCCCCGGGCCCGAGATCGATGAGATGATCGGCGGCCTGCATGGTCTCTTCGTCGTGCTCGACGACGATCACTGTGTTGCCAAGATCGCGCAGCTGGCGGAGGGTATTCAGAAGTCGCGCGTTGTCGCGCTGGTGCAAACCGATCGACGGCTCATCGAGGATGTAGAGCACGCCGACCAGGCGCGATCCGATCTGGGTCGCCAAACGAATGCGCTGCGCCTCGCCACCAGAGAGCGATTCCGCCGACCGGCCCAAAGTGAGGTACTCGAGCCCGACGTCGTTGAGAAATCGTAGCCGCTCGCGCACTTCCTTGAGAATGGGTCCGGCGATCTCGGCGTCGAGACCGGGCTTGCCGTTGTTGCGGACCGGAACGTTCTCGAAGAAATCGAGCGCGTCGGTGATGGAAAGCTGGACGAGGTCGCCGATGTTCTGGCCGGCGAGGGTCACCGCCAGCGACTCGGGCTTGAGCCGCCGCCCACCGCACGTCGTGCACGCACGCGGCTGCATGTACTCCTCGAGCTCGAGGCGCACCGAATCAGATTCGGTTTCGTCGTAACGGCGCTGGATGTTGGAGACGATGCCTTCCCAGTGCGTACCGGAGGTATCGACGTTTCGACCGCTTCTGCCGCCAGTACCATATAGAAGCTTGTCGCGCACCTCCGGCGACAGTTGACCCCACGGGGTATTGAGATTGAAGCCAAACTGTTTTGCCAGGCCCGGCAGGATGACCTTCTTCAGGTAGCCATCGGGCTCGCCCCACGGAAGGATGACGCCTTCGAGGATGCTGATGCTCGGATCGCCGAGTATGAGCTCCTCGCTGACTTCGCGGCGGGAGCCGAGTCCGCCGCAGGCCGGGCATGCGCCAAATGGCGAGTTGAACGAGAAGTGGCGGGGCTCGAGCTCCGGCAGCGAGATGCCGCACTCCGGGCAGCCATATCGCTCGGAAAAGAGATGATGCGTTTTCTCGTCGGCGCGCTGAACTTCGACGAGTCCTTCGGCGAGCTTGAGCGCGGTCTCGACCGAATCGTTGAGACGGCCGCGGTCTTCTCTGCGCACCACGAGCCGGTCGACGACAACCGAGATGTTGTGGTTCATGCGCCGGTTGAGGCGCGGGGGATTGGCGACTTCGACCAGCTCGCCATCGACAATTGCGCGGACGAATCCCTGTTTGCGGGCGGCATCGAACAGCTCGCGGAATTCGCCCTTACGACCACGGACGAGCGGGGCGAGGATCTCGATCCGGGTGCCTTCCGGCCAGGTCAGGATCGAGTCGGCGATCTGGCCGGCGCTCTGTCGCTCGACCGGCCGGCCGCAATTGGGGCAATGCGGAGTGCCGGCGCGGGCATACAGCAGGCGCAGGTAGTCGTAGATCTCGGTGACAGTCCCGACGGTTGACCGCGGGTTGTGGCCGGCAGTCTTCTGCTCGATCGAGATCGCCGGCGACAGGCCCTCGATCGAATCGACATCAGGCTTTTCCATGAGGCCGAGGAACTGCCGCGCGTAGGCGGAGAGCGACTCGACGTACCGGCGCTGGCCTTCCGCGTAGATGGTATCGAAGGCCAGTGAGGACTTCCCCGATCCCGACAGACCAGTAATGACGGTCAGGCGGTCCCTCGGGATGGTAACATCGATGTTTCTAAGGTTGTGCTCGCGGGCGCCGCGTACGATCAGGGACTCTTCTGGCATAGCCTCGTAAAGTCGCGGATTGCACCGCGAGACTCAAGCCGGCCATTGCGGGCAAATGACAGGCTCCGGCGGTGTATGTGCTGGCGCGAGGGCAAGTTGGGACCGATTTTGGGTACAAGCACAGGCGTCCCTTTTGCACCGGAGTGCATCATGCCGATCCTGAAGCAGCTGATCGATGTCGTCACCCTGAAATCCGAGAAGCCCATGCGCCGGCTGCTGGCGTACTATGGCCTCGTCGCAATAGTCGTCCTGCTCCTGGTGTATCTGCTTCCGGGATCGCTGGACCGAATCGCCGCGCAGGGGCTGGTCGACGTGGATCAGGGACCGACGGTTCTTCAGGACGCTCTCGCACCGACCACGGCGGGGACCCTGTTCGCGACTGGGTCACTGGCTGAGCTCGCGCTCACGACGGTGATGATCCTGCTCGGGACGCTGGTGCTGATGATGCCGGTGACGTGGGTTTACATGTCGGCGCGGCCGATTCCGGGACACAGCCAGACCATCGTGCAGACCCTGATTTTCCTGCCGATCGTCGTCGCGGGAATCGTGTTCCTGGTCCAGCACAGCCTGGCACTGGCGTTCAGCCTCGCGGGCGTGATGGCGGCGGTGCGATTCAGGACGACACTGCGGGACACGCGCGACGTCGTCTACATCTTCCTCAGCATCGTGGTCGGTTTCTCGGCCGGCGTGCAGTCGCTGGCGGTCGGCGCGCTGGTTTCGATCGTGTTCAACCTCGTGATCCTGATCACCTGGCGCTACGACTATGGCCGCAACGTCCTGACCCCGACGGCCAACTCGCAGTGGGCGGGACCGCTGCACGCGCTCGCCGGTCCGACCGGAAATCACGCCATTCCCGATCGCGATCTGGTGCTGTCGCTGACGCCTGAGAAAGCCGACGCGCTCGCGGATCGATTCGATCGGGTCAGTCGAAAGCTGGGACGGAAGAAGAAACGCCCGCGCTTCGATTCGGTGTTGAGTGTAAGAACTTACAACGTGCCCGAGGCACAGGCGCGGATCGAGCCGCTGCTGGACGAGAAAACAAAGCGCTGGGATCTCGACGAGGTCGTGACCAACGTCGGAAAGCCGTCGGAGATCTACTATCTCACGCGGCTCAAGAAGTCAGTGCCGCGCGACGATTTTCTGACTGCTCTGCACGAGAACGCGGACGGAATGATCGATTCGGTGGACTTCGAAACCCGCGGACCGGCGCTGGACACCCAGAAGCGATAGGATGATGGCTTTGCTGCGATCGTTGACGATCATCGCCAGCATCGTGGCGATGTCCGGAGGGTGCCGGCATGATGATGAAGCGCGCGCCGCCGAGCTGCGCGACGTCCGTGCGAAACGCGAGAAGCTGCTCCAGAGCCGCCTCGTCACTGCGGATTCGAGCAGCCGGCCGGTTCCACTGGCGCGGTGGATCATGCCGAACGAGCTGCGCGAGATTTCAGGACTCGCTCTGCTGGCCAACGGTCGGGTGCTGGCTCACGACGACGAGGTCGGACGGATTTACGAGATCGACCCCAAGACCGGCGTAATCGAGCGGAGATTCGCGCTCTCGGGCTCGCCGCGCGGCGATTTCGAGGGCATCACCGTGGCGGGCGACGACATCTACCTCCTTCAAAGCGACGGCTGGCTGTTCAAATTCCAGATCGCCCCCGACGGTGATGAAGCACCTTACGAACGATTCAACACCCAGCTCGGCAAGGAATGCGAGTTCGAGGGAGTCGCGTACGAGCCGGACAGCTCACAGCTCGTGCTGCCGTGCAAGAAGGTTCACAAAAACAAGAGCCTCAAGCACGACATAGTGATCTACAAGGTGATGTTGCCGCTCAGCAAGCCACTGAGAACAACGGTGATGACGATCCCGGTAGACGACGTTCTGGATGCGAATCACTGGAAGGAGATCTCGCCTTCCGACATCGCCATCGATCCCGTCACCCGCAACTACGTGCTGGTCGCGGCGCGTGAGAAGGCGCTGGTAATCGTTTCACCCGACGGTCAGCTGTTGAGGGCCGAAGCGCTGCCGCCGGGACACGAGCAGGCTGAAGGCGTCGCTGTAACCCCCGATGGCATCCTGATCATCAGCGACGAAGCGACCCGCACACCCGCCGCCATCACGCTATATCGCTGGCGCCGCTGAGGCTGATCGCAACTCACTTGCGTGCGCGCGTAGCGAATGCAGGACGCGGGAGCAGCCTGCTGAAGAATGCGATCGGTCTCTCGGCAATGGCGCTCACGATCGCGTGCGGTGGAGATGAAAAACCGACCCCGCCGCCGGGCTCACCGCTGACTGAATCGACGGTGCCGAACGCGGCGGTCGTCATCGCCGTCGGCGACATCGCGGTGTGCGGCTCGAACGCCGACGAAAGCACGGCGGCGATCGCGGACAGTCTGCTCCAGGTCGATAGCGCGCAGAATCTGCAGACGCTCGTACTTACCCTGGGGGATAACGCGTATCCGTCGGGTGATGGCGGCATCGCGCGAGTTTTCTCGCGCTGTTTTCTGCCGTCGTGGGGAAAACCGCGAATAATGAACGTGATCCGTCCGTCGCCGGGGAATCACGACTACGCGGGTGGCTCAGGCAGTCCCTATTTCCGATACTTTGGCGCGCGCGCCGGCGAGCCGGACAAGGGTTACTACAGCTTCGATTTCGCCGGTTGGCATTTCGTCTCGCTGAACAGCGAGGTCGTCGGGGGCGAGAACTTCGTCGAGAAGGAACAGGAGAGCTGGCTGCAGGCAGATTTGCGCGCGCATGCAGCCGATTGCACCGTCGCATACTGGCATCGCCCGCGATTCAGCTCCGGGCCCCACGGCTCAAACCGCGCCTTTCAAAGGTTGTGGCAGATCCTTTATCAGAACGGGGTGGATCTGGTGCTCAACGGACATGACCACGACTACGAGCGCTTCGTCGCGCAGACTCCGGAAGGCAAGCCGGATCCCGGGCGCGGGATCGTGGAGTTCGTAGCGGGAACGGGCGGCGGCTCGTTGACGGGAGCGGGCGAGCGTCTGGCGCCCAATTCAGCATCCCACGTCAACGGACAGTTCGGGATCCTGAAGCTGATGATTGGCGACGGCGAATACGCGCACGCCTTCCTGGATACGAAGGGGCGCGTGTGGGACCCGGGCACCGGCAAATGTCATTGACCCTCGGTCCCGCGACGACTCAGAGGTGCAGCAAGCGTCCTTGATTAGTAGGAGTCGAGCTGCAGGCTTTCAGAGATTTTTTGCTGGAGGCGCGTGATGTACCGGCCGGCTTCGACGTCATCGAAGCCGGCGCCGCGAAATGCGTCGCGCCACTGCTGCGGCGTGAGCTGGGAGAGCAGTCGCGCAGTCCAGCGCACGTCCTCGGGTGTGATGCTGCGCAGCAGCTGCGGCTCCAGCCACGATCCCTGAAACGCAAAATGGACGCGATTGCCCTCGACGCGCTCGATGAAGGGCTCGTCGTCGAAGGCATCGGGATCGGCCTTGGTGCCGCCGACGGGCCACGCCGTCCGCCCAAGTGAAGCGCCGAGGTCTTTAACCATGTACTGGTGCTTCGGACCGGGAGTCTTGTCGTCCTTCATCTCGTACAGCGCGTTCTGCTGGGATTTGATGTCCCAGTTGTTGACCATCACCATCCAGACGAAGAGTCCCGCCAGCTGCCTGGTCTCGAGAAATGGATTTTTGCGCCAGGACCACTCCTCGAGCTTCTTGGTGTTATCCAGGCGGAATCGGCCGCCGGGCTGGGGAATCTTTTTGCCGTCGCGCACCAACGTCCAGCGCGGCACGTAGTAGACGCTGGGTTGGTGGTAGCCTATCGCCCAGGTGATGCGTGACACGGCGACCTCGGGCTTGGCTTCGGGACCGAGCTTGACGCTCCATTCCCTGCCCTTCGAGTCCTTCACGTCGTAACCGGGCTGGGTGCCGACCGCTTTCTGGTCCTCGAACTCGTAAAGGTCGTCGGGATCCGGCGCGTCGCGCGAGCCGCCGACTCCGAGAACGAGATCGCGCTGCTGAATGTCGGTCGGCGGCTCCCACAGTTCCGCCAGCCGCACCGGATCGACAGTCGGACGCTCGTTGAGCGAGCAGCCGACAATCGCCAGAACGAGCGCAGCGATCGACCAACGCGCGGCGGTCACGGTGTCAGATCTCCAAGAGTGAAGAACACCCGCACGCCTTCACCACTGCCAAACGCAACGTCCATTCGCGCCCACGTCTCCCATCCTTTCATGATGCTGAGACTGAATCCGACATCGCGGCGCAGGTCGTTGAAGTCGAGATCCGAACGCGTCGGCGCGACCTTGCCGGCGTCGGCGAAAGCAGTCGCGTCGATCGGTCCCCAGAGAGGGACGCGATATTCGGCCTGAAGGAGCAGCAGGTTGCGGTCACGGAAGCGGAGGTCGCGATAGCCGCGAAGCGTCGCGTCGGTACCGTCGCCGCCGAGGCGGTCGTCGTGCATGCTGACGATCTCGGACTTTCCGCCGAGGGTCGGTTGGAGGAAGAAGGGCACGTCCTGTCCGGCGTCGGTCATCGTCGTCGCGACCCAGCCGCTCAAGGTGAGCCGGTGATGCGGCGCAAATCCGGCGAAAACCTGCTTCGCCTCGGCGTCGAGGCGGCGAAAGTTGAGAGCTTCGCCTTCGGTCTGCTGGTCGTAGATCGCGTAAGTGAACCGCGACTTCGTGCCCTGGAAAAAAGCGTCACCCGCGGCGGCGGGAAGCTCGAGCTCCAGCGAGCCCTGATAGCGCCCGTAACGTGGCTGCTCGAACAAACCCGGCGCATCGTTCGGAAAGAAGCGGGTCTCGATGCTCGGCAGCCGTTTGCCAGCGCGTGCGTACGGCCAAATCTCCTCGACACGTCCTCCGAGCGTCGCCCACGGGGTGACGCGAAAAGTGCCGAGCGCGCCGACGACGGGATCGCGATATGAGAACGTCGTGCGGTTGAAGAGATTGCTGGAGTTGCCGGAACCGTAGTAGTCGAGGCGCGACATCTCCCGCGCGCGACCGTAGGCCTCGACCTTCGCGCGGCGCGCCTCGTAGCTGGCAACTCCCTCGGCGAGCCAGTAGTTGTGGAGGGTCCAAAGCCCCTTCGCCTTGAGATCGAAGGGACCGCGGCCCGGAGCGTCGTAGCCGACGCCAGCGCCCCATCCACCGCCGGGGGCGACGGTGGCAATCACCGGATGCACGGGGCCTCCGAAGATCCGGTGGATCCTTATAACCGCCTGCTCGAGACGCGCGTACAGCTGGGTGTTGGGCGTCTCCGGGAGTTGCGGTGCGGGCTCCTGCGCGGATGCGGCGCCGGCAAAAAGAATTGTCGCTGCTATTGCAACAAGACGGAGGCACGTCACGGCAAGCGCACCCAGCTGATGCTGATGCCGAATTGCACACCCGTCGCGCCGCGGAAGACCCGCTGCATCCCGGCCTGCACATCGAGACCTCTGAATCCGAGCTGCTGGAGACCGAGGCCGAAGCCCATGAGATAATTGCTCTGCGACGGGGTGTTCTCGGAGGAGCAATCGAATTCCTTGACCCAGCCAGGCGTCACGAAGGTGACGAGGTGGATGCGCTCCAGCGTGGCGATCGAGAACGGAAGGCCGACATCGAAGGTGCAGGCGTTGACGCCCGGCGATGTGCGCGGCGCGTAGCCGATGCCGAATTCGGTGCCAAGGGTGCTGCTGGCGTCGTTGTCGCCCCAGAGCGAGGCCAGGGTTGGACCACCGGTCATGACGCTGAAGCGGGCGCGCGCCCCGAAGAGACTATGGCCGCCGCAATCCGAGGCAATCGCCTGGCAGTGCTGGCGCCATTGATAACCGCCGGTGAGCCCGAACACGGAACCGCCGCGCACCTGGAAATCGATGCCAGTTGCGACCGCGAGCAGATCTTCCGGTCCGCGCTGCACGCGCTCGCCGGTCTGCAAGCGGAGGCCCCAGTAGTTGTGATCGCGGCTGGCCGGCATCGGCAGCGCCATCGGCGGCAGTGCGCCGATGGGAGTCGCCTCGAACGCCAGGATCGGCTGTGGAGTAGAGGTTTGTGCCTCTGCACGAGAAGCTGGAGCGAAAAGCGCGGCCAGCGAGAGTGCCGCAAGCGGCGCAATCCGAAGCGTGGGAGCCCCCATCACTGCGATCATTGCCTCTCCAGCCATCTCGAGTACACGAGCGCGCGACCATTGATCGCAGGATATCGGAACACGCGGAGCAGCACTCCTTTGGTTTTCATGACGTCGATGCGCATGAAGCCGGTTCGGTGCTGGCCTGTGTAGTAGCTCTCGCGCAGTCTCACCGCGCATTCGGTTTTGGACTGCGATCCCGCGCCACTGACCAGGATGTAGTCGACGTCGCCGCCACCGCGCAAAACCTGAAGGTTGTGATCGTGACCGGCGATGTAGGCGAGCGGCGGATGACCGCGGAAAGCACTGCGCACGGAATCCCGGAAGGTGCGATTGCCCGCCGACATGATGTCCTGGTTCCCGCCAGTGAAGCGACGGAACGGACCGGTGATGCCGCAGTATCCACCGTGCGGCCCGCCGGTCATGAGCGGGTGGTGTGCAGCGACGAATACGATCCGGCCCGCTCCTGGAGGGCGCACCTCCTCACGAAGCGCGGCGGTCACCGTCACCGGAGTACTGTTTGCGCACGTTGACAGGCTGTCCTTCACGATGAAGGTGTGAAGCCACCACTGGCTATCCAGCGCAATCAGGCGAAGGCGTCCGATGTCGACCGGTACCGGGCCGGGGCAGCCGTTGGTCGGGAGCAGGCGAATGTTTCGTCCCTGCGCGAGGGTGGCAATCATTCGCTCCTCGAGTCGCATCGAGTAGAGCCCGTAGGGGCCGGAATTCGACCAATCGTGATTGCCCGGGAGAAAAATCCCGCGCACGCCCGGCGGGATCGCTCTGACCTGGGCTTCGAGCCGTCGGCGCGCGTCGGCCCATTCCGCGGCGCCTTCCGCGGGGATGCCGGCGGGATAAACGTTGTCGCCGAGGAAGACGATGACCGTTCTTTCCGGAGCGACGGAGGCCTGCGCGGTCAGGGAGTCGAGGGGCGCGCCGACGACGCGGGGATCCTGCTCGCCGGCATCGCCAACGAAGAACAGCGTCGTCTCGATGTCAGATTCAGGAAAGGATTGCAGTGATAACTGGTGCCGGCAGGCGCTCAGCGCCGGCACAAGGAGGCAGCAAAGAGAAATCGCGACGGCGCGGACGGCGCGCTTCAGGGGCGGGCGCAAAGCGATACTGCCATGATCTGTGCTCAGATGAATGGTCTCCACGAATCTGCCCGCGTCCGACGCACAGTCCGCGCCAGTGCGCGTACAACAGGCGCCCGTTTTGCATTGGATCGGCGCATGTTTTCTCCTATGAAACTAGCCACCGTCGCGATAGCGGTTGCCGCAATGGTTGCACCCCCGGTTTCGGCGCAAACGGGAAGCGCGGGGCTGCAAAACCGGGATACGACGGTCGTTCCGAACGCGGGGTTCAAGGCCGGCGGCCTGCACCGCCGATTGCTGGGCGACAATTGGCGTGACGAGTGGGGCACGCCGATCACGATTCCTTTCCTCGATCTTGGCACCTTCGGCGGCGGGCTGACGCCGACTGAGACCGGCGGCGGCTTACAGTCGTTGACGCTGCACTTCAAGAGTGCCAGCGGGCGCGAATACAACTTCCGTCCGGTGAACAAGGGTGTGGCGCTCCCCGACCTGTATCGCCACACGCTGGTGTGGAAAATGGTCGCCGACCTGAGAAGCTCGCTGTACCCCGCTGCACCGGTGGTGGGGGTACCGATACTCGAGGCGGCAGGTGTGCTTCATCCAGTGCCCGAGCTGGTGGTGATGCCCAACGACCCGCGGCTCGGCAAATTCCAGAGCCACTTCGCGGGACTGGTCGGGACCATCGAGGAGCGCGCGAAAAGTCCGAAGGACGGACCTGCTTTCGCCGGGGCGACCAAGCTCCTCGACAGCGAGGACTTGATCAAGGAAATCAACAAGAGTCCCGAAGACACCGTCGATACGCGATTGTATCTGACGGCGCGGCTGGTAGACATGTTCCTCAACGACAACGACCGGCATCCGGGCCAGTGGGATTGGGCGCGCTTTGGATCGGCAGGGTCGCCGTGGCTGCCGGTTCCCGCTGACAGGGACAAAGTCATTCACTCCGAAGAAGGTCTGATTCCAATGCTGGCCGGGATGGCGGCGACCAAGATCACGCCGTTCGAATCGCGCTACCCGCAGGTCGCCGCTTTGATCACCCAGGCAATGGAGATGGACCGGCGGTTATTGATCGGATTGAACCGTCAAACGTGGGATTCGGTGGCGGCGGCGTTGACGAGGCGCATCTCGAACGCCGTGATCGACTCCGCGGTACACTCGCTGCCGCGGGAATACGCGTTCTCGTTCGCTGATCTGACGGCGAAGCTGAGAGCGAGACGCGACGGGATCCCAGGCCTGGCGCGCAGCTTCTACGCGACGATTGCCGAATACGCCGACATCCACGCGACCGACGTTGGCGAGCGCGCGATCGTGAATCGCGTCGGTGACGGACTGGTAGACGTCGCCATTCAGTGGGGCTCGCGCGCGCCCTACTTCAATCGCCGGTTCGACGCCCGCGAGACCAAAGAGATCCGACTTTACCTGCATGGCGGGGACGACTACGCCGTAGTGCGTGGCGGCGTGCGGTCCAGCATTCCGGTGCGGATCATCGGCGGAGACGGCACCAACACGCTGATCGATTCATCGAGCGTGGGCGGCAGGCGCGATCCGACCGCGCTCTACGACCGGGGGACAGTGAGCGGGACGCGGTACGACAAGGACAGTCTCGACAAGCGCGAATTCAGCGAAGAGGTCACGCCGTTCAACCGGCGGCCGTGGAGCGTTGCCTACGGCGAGCTCGCTCCCGCTCAGCGAGACCGCGGCACATCCACCACGCCGGTCGCCAGCCTCGGCAGCGGGCACGGACTCGGCCTCGTGCCGAGGATCGGTATCGCGCGTTACAGCTACGGGTTTCGCAAGGTTCCGTACGCGAGCATGATGTCGGCGAAGGTCGGATACTCGACCGCGATCAACGGATTCGACGTCGATCTCGCCTACGACAAGCGATTCGAGAGCTCTTCGTTCCACCTGCCGGTGACGGCTGGAATGTCGCAGCTCGAGGTCGTCGAGTTCCGCGGCCTCGGCAACGACGTTCCCGAGCTGCCCGGCGACTTCGCCGACGTTCGCCAACGGCAATGGTCCTTCAATCCAGCGCTCGGTTTCTCGCCGAACGCCAAGAGTGACATCACGCTCGGCCCCATACTGCGGTATACGACGACCGACAGCACACCCAACCGCTTCATCTCGCAGACGCAGCCATACGGTTTCGATCAATTCGCCGAGGCGGGCCTTCAGCTGAAGCTTCACTACGACACGCGTGGCTCACCGGAGCTGTGGGATGTGAGCGCGCGCAACATCCTGGTGAAGCTCGTCGAGGAGAATCCGTTTCCGGCGGTGTGGGGCAAACTCGATTTCGCCGCGAGCGCGTATCCGGGAATGCTCGACGCCGAGACGCCCTACCAAAAACTGTCCGGCACGGCGGCGCTGTTTCTTACGGCGCCGATCCTGACGCGTCCGGTGCTGGCGCTGCGGGGGGGCGGTGAGAAGCTATACGGAAATTTTCCGTATTTCGATGCGGCGTTCATTGGTGGGTCGAAGACATTGCGCACCGAATTCAGGCAGCGCTTCGCGGGCGACGCAGCGCTGTACGGAACGACGGAGCTGCGGGTGCCGATCGCGAACTTTCCGTTCATCCTGCCGATCAACCTCGGAGCGATAGGCTTCGTCGACGTCGCGAGGGTGTACGTCGATGGAGACTCGCCCGGCGGCTGGC
>CAMLDY010000068.1 GCA_946478895.1 uncultured Gemmatimonadota bacterium
TCCGCGAAGGCGGCCGCACCGTCGGCGCCGGCGTAGTAACCAAGATTCTCAAGTAGCGGGAAGCGGGAAGCGGGAAGCGAAACTCTAGAGAACTCATTCGAGAAATACTATGGCTGGAAGAATTCGAATTCGGCTCAAGGCGTTCGACCACGCCGTCATCGACCAGGCGTCGGCGGACATCGTCCGCACCGCCGAGAAGACGGGCGCGCAGGTGAGTGGTCCGATTCCTTTGCCGACAAAGACGAAGCGCTGGACGGTGCTCCGCTCGCCGCACGTCGACAAGAAGTCGCGGGAGCAGTTCGAGCTCAAGACGCACAAGCGGCTGATCGACATTCTTGACTCGCGCGCGGCAACCGTCGATGCGCTGACCAAGCTCGATCTTCCCGCCGGCGTCGACGTCGAGATCAAGGTCGAGTAGAGGAAATCATGATCGGCATTATCGGCAGAAAGCTGGGGATGACCCAGATATTCAACGAAGACGGGCAGCAGATCCCGTGCACCGTGGTGGAGGCGACTCCGAACTCGGTGACGAAGATCCTGAAGAAGGATCAGGTCGGGTACGACTCGGTCGAGCTCGGATTCGGCGAGCAGCGTCACGCCCGCGAGTCCAAGAAGGGCGAGCGGACTCCGCGCGGCCGTCGCGCCCACAAGGCGATCGTCGGGCACGCGGCGAAGTCGGGCCTTAGCGTCGCGCCCGAGGTTCTGCGCAGCTTCCGTCTCGACGATGCGATGCTGCCCGAGAACCGGAAAGAGATCCCGACCTACAATCTTGGCGACAAGGTGACGGTCGAGATCTTCGCCGCGGGCGAGCAGGTCAAGGTGACCGGCACTTCCAAGGGTCGTGGCTTCCAGGGCGTCGTCAAGCGCCACGGGTTCGGCGGCGGTCCGAATACTCACGGCAACACCAAGCACCGTCGGCCCGGGTCCATCGGTCCCGGCACCGATCCGTCGCGTGTCATCAAGGGCAAGAAGATGCCTGGGCACTATGGCGCGGCGCGTCATACCCAGACCCATCTCCGCATCGAGCGCATCGACGCGGCGCGCAATCTCCTTTACATCCGCGGCTCCGTCGCCGGTCCCAGAAACGGGATCGTGCTCGTGAAGAAGCAGGGTTAACGAATGGCAGAGACTACTACTTCATCGTTGAAGGCAGCCGCATACACCGCTGGTGGCACTGAGCGCGAGCGTCTCGATCTTCCCGGCGATCTGTTCGACGGCACCATCAACATGCCGGTGATGCACCAGGCGGTTAAGGCGTATCTGTCGAACCAGCGCCTTGGGCTCGCCTACACCAAGACCCGCGGTCTGGTCACCGGCGGCAACCAGAAGCCGTGGAAGCAGAAGGGAACCGGCCGTGCCCGTCAAGGCTCGCGTCGCGCTCCGCACTTCGTCGGCGGCGGCACCGTATTCGGTCCGACCGGACGCAAGTACGTGCAGACCGTTCCGCGCCAGATCCGTGCGCTCGCGCGCAAGAGCGCGCTCAATGCGCGTGCGCGCGAAGATGCGCTGATCGTGATCGACAACTTCAACTACGACAAGCCGAGCACCAAGCAGCTGCTGTCGCTGCTCGGCGCGCTCGCGGTTACCGACAAGAAAGTTCTGGTGCTGACCGACGGCCTCAAGCAGAACGTGTTTCTGAGCGGCCGCAACCTGCAGCGTACCCACGTGATGCCGTACGCCGACGTGTCGACGTACCACATTCTCTGGTCCGATGTCGTTCTCGTAGAGTCGAGCGCGCTCGGCTACGAGCTCGAGGGCGTCGCGGAGAAGCCGCGGGCGCCGGGAAGCGGGAAGCGGGACGCTGGCGGTAAGTCGGCGCGCGCGGCGAAGGCTGAAGCGAAGGCAGAGGCCAAGGCCGCGAAGAAGTCGGCGGCCAAGAAGACCGCTCGCAAGGCTTCGACATCCGCGAAAAAGAAGGCGGGAGGCGCCAGCAAGAAGAAGGCGTCAGGCAAGAGCGGGACAAAACCCGCCGCCAAGAGAAAGGGGAAGTAGCTATGCCAACTCTGACACAGACTATCGTCACTCCGATCGTCACCGAGCAAACCTCGGCGGCTTATCAGGATCGTGGCGAGTACGCGTTCCGCGTGCATCCTGAAGCGACGAAGACCCAGATCAAGAAGGCGATCGAGGAGCTCTTCAACGTCAAGGTCACCGGCGTCTGGACCTCCAACCACCGGGGCAAGCAGCGCCGCGTGGGTCAGACGGTCGGGCGTCGCCCGCACTGGAAGAAAGCCGTTGTTCGCCTGGCAGAAGGCGATTCGATCGAAATTTTCGAGGCGTAAATCATGGGCGTTCGTCAATTCAAGCCTGTCACCAAGAGCTCGCGGTTCCGCTCGGTCTCCGATTTCTCGGAGATCACGCGCGACCACGGCGAGAAGTCGCTGATGGAGCCGCTCAAGAAGTCGGGCGGCCGCGACAACCACGGCCACATCGCGATGCGCCGCATCGGCGGTGGTCACAAGCGCATGTACCGTGTGATCGACTTCAAGCGCAACAAGCACGGCGTTGCCGCGACGGTGCGCGAGATCGAGTACGATCCGAACCGCACCGCGCGCATTGCGCTCGTCGAGTACGAGGATGGCGAGAAGCGCTACATCCTGCACCCGCGTGGCCTGTCGGTTGGCGACAAGATCGTCTCGGGGCCGGGCGCTGACAGCCGCATCGGCAACGCGCTCCCGCTACGTGAGATTCCGCTGGGCACCGACGTCCACAACGTCGAGCTCAAGCCGGGCAAGGGCGGCCAGATGGCGCGCTCGGCGGGAACCGCGCTCGAGGTGATCGCCAAGGAAGGCGAGTACGTGACGCTTCGCATGGCGTCGAGCGAAGTGCGCATGGTGCACGGCAACTGTCTGGCTACCATCGGCACGGTCGGCAACGCCGAGCACGAGCTGTTGTCGCACGGCAAGGCGGGCAAGAGCCGCTGGTTGGGCAAGCGTCCCAAGGTTCGTGGCGAAGTCATGAATCCGGTCGATCACCCGCATGGTGGTCGTACCCGCGGCGGACGCAACGTCGTGGACAAGTGGGGCAACAAGGAAGGCGTCAAGACCCGCAACAAGCATCGGCCATCGCAGCGCCTGATCGTCCGCGGACGGAAGCGCGGCAAGGCAACGCAGTAGTCAGCAACCAATTCTGAGAATCGGATATGGCAAGAAGCATCAAGAAAGGTCCCTACGTCGAAGACGCACTGATGACGAAAGTCTCAGGCATGAACGGCAGAAACGAGAAGCGGGTGATCAAGACCTGGGCGCGTGCGAGCACGATCGTCCCGGACTTCGTCGGCCACACTTTCGCCGTCCATAACGGCAACAAGTTCATCCCGGTCTACGTGACGGAGAACATGGTCGGCCACAAGCTCGGCGAGTTCGCGCCGACGCGTCTGTTCCGCGGCCACACCGGCGCGGTGAAGGCGACCGACAAGAAGGCAGCGGGAGTTCCGACGGGCGGGCCTGGCTCCGCACCGGCCGGCACTCCGGCGAAAGGCACCCCGGCGGTCAAATGAGCGAGAGATCCCAGGCACGCGCGGCACGCCACGCCGCTGAGAGAAAGGGAGTGGCAAGCGCCATTCAGCGCACGACGCGCCAGTCGCCGTACAAGATGCGGCTCGTCATCGACCAGATCCGCGGTAAGGATGTGAACGAGGCGCTCGGGCTGCTTCGCTTCTCCAAGAAGCACGCTGCGAAGCAAATCGAGAAAGTTCTCAACTCCGCCGTCGCCAACGCCGAGTTCAAGTCGAGAGAGGGCAACGAGCCCATCGACGTCGACACGCTTTACATCAGTCACGCGATCGTGAACGAGGGGCCGGCGCTGCGCCGGTTCATGCCCGCGGCGCAGGGTCGCGCGACTCCGATCAGAAAGAGAACCAGTCACGTCGAGATCATCCTCGACGCCCGCGAAGAGAAGAGGGGGAGAGGTAACCGCTAATGGGTCAGAAAACACATCCGATCGGCTTTCGCCTCGGCGTCTCCAAGACCTGGAGATCCCAGTGGTACGCGAACCGCGATTTCCCCTCGCTCCTTCGCGAGGACGAGCTCCTGCGCAAGTATCTGAAGGCGCGGCTTGGCCACGCGGCGATCGCCGACATCCGCATCGAGCGGAAGCCCGGTAAGGTCGTCGTCACGATTCACACGGGTCGCCCGGGCGTCGTTATCGGTAAGAAGGGCGCCGAAGTCGATCAGCTGCGTGACGAGCTCTCCCGTCTATCCGGCAAGGAAGTCGGAATCAACGTCGAGGAGATCAAGCGTCCGGAGCTGGATGCCCAGCTCGTCGCCGACAACATCGCGAACCAGCTGGCGCAGCGCATCTCGTTCCGCCGCGCCATGAAGCGCGCGGTGCAGAGCGCAATGCGGATGGGCGCCGGCGGAATCAAGATCAAGTGCGGCGGCCGTTTGGGCGGCGCCGAGATCGCGCGCGTCGAAGGGTATCACGAGGGTCGGGTGCCTCTGCACACGCTGCGCGCGGACATCGACTACGCGACCTCGACCGCCAAGACCACCTTCGGCACCATCGGTGTGAAGGTCTGGATCTTCAAGGGCGAGATCGTGGAAGATCGCCGCGGCAAGACCTACTCGACTGGCGTCTAAGGAGAATCAGAGATGCTTAGTCCGAAGCGCGTAAAGTTCAGAAAGAGATTCAAGGGCCGCACGAAGGGACTGGCCACTCGTGGCAACGAAGTCTCGTTCGGCAAGTACGGCCTCAAGGCTGTGGAGCCCGGCTGGGTGTCGAACCGGCAGATCGAAGCGGCCCGTGTGGCTCTGACGAGACACATCAAGCGCGGCGGCAAGGTCTGGATTCGGATCTTCCCCGACAAGCCGATCACCAAGAAGCCGGCCGAGACCCGCATGGGTAAGGGCAAGGGCTCACCAGAGGGATGGGTGGCGGTGGTGAAGCCGGGTAGAGTGATGTTCGAGCTCGAGGGCGTGACGCCTGAGATCGGACGCAAGGCGATGGCCCTGGCCGCCGCCAAGATCGGAGTGAAATCGAAGTTTGTAATGCGCGAGGAGGCGCACACGGATGCTGGCTAAGGACATTCGCGAGCTGGGCGAGGCGGACATCAATGCCCGTATTGCCGAGCTGGAACGGGAGAGATTCAATCTCCGCATCCAGTCCGGCACCCGCACACTCGACGACCCGCTTCGGTTGCGGGTGATCCGCCGTGACGTGGCGCGGCTCAAGACGGTGCTCAAGGAGAAAGTGATCGGCATTGCCGCGAGCGGGACGCGGGAACCGGCAAGCGGGAAGCAAGAGGCGGGACGGGGTGGTCGGCAAGCGAGACGAGTAACGGGAAGACGCGGTCGCAAAGCGGCCACTGCGACCAACCGTGCGAAAAAGAGTAAGAGGGCTTAATGGCTGAATTGGCGAAGACTGAAGGCGCGACGACCGAGCGCAACTCGCGAAAGACGCGGGTCGGCATGGTGGTCAGCGACAAGATGGCGAAGACCGTGGTGGTCTCGATCGAGCGCAGAGTGCAGCATCCGGTGTACGGCAAGATGGTCCGCCGCACCAAGAAGCTGAAAGCTCATGACGAGCAGAACGAGGCCAAGACGGGCGACACCGTCCGCATCATGGAGACCCGGCCCTTGTCGAAGGACAAGCGGTGGCGCGTGGTCGAAATCATCGAACGTGCACGTTAACGGAGAAGACCAGTGATCCAGCAGGAATCGGTGGTCAAGGTAGCGGACAACTCGGGCGCGAAAACGGCGCTTGTGATCCGCGTGCTCGGCGGAACCCGCCGGCGCTACGCGTCGCTCGGCGATGTGGTGATCGTCGCCGTGAAGAACGCGCTCCCCAACGGCACCGTGAAGAAGTCGGATGTAGCGCGTGCCGTGGTTGTGCGCACGGCGAAGGAGACCCGCCGCAAGGACGGCTCCTACATCCGCTTCGACGAGAACGCAGTGGTGATCATCAACGACGCGGGCGAGCCGCGGGCGACTCGTATCTTCGGACCCGTGGCGCGCGAGCTCCGCGACAAGAAGTACATGAAGATCGTCTCGCTCGCTCCAGAGGTGATATAAAGTGAGAGTCCTCAAGTACAGAAAGACGGCCGGGAAGCGCCTCCACGCGCGTCACGCCGAGAACTCGAAGCGGATGAAGCTGCACGTGTCGAAGGGCGACACGGTGCGGGTGATGCGCGGCGAGGACAAGGGGAAGGAAGGGAAAGTCATCAGGGTGCTGCTCAAGAGCGGCCGCGTCGTGGTCGAGGGCGTCAACCTCGTCAAGATGCACCGCAAGGCGCGGACTGCCGAAGAGGAATCGGGAATCAGAGAAGCGCCTGCTCCAGTGCACTCCTCGAACGTGATGCTGCTCGACCCAAAATCGGGCCAGCCGACGCGGACGAAAGCGAGGATCGACGAAGATGGAACCAAGGAACGCGTCAGCGTCAGAAACGGGGAACCGATTCCCCGGGTGCGCTGAGCGAGGAAATAGATAATGGCGACGAAAGAGAAGAAGCAGGGGAAAAAGCGCGAGGTGCAGGCACAGGTTCAGGCGGAGCACGCCGGGAAGAACCTGCCCGTTCCTCCGCCGCGGCTGCGCGTCTACTACGAGAAGACGGTGCGTGACCGGCTGAAGAACCAGTTCGGCTTCAGCAACGTCCACCAGATCCCGACGCTCGAGAAGATCGTGATCAACTGCGGCGTCGGCGAAGCGATCAAGAACGCCAAGGTTCTCGACACGGTGGTGTTCGAGCTGAGCATCATCACGGGCCAGCGTCCGGTGCGGAAGAAAGCGAAGAAGTCGATCGCCAATTTCGGGCTGCGGCAGGGTCAGGAGATCGGTGCGGCCGTGACGCTGCGCGGCGCGAGGATGTGGGAGTTCCTCGACCGGTTCGTGACGGTCGCGATCCCTCGCATTCGCGATTTCCGCGGCGTGAACACCCGGTCGTTCGACGGGCGCGGCAATTACACGCTCGGCGTCAAGGAGCAGATGATCTTCCCGGAGATCAACTACGACATGGTCGAGCAGATCCACGGCATGGACATCACCTTCGTCACGTCGACGAACAAGGACGACCAGGCCTTCGCGCTCCTGCGCGAGCTGGGGATGCCGTTCCGCGGCGACGACAAGCCGATCATCACGCAGAATCAGTAGTCAACCAATAGAGAGAGACAGAAATGGCACGTAAAGCCATGGTGGAGAAGGCGAAGCGGAAACCGAAGTTCGGCGTGCGGCAGCACAATCGCTGCCAGAGGTGCGGAAGATCGCGCGCGTTCCTCAGGAAATTCGGCGTCTGCAGAATCTGCTTCAGAGACCTCGCACTCTCGGGCTACATCCCGGGCGTGCGCAAGGCGAGCTGGTAACCATTCATTTTCTACGCGTCCGAACCACGGTGCCGCTAAGCTGCGGAATGCTGACCTGGCTTGGATACGGTAGAACGAGGAAATCGATTTAATGAGCATGACAGATCCGATAGCCGATATGCTCACGCGCATTCGCAACGCCTGCGGGGCGAAGCACCGTCGCGTGGACATGCCGGTCTCGAAGCTGAAGGTGGAGATCGCGAAGATCCTGAAGGAGAACAACTTCATTCAGGACTACAAGACGCTCGACACGGAAGACGGACGGCAGACGCTGCGCGTAGTGCTTAAGTACGCGCAGGGGGGCCAGCCGGTAATCCGCGAGCTGCGTCGCGTCTCCACGCCGGGCCTGCGCAAGTACGTCGCGGTCGCGGAGATTCCACGGGTACGCAACGGCCTCGGCATGGCGATCCTCAGCACGTCGCAGGGCGTGATGTCGGACCGTCAGGCGCGTCAGGCGCGGACCGGCGGCGAGCTGCTCGCCCTGGTCTGGTAAGGGGGAACTCAGAGAATGTCACGAATTGGAAAGCATCCGGTCGCGGTCCCCAAGGGAGTGACGGCCGAAATCAAAGGCAACACCGTACATGTCAAGGGTCCGAAGGGCGAGCTCGAGCGAACCCTCCATCCCGACATGAAGGTCTCGCTCAACGACGGTCAGATCACCGTCGAGCGTCCGTCGGATGAGGCCAATCACAAGGCGCTGCACGGCCTGAGTCGTACCCTCGTCGCGAACATGATCGAGGGCGTCACCAAGGGCTTCAAGAAGGAGCTCGAGCTGGTGGGAGTGGGCTACAAGGCTGATCAGCGCCCGTACGGCCTGCAGCTCGCGCTCGGCTTCTCGCATCCGGTGAAGTACGAGGCGCCGAAGGGAATCAAGCTCAGCGCGCCGCAGCCGACGATGATCGTAATCGAAGGCCCGAACAAGGAAGTCGTCGGCCAGGTCGCCGCCGAGCTGCGCAGCATCAGACCGCCCGAGCCCTACAAGGGCAAGGGAATCAAGTACGTTGGAGAACAGATCCGCCGCAAAGCTGGAAAGGCGGGTAAGGCGGGAGCCAAGTAATGCCTAAGATGGCCAGACCAAAATCGCGCGATCAGCTTCGTACGCGCCGTCACTTTCGCCTTCGCAAGAAGGTGATCGGCAGCGCCGAGCGGCCGCGCCTGGTCGTGTATCGCTCGATCAAGCACATCTACGCGCAGCTGGTGGATGACACCGCGCAGCGCACGATCATGACGGTGACCGATTCGGGACTCACCGGCAAGCCGACCGAGCGTTCGGTGGAAGTTGGGAAGCGTCTCGCGGAGAAGGCGAAGGATGCGGGCGTGACGCGCGTTGTTTTCGACAGAGCTGGATACAAATATCACGGCCGCGTGAAAGGCGTAGCCGACGGAGCCCGCGAGGGCGGGTTGGAGTTTTAATAAATGGCAGACAACGAGAACGAGACGTCGGAAACGGTATCGGCGGGCGGCGACAGCCAGCCGTCGGAGCGGCCGCGCGGCGGCGGTAGCGCGCGCAGCGGTGGCGGCGGCCGTGGTGGCCGTGGCGGCGGCGGACGCGGGGGACCCGGTGGCGGTCGCGGACGTGGCGGCGGCGGTGGTGGTGGTCAGGGCGGCGGCCGTGGCGATGGCCAGGGCGGACGCGGCGGCCGTGGCGGTCGCGAGGGCAAAGGCCGCGACCGTGAAGGCGGACGCGGAGAAGGTGGCAGCGAGCTCGTAGAGAACGTGATCGCAATCAATCGCGTCGCCAAAGTCGTGAAGGGCGGACGCCGCTTCTCCTTCAACGCGCTCGTCGCCGTCGGAGACGGTCAGGGGCGCGTCGGCTTTGCCACCGGTAAGGCCAACGAAGTCTCGGAAGCGGTGCGCAAGGCGGTCGATGGCGCTCGCCGCAACATGGTGAGCATCCCGATGACGGGCGGAACGATTCCGCACGAAGTCGTTGGCTGCCACGGTGCGGGTAAGGTTCTCATGAAGCCAGCCGCTCCAGGCGCCGGGGTAATCGCCGGTGGCGCTGTGCGCGCTATCATGGAATGCGCGGGCATCGCCGACATTCTGACCAAGAGCCTCGGCTCGACCAATCCGCACAACATGGTGCTGGCCGCGCTGGATGGACTCCAGCAGCTGACGACCGTCGAGCAGATCGCGCGCGAGCGCGGCATCGAAGTGTCGAGCATCGGCTATCGCTCACGCGCCAAGTCGAAGGAGGCTGTCGCGCATGCCTAGAACACACGTCTGGTGGAGAACTCGCGGGCCGAAGACGACGCCCAAGGAGACTCTCACCAAGGGAAAAGTTCGAATCAAGCAGGTGAGAAGCGGCATCGGCCACTCGTGGCGGATGAGACTGACGCTCGAGGCGCTCGGTCTGCGCAATCACCAGTCTGAAGTGATCAAACAGGATTCGCCCGCGCTGCGTGGGCAGATCAAGCACGTGCGTCACCTCGTCGAAGTGACGCCGGTAGAAGCGGGAAGAGGGAAGCGGGAAGAGGGAAACGAGGAATAAATGGCGTCAACCAAAACGAAGAGCAGAGCTCGCGGCGCGAGTGAAGCGGCGGCCGCCGAAAGGATCGGGCTGCACAATCTGGTTCCCGCTCCGGGATCGCACCGGAACCGCAAGAGACTCGGACGTGGTCCGGGCTCGGGCACCGGCAAGACGTCGGGCAAGGGACACAAGGGCATCAAGGCGCGCGCAGGGCATCACGGTCCGGGCGGGGGGAAACCCCAGTTCGAGGGCGGGCAGATGCCGATAACTCGGCGCGTGCCTAAGCGCGGGTTTACCAATATCTTTCGCGTAGAGCACCAGGTGGTCGGCTTCGATGATCTCGCGACGTTGCCGGAAGGCGCAGAGGTCACCGAGGAGATGCTGATCGAGGCTGGACTGATTCGTAAAGGAAAGGGTCCTGCCAAGCTTCTCGCCAACGGCGACGCCGCGAAGGGCGTAGTCGTGCGCGGGATCAAGATGAGCGCTGGCGCTCGGCAGAAACTCGAAGCGGCCGGAGGCCGGGTAGAGAACTAAATGGCGCAATCAGCCCCAGCGGCGGCAGTAAGCAACATCTACAACACGCCGGAATTACGAGACAAGATCGTCTTCACCTTCCTCTGTCTCGTGATCTACAGGGTCGGCTCGCACATCACCGCGCCGGGCATCGACGTCGTGGCACTGACCGATTTCTTCGCCAACAGGGGCGGAGGCGGCCTGCTTGGCCTCTATGATCTGTTCGTCGGCGGCGGTCTTTCCCGCGCGACGGTCTTCGCGCTCGGCATCATGCCGTACATCTCGGCCAGCATCTTCATCCAGATCGCCGGCGCGGTCGTGCCGACCGTCGAGAAGATGCAGAAGGATGAGGAAGGCAGAAAGCGCGTGACGCAGTGGACCCGCTACATCACCGTGGTTCTGGCGGTGGTGCAGGGGTGGGGTTTCGCGTTGTTCACCTCCTCGCTCGAGAACGCGGTCCTCAATCCGGGCTTCGGCTTCAAGCTGCAAATGGTGACGGTGCTCACCACCGGCGCGATCTTCGTGATGTGGCTCGGCGAGATGATCACCGAGCGCGGCCTTGGCAACGGCGCGTCGCTGATCATTTTCTTCTCGATCATCGAGCGCTTCTGGCCGGGAATCTTCGGCACCTTCGGTTTCGTGAAGACGCAGGCGGTCGGTCCGTTCTCACTCGTCGTCCTCGGCATTGTGATGGTCGCCGTCGTCGCGGGCACCATCGCGATCACCATCGCCGCGCGCCGGGTGATGATTCAGATCCCGCAGCGTACCATGGCGCGCGGCCGGCAGAGAGAAGCGGCGAAGAACTTCATCCCGCTGCGCATCAACGCGGCCGGCGTCATGCCGATCATCTTTGCGTCGTCGGTGATCGTCGTCCCGGGAGCGATCGCGCAGTTCAGCGGCAATGAGAACGCCCGCATTCTCTCCGAGTACTTTCAGCCGGGTACCTGGCTGTATTACGCGTCGTTTGCCATCCTGACGGTATTTTTCACCTATTTCTACACCTCGATCATCTTCAATCCCGTCGACATCGCCGAGAATCTGAAGAAGCAGGGCGGCTTCATTCCTGGCGTCAAGCCGGGCAACACCACGGCGGAGTACATCGATCACGTCGTGTCCAGAATCACCTTCCCGGGTGCGATCTTCCTGACTTTCATCGCGCTGCTGCCCGTCTTCATCGCCGACATGATCAACGTGCCGTTCCGGTTTGGTGGAACGTCGCTGCTGATCGTGGTCGGCGTGGCGCTCGACACGATGGCGCAGGTCAATCAGCACCTGCTGCTGCGCAAGTACGACGGATTCATGAAGAAGGGCCGCGTCCGATTCCGAGGGCGTAGCACGACTGGCGGGGCCTACTAGATTTCCCTCGGAGGAGCCAAAAGCTCCTCCGAATCATTTTACGGTATCCGGCGATGATCATCGTGCTGCTCGGCCCGCCCGGCGCGGGGAAGGGGACGCAGGCGGACAAGCTCGCGGCGCGTCTCGGAATTCCGAAGATCGCGACCGGCGACGTTCTCCGCGCAGCGGTGCGTGACGGCACAAAGCGTGGGCTCGAGGCCAAGGCCTATATGGATCGGGGCGATCTCGTGCCCGACTCCGTGATTCTCGGTATCCTTCAGGATGTGATGACTTCTCCCGCAACCGCCAAAGGCGCCATCCTCGACGGCGCGGTGAGAACGGTGCCGCAGGCCGAAGGAGTGGGGATGATGCTCGCGGAAATCGGCAAAAAGGTCGACAAGGTATTGCTCTTCGATGTCGATGACGATGAGCTGGTGAAGCGCCTGAGCACCCGAACCGTCTGCGAGGGATGCCAGACGCCGTACATGGGCCGCGAGCCCGGGACGGCGTGCGAGAAGTGCGGCGGGAGGCTGGTGCGCCGCAAGGACGACGAGCCGGATGCCATTCGCAATCGTCTCGAGGTGTATCGAACCCAGACGGCGCCGGTGATCGACTGGTACGACGATCACAAGATGAAGGTCCTGAGAATCGACGCCGATGCGCCGGTGGACGTGGTGACGCGCCGAGCGCTCGAGGCTATCGGTGAAGCGGGAGCGGAGGGACGCGGCTTGCGCGATACCGGGGCCGGGAGGATCGATTGATCCAGCTCAAATCACCGCGCGAGATAGAAATCATGGCGCGCGGCGGCGAGATCCTCGCCGAGACCGTGCACCTGCTGGAGAGAAGCGCGAAGGCGGGGATGACTACGGCAGATCTCGATAAGATCGCCGACGATTTCATCCGCTCGCATCCAGGCGCGACGCCAGCGTTCAAGGGGCTATACAACTTTCCGGCGAGCATCTGCACCTCGATCAACCAGGAGATCGTGCACGGCATCCCCTCCAGGAAGCGGACCATCGAGGAAGGAGACATCGTCTCGATCGACATCGGTGTGCGCCTCGAGGGCTATTACACCGATTCCGCTACGACCGTCGCGGTAGGGAAAGTCAACGCCGAGTCGAAGAAGCTGCTCGAGGTAACGAAGCGCGCTCTTGCGGCGGGCATCGCCGCCGCGACCCCGGAAAACCACATCGGTGACATTGGTGCTGCCGTCCAGGCGGTAGTCGAGGCGGCGGGGTTCAGCGTGGTGCGCGATCTGGTCGGCC
>CAMLDY010000069.1 GCA_946478895.1 uncultured Gemmatimonadota bacterium
TGACGCGCTCGAGCTCTATCACGGAGATTTTCTCGAAGGCTTCTTAGTGCGCAACGCCGTCGACTTCGAGCAGTGGGCGATGGCGGAGCGCGCTCGACTCCGCGTGCTCGCGGTTCGGGCGGCATCCCGACTGACGCTACTGCATCACCGGAACGGCAACATTGCCGATGCGACGGCAGCCGCCGAGCGCGCGCTCGAGCTCGAGCCAGCGGATGAGACGCTGTTCCGCTCGTTGATCGATTTGCTCGTCGCTGCCGGCAACATGGTACGCGCCGAAGCAGTAGCGCGTGCGTTCGTCGAGCGCCTCGCGACCGAGCTTGGCGTTTCGCCGTCGGCGGAGACCACGAGACTGCTGCGCGAGCTCAAGACGACTCGTGGCAACGAGCCGATCGTGGTCGTCGCACCGCGCGCGGGCGGCCGGAGTGGGCGCAGCCGCCGCGAGATCGATTCGGTCACCGCCGGCATCATCCTCCAGGGCCGGCACCACTGGCAGCAGCGCACCCGCGCATCTCTCGAGCGCGCGATCGTTTACTTCAATCGCGCCATCGACCGCGACAGGCGCGCGGTCGAAGCATGGACGGGACTCGCCGACACCTGGGCGGTGATGGGCGGCCGTGGCTACGCGCCGCGTGACCATGCGATCGATCGCGCCGTCGCCAGCGCCGAACGCGCGCTCGCACTCGACGACACGAGATCGTCCGGTCATACGTCGATGGGCGGCGTCAACATCATTCGCCAGCGGTGGAAGGAGTCGGAGGCCGCGCTGCGCCGCGCCATTCAGCTCGATCCGCAAAATGCGGCCGCGCACCACTGGCTTTCGCTGACATTGCTCACCGGGCTCGGCGCGCGTGAGGAGGCGATGCGCGAGCAGGCGATTGCCGCGAGCCTCAATCCCATTTCCCCGATCCATTTCAGCGCGCTCGGCTGGCAAGGTTATCTGCTCGGTGATTACAGCCTGTCGCGCACGAGCATGGAGCCGGCGGTCGATCTCAGCTCCGATCTCGAGGAAGGAGTGAGTGGGCTCGCGCGCGCTGCTGCGCGATTGGGTGACGAGAATACGGTGCGTGTGGCGATCAGTACCGGACTCAGCAGACGCAACGATCTCCGCGGCGATCTCCTCGCCGAGCAGGCGTCGGCGTTCGCGGTGCTCGGCGACCGGCGTCGGGCGCGTGAGCTCGCGCGCAAGGCCAGTCGCTACGCGGCCCTGCCGCTCAACCTCGCGCTGGCGTGGGCGAGCATCGGCGATGCGACTCGTGCGTTCGATCAGCTGGAGCGCGAGTCATTCCAGGTCTATTGGGCGCCGCACGCGGTGTGGTGGGATCCGCGCTTCGAGATGGTTCGCGACGATGCGCGGTTCGCGCGGGTGGAGGAGCGCGCAACCCGCGTGTGGACGCCGGAATGGAAGTGATCGCCGATACGAATGATGCCGGGTCAATTGCCCACGTTTGAGAGCGGCATCGCTTTGTAGGTGTGCCCCTGCATCAGGGAGTCCGCGCCAGCGTTTGCAAAGCGGATCGCAATGGTCTGACAACCCCACTCGGCGCAGCCTCTGGTTACGTCGAAGTGCAGATGCGGGCCCGCGCTGGCACCGGTGTCACCGCTCCTCGCAATGGTGTCGCCTTGAGCCACCATCTCTCCGACGGCGACGAGAGCGCCGTCTTTGGTGAGGTGGTAATAGCGCCCGAAGGTCCCGTCACTGTGACGGATGACGACGTAGTTCTCCTGTCCGGGATTGCGGTTATGATCGAGATACCGGCTCTCCGTCGCGACGACCTGTCCGCCCCGCGCTGCGGTCACCGGACTTCCAATCGGCATGATGAAGTCGAACGCGTAGGCAGCAGCACCGCTATGACCCCACGGTCCATTGTTGCCCTGAATCAGTCGCGCACTGTCGCCAACGGGAAACGGCAAGCTGTAGACGGCTTTGCCCTCGACCACGCTCGGTACGCTGGTGTAAGCCGATTGACAGCCGGTGGTGGTCCCAACCGCGAACGCCAGCAATGCGAGTGGAGTGAGATCTGGACGCATCGACCTACCTCGAATGAGTCAACCAGGATGGGACACCCGAAGGGACGGATGCGTTGAACAGGGTTACCCCCCGCATTCTTGACCCTGCAGCGCTCAATTGGCACATTCGCGCTGACAGTGTCATCACAGGAAAAATGGAAACCGAAATCACATCAAAGCCAAAGCCGTTCGTGCTGCACGCCGATGAAGGCGAATGGATCGACGCATTTGGAAATCGCAGTTTATTCAAGGTCACGGGCGCCACAAGTGGCGGCTCGCTCACGCTGTTGCTGGCGACAGTCCCGGTGGGTGGAGGAACGCCGTCTCACATCCACAACGTCGACGACGAGATGTTCATCATCGTCGAGGGACGCTACCGCTTCGTGATGGACGGCGTCGAGACGGAAGCCGGGCCAGGGGCGGTGGTGTACCTGCCGCGCGACTGCGTGCATTCGTTCCACAACATCGGTGACACGCCGGCGAAGCACTGGGCACTTCTGACTCCGAGCGGATTCGAAACGTTTTACGCGAGGTGCGCGGAAGTCTTTGCCGCACCGGGACCGCCGGACCTCGCGCGGATCGCCGCGATCACCCGCGATCACGGCTACCAGATTTTCGCCCCGGGCAAGTAGATGAGAGCTGCGCGCGCAGCACGCCGGTGCTCCCTGATGTTGTTGCTGGTCGGCGCCGTGGCAGCGCGACCGGTCGCAGCTGTCGCCCAGGCGTCTACCAGACAGCCGGCAGCGCCGGTGACGACGACGCTCCTCGTTCCCGATCGCGTTTGGGACGGCGTGTCGGATGCGCCGCACTCCGGCTGGGCGGTCGTCGTCACCGGTAATCGCATTGTCGCCGCCGGACCGCGCGCGCAGATGAGTGTTCCCGCCGGTGCGACGACGATCGCGATGCCCGGCACTACACTGATGCCGGGTTTGATCGACGCCCACTCGCACGTGTTGCTGCATCCGTACAACGAGACGTCGTGGAACGACCAGGTGCTCCACGAAGCGCTGGCGCTGCGCACAGCCCGCGCGGTGAATCACCTGCGAGCGACGTTGATGGCCGGCTTCACCACCCTCCGCGACCTCGGCACCGAGGGCGCCAGCTACGCCGATGTCGGGCTCAAGCAGGCGGTGAACCAGGGAATCATTCCCGGTCCGAGAATGTTCGTGGCGACGCGCGCGATCGTGGCGACGGGCGCCTACGGTCCAGCCGGCTTCACACCTGAGTATCAGAGCGACATTCCGCAAGGCGGACAGGAGGCGAGCGGGCTCGAGCAGGTCGCGCAGGTGGTGCGCGATCAGATCAAGCACGGCGCCGATTGGGTGAAGATCTACGCCGACTATCGCTGGGGACCGAACGGCGAGAACGAGCCGACCTTCACCGTCGACGAGCTCAAGGAAGCCGTCGACATCGCCAACAGCTCCGGCCGTCCGGTGACAGTGCATGCGACGACTGCGGAGGGTATGCGGCGCGCGATCGTCGCCGGGGTCGCTACCATAGAACACGGCGACAACGGCACGCCGGCGGTTTTCAAGATGATGGCTGATCGTGGGATTTGCTTCATTCCCACGGTGGCCGCGGGCGATGCGATTCTGCAGTACCGTGGCTGGAAGAAGGGCGTCGATCCCGATCCGCCGGCGATCGTCGAGAAGAAGAAGAGCTTCAAAGCCGCGCTCGACGCGCACGTCACGATCTGCAACGGCAGCGATGTCGGCGTGTTCACGCACGGCGACAACGCGCGCGAGGTCGAGATGCTGGTCGAGTACGGAATGACTCCCGTCGCTGCTCTTCGCTCAGCTACGTCGATCGATGCGAAGATGCTGGGAGTGGGCGACAGGCTTGGCCAGGTGAAGGACGGCTATCTCGCCGACCTCATCGCTGTGCGGGGCGATCCAACAAGGGACATCTCTGCCATTCGCCAGGTGCAGCTGGTGATGAAGGACGGCACGATCTACAAGCAGTAAAATCCGCCGCCGGTCAATCTCCTTCGACGCGGAGGCAGTGGCTGTAAGTTTGGTCCAATGAAAGCGACTGCCGGACCCGTCATCCAGGTCTCGTCGATCCGCAAAACGTACGGCAAAACCGTAGCCGTCGAAGACGTCTCCTTCGACGTCAACGATGGCGAGATTTTCGGACTCATCGGACCGAACGGCGCCGGCAAGACCACGACGATGGAATGCGTCGAAGGAATCCGCCGTCCCAACTCCGGATCGATCACCGTGCTCGGTCTGGATCCCGTGCGCGATGTGTACGCGCTCCAGGAACGGATCGGTGTGCAGCTGCAGCAGGCGCAGCTCCAGAAGCGGATCAAGGTCTGGGAAGCTGCGCGCCTTTGGACATCGCTCTACCGAAAGCCGACATCGGTTGGTGACGAGCTGCTCGAGCAGCTCGGTCTCGCCGAGAAGCGCAACGCGTGGTTCATGACGCTGTCGGGCGGACAGAAGCAGCGACTGTTCATCGCGCTCGCGCTGATCAACGATCCGGAAGTCGTCTTCCTCGACGAGCTCACTACCGGGCTCGATCCGCAGGCGCGTCGCAAGATCTGGGATCTGGTGCGTGGTATCCGCGAGAGGGGCAAGACGGTTTTTCTGACTACCCATTTGATGGAGGAAGCCGAGCGTTTGTGCGATCGCGTCGCGATCATCGATCGCGGGCGGATCATCGATATCGATCAGCCGCAGCGGCTCGTCGACAAATATTGTCCGGAGCGAAGCGTCATCCTGGCAACCCAGGACCAACACGCCGCGGAGAGTCTGGCCCGAGTTCCAGGTGTCGAGTCGGTGACGCCGCACGATTCACGGCTGACGGTCCGCGGCGCCGGCGAGAAGCTGGTGACCGACGTCATCCGCTGCCTGTCGGAAAATCACATCACGGTCACTGATTTCAGGACGGAGATGTCCAATCTCGAGGATGTATTCCTCAAGATCACGGGGCATTCGCTCAGAGATTGACCGAGGAGCAACGGACTGCCAAAGAAGACTACCGGCCGGCGGCCGTAAGCGGGCCGGCGGGCGGCTGCGGGCTCGTTCCGAGATATCAAGGAAGACTACCAGCTGGGGGCTTCGGGCGGAGCGGCTGGCGGCACCGAGCATTGGTTGGATGAAAGGCAGCGCTTCGGATGGAGTGCTGTTATCAAACAAGTGCTCGGAGCCGCGAGCTGCTCCGCTCATTGCCCTCAGCTGGTAGTCTTCGGCGATCTTTACGAAACGAGCCCGCAGCCGCGGGCCGGCCCGCCCACGGCCGCCCGCCGGTCGTCTTCTTTTTCAGTCCTACTTGCCGGTTGACCGAACTTCGATGGGTGCCGTCCACCGAAACGGTCCCCAGTCCATAGCAAGCGTCCCGCGATGCGGACCCAACCCGCTCACCGATATTGTGAACTGATCGACCGGCGTCGCGAGCGTGGTCGACTGCATCCGTCCCGTTCCGACATCCTGCGTGCGATCGTACTGGGTTCCCCATTGCCCCGACTGTCCGTTCACGATCAGATCGACGCCGTTCTGGTGCGGGACCGTCCACAGCGTGTAGGTCCCGGCGGCGAGGCGCACACCCGCCAGCGTGATTGGCGCCGAGGTCGTGAACTGGGTCGCGGCATTGGCGCCAGTTCGCCACACACGGTCATATGGAATGACGTTGCCGAGCAGTTGTCGCCCGCGCGCGAGCGGCCGGCTGTAGTCGACGGTGAAGCTCGCGTTGCCGATCGTCGCGCGCACGGTGTCGCGCGGACTGAGCTGTTTGACTCCGCCTTTCGCCTTCTCTTCCGCCTCCCACCTGTCGGCGGTGGACCTGATGTCGGGGACCGAATCGACGCGGGCGACATCGACCAGATAGGTCGATCGCGCGCCGGAATAGCTGAGCATGTTGCCGGCTGAATCGAAGCTCGCTTCACCAGTGCCCGACAGCCAGTCGTGCTGAATCTCGGCGCGATTGCCCGAGGCGAAGCGCACCACTCCATGGTGCAGGGGGAATCGGTCGAATTCGCGATCGATGTAGAACTGTCGCAGCTGGATGGTATCGCCCAGCGCTCGCTTCTCGGCGGTCGCTCTCGCGAGCGCGGCGTCGAAGTAGAGCTCGTACAAGCTGTACATCTGCGGGACGTGCGCCATCGCCACTGCGCCGTTGGTCGCGAAGTCGTGGCGCAGCCTGCCGGCGTCGTCGGTCTGAAGGACGTGCACCGAGTCAGACGTTACGTCGGCGGTGACGTGCCGATCGCGCTGGTTCTCCGGCTCGCTCGGCGTATGGATGTCCATCACCAGATGGCGAATCGTGCTGCCGGGTCCGAGCTCGATCTCGGTGTGCCGGCGTCGCACCCGCGGAAACCGATCGACACCTTCGATGACGACCTTGTTGCCGCTACGGGTTATGCTCTCGACGGAGATCGTGTCCCGACCGAGTCGCGCAAGGAAACCATACTGCCGTCCGGGCTCGCCGTTGCGACAGCCGTCGCCGGCGACCACAGCGAATACCAGCGCGAGGAACACGGTGACACGGCGGTTTCGGTCCAAAAACGACATTGCGCAGGTCTAAAAAAGGTTGGGCGCTGCTCTCACTGGGCAAAGGATACAGGGATTCCACCGCTGCGCCAGCGACCAACTGCTTTACCGAATGAAGTTTTACATGGCGTTCACATGGAATCGCGTCGCGGACACGGCGAGCGGCGGAACAACCCAGTGAGAGCCGCGTATGGCGCAACAAAACACAACGAAGGGGGAGCCTGTCGCGTATTCTGCAGAGGAGCGCCCTGTTTGTGTATTTGCTCCCCAACCATTCTCAATTATGAGGTTGCATTGCTGACCAGAATACGCCCGACGACTCTGGGATTCATCGCTGCGCTTCCGGCAATCGCCTGCTCTGCGGGCGAGCCCCAGGTAGCATACGCCGATTCCCTGCCAACAAACTCCGTCGCGGCGGTGGCGAGCTCCGCTGTCACCGCTCCGGCCATTCGTCTGACGCTCTCTCCGACGGGAAATGCCGTGCGCTATCGCGTACGCGAGCAGCTCATGCACCACGACTTACCGAACGACGCAGTCGGCGAGACCAAAACTCTCGCCGGAGCTCTCGAGATCGACTCGGCCGGAAAGGTGATTCAGCAGTCGTCGAAGTTCACCGCCGACGCGGCCACCTTCGTCAGCGATCAGAGCCGGCGCGACGGCTACGTTCGCAAGCGTCTGCTCGACTCCGATCAGTATCCTTCCATTGTGTTTGTACCGACCGAGATCCGCGGGGTGAAGCTCCCGCTGCCCGTATCGGGCACCGTTCCGTTCGACATGACCGCGAATCTGACCGTGCGCGGGGTGACTCGTCCCACCAACTGGAAGGGCACCGCGACGTTCGAGGATGGCAGAGTGACGGGCTCGGCCGCGACTGCATTTACGTTCAGCGACATCCAGCTCGATCAACCCAGAGTCCCGGTGCTGCTCAGCGTCGCGGACACCATTCGGTTGGAGATGGACTTCGACCTCGCTCGCAAGTAAGGGACTGGGACGGAGTACTGCGACCAAATGCGTTGCTGATTGCTGACTAACAGTGAACTCGGGCAACAACCCCTCGGCAGTTGTCCGAGTTCCTGGCTAGTTCGCAATTCTAAATGCCGTTGGTAGCAGGTCTCGGTCACAGTTGAGCCGCACCTCGGTCCTCAGTCCACTGTGTGACCACCGCCAGGATGATGGCAATAGTGCACATCAAGCCCGCGATCCCGCGCATCCAATACGCGATCTGAGTGTCGTGCTGGAGCAATCGCCAATGCGAGAGAAGATTGAACCAGTCGTGACCGTCGCTCTCCTGCCCCGTTGAGCCATCGAGCAGCACGAGCTGACCGGCGCGCGAGTCGGCGCAGTAGATCGCGACGCTCAACAGGTTGATCCCCGACCACCACACGCAAACCATCGCCGCGAACACGTCGCGGCGTCGGCCGTCTGCCGTCTTCTTCAGGAAGTAGAACACGAAGATCAGCGGAAACGCAACCTGGGTCAGCGAACCGCCGAGTATGACCATCGTCCGGCCAAGGATCGGGATCCCGAACGGCATGAACAGCATGTGGCCGAACTCATGGATTGCCAGATCGATGTCGCTCAGGAGAGGCACCACGCCGAGCGGATCGCGAAACGCGCTGACGGCAAGCCAGGAAAGGAGGGCGATCAGCGCGAGGCGAAGATAGCGCTGGTTCGAGCGCGTGATGGCGGTGCCTACCGTAGGCGTTGTCGCTGACACCAGGTGAGCTCTTGGTGGGTTCAGACTCAAGACGCATTCTGACGCGGGATTGCAACGGCCTTATTCCACGGTATCATCATGGCCATGAGCAGCCCTCTTCGCGGACTCGGCCAACTGACCTGGGCGGAGATCAAGATCTTCATTCGCGAGCCGCTCGGCGCGATTGGCTCGATCGTGATCCCGGTGGTGTTGTTCGTGATGCTCGGCAAGGCGACGGCGGGGCGGCCGGTGCCGGAAACACCGAAGCTGAGCGATCTCCTGAGCCCCGGTGGAATCGCGACCCTGGTTTCGCTGCTCGTGATCATCAGCGCGGTGTTGTCGCTGGTGGCGATCATCTCGATCTACCGCGAAGGCGGCATCCTCAAGCGACTCCGCGCGACGCCGTTCCGGCCGTGGACCATTCTCTCCGCGCACGTCGTGGTGAAGCTGTTGCTCACCGCGCTGACGATGGGGCTGATGGTCGTCGCCGGAAAGCGGTACTTCTCGATCGGACCAGATGTGCCGCTGTTCAGATTTACGATCGCGCTCCTGATCAGCACTCTGAGCATCCTGTCGGTTGGATTCATCGTCGCCAGCATCGTTCCGACGGCGCGGTTCGCGCAGCCGATCGGCGCGGTGATTTTCTATCCGATGGTCGGACTCTCGGGGCTGTTCGTCCCGATCGACGCTCTTCCACCGGCCTGGCAAACGGTGGCGCGCGCGCTGCCGCTTACCCGTGCGGCGTCGCTGCTCCAGGGGATGTGGATCGGGGATTCCTGGTCGGCGCATGCGTCCGACATCGCGCTGCTCGCCGGGGTGTTCGTGGTCTGCGTCGGGCTGACGTCGCGGGTCTTCAGGTGGGAGTAAAGTTTCTCGGCGGATAGCCTCGGCCGCTTCGGCTCGCATCTAACAGTACGGAAGCACGGAGCCGTTAGCTGCTGAGCAGCCGCGCAAAGAGCTCTCGGGACGCGGCACGTCTCGACGTCTGGCTTTTGGTGGCGACGGCACTGCGGTCAAAGGCGCATTTCAGCCAGACCAACTGCTGACTCGGACGACGAGACGCAATGCTTCCCGAGAGCTCTTAGCGTAGCAGCTCTCCCGCTATCGGCTCCATGCTTTCTTTCATCTGGTGGCACGCCGAAGCGCTGACGTCCGAGGCCGGGCCCCAACTACTGAAAACTCAGTTGACAGCCGCCTAACTCGGCATTAATCTACTGGAAGTTCAGTAGCTAATGCCCGGAGGCGTGCTTGAGCGATCTGTACTTTCCACCCCGCGAGCTGTCCGTAATGAGTGTCCTGTGGCGCCTCGGATCGGGCACGGTATCCGAGGTCCGTGATGCGCTGGACGAGGACCTCGCCTACACTTCGGTCCTTTCGGCGCTCCAGATCCTCGAGGAAAAAGGAGTCGTCCGGCACGAAGCCAAGGGTCGCGCCTACCGCTACTTCCCCACCGTCGAGGCGGATCGCGCCGGCGGCACTGCGCTCGCTCGCGTCCGTGACGCGATCTTTCACGGATCCGCGGAGCGGATGTTCGCGCAGATGGTGTCCGACAAGAAGTTGAGCCGTAAGGAGCTGCATCGCATGCGCGAGCTGATCGCCGAGCGCCTCGGAGAGCGGCGATGATCGGCTGGCTTGTTTACGCCGTGCAGGTCGGGCTCTGCGTCGCCGCCCTGGCATGGGCGACAGAATCGGTAACGCGATTACTCCGCCGGCCGACCCGGTTCATCTGGCTCGGCGCCGTGATCTTTTCTACGACCCTCATGGTGCGAGCCGCCGTAGTCTCGCCGGAGCCACCGGCAGCCGCGCAGCCTCTCAGCTTGTCGTCTCTCGACATCTTGCAGGCGAGCGTTCTCAGCGCCCAACACCGAGTGCCGGCGATTCCCACCGAGTACATCGCCGTCATCTGGGCGCTCGCGACTTTGCTCGTCGGATGGTCATTCGCAGTGACCGGTTGGAGGCTGCGCCGCGCCAGTCGCCACTGGCCGACGACCGATCTCCACGGACACCGCGTTCGGGTCGCGCCGTCTACGGGACCGCTGGTGCTCGGACTGCTTCGTCCGGAAATCGTCGTGCCGCGCTGGGTACTTACTCGACCACCGGCCGAGCAGAGTGTGATTCTCACGCACGAGATCGAGCATCTCAAGGCAGGTGATCAGAACCTGCTCGCGGTGGGATGTCTGGCAGCCGCGTTGATGCCGTGGAACCCCGCCTGCTGGATCATGGTAGCGCGGCTTCGACTCGCGATCGAGATCGATTGCGACGCGCGCGTACTCCGCGCCGGAGTCCCGCCTCGCTCTTACGGATCACTGCTCGTTGATGTCGCCGAGAGCTCATCGCCGTTTCTGCTGGGAACGATGGGTCTCGCCGCTCGTTCATCTCACCTTCGCTCGAGGATTCTCGCCATGCAGTCCCGCCGATTCAATCATCCCATCATGCGCGGTGCGGCTGCCGCGCTCGTCGGACTGGTCAGCTTTCTCGCCGCGTGCGAGAGCCGCATGCCCACAGCCGCTGATATCGCGCGGATGGACGCTGCTTCGGTCGAGCGCGCCGCGCCAGCGATGGGACTCTCGCAGGATTCGTCGAGCGCCTGGGTAGTGGACGGGATTCCGTCGACTGCTGCCGTGGCAAAACAAATTCCGGCCGAAAGCATAGCGTCGGTTCGGCTCTCGAAGGAGAACGGCCGCTCACAGGTGCGGATCGTCACCAAGGAAGGCCAGCGCCTTGGCGCCGACACGGTACAACTCACTCGTGTTGTCACACCTTCCGAGGGCCCTGTCACGCGCACAGTGGCGAAGATCGCACCGACTGCAGCCGCGACGCAGCCGCTCGTCATCCTCGACGGCGTACCGTCGACTACGGCAGCGCTCAGGGAGTTATCGACTGACCGGATTGCATCCGTCGAGGTCGTCAAGGGCGAAAGTGCGCTTGCTCAGTACGGGGAGCGTGGAAGGAACGGTGTCATACTGGTGACGACAAAGGGTCGTTAGTGCGCTGCTGCGCCTGCTGGAGGATTCCTCCAGCCAGCGAGCCCGGCACGAGTAGGATGTTTGCCACTGCAGAGACGAGCACCATCGCGCCGACCTGGCTCGGGATGATTGTCAGCGCCGCAATCGAGAACAGCACCGTGGTGGGAAGCAGGCCGGCTGCAACGGCCGACCACAGCGGTGCTTTCGTTCCCACCCGCGCGGCTTCATATCCACCCATTATCGACGTGACGAACCGCGCGACAATCGAGAGTCCCGTGAACACCACAGCCTTGTCGAACGGTGCGTACAGGGTCACGGGATAAGTCACTGCCGCTACCGCAACGCTGGCAAGGCATGCAATCACCGAACCCCACAGCATCGCCGGCAGCACGCTCGTAAGAGTCGCTGACATATTCGGCACCGAATGCCGCAGTGCGCCGAAGAGCGATCGAACCGCCTCTCGCCAGCACCACCGGTTTGCGGCACCAATCCCGTCGCGCTCCGCCCTGACCTGATATTCCTCGTCCAGATCGCCGAGCATCGCTTCGCGAATTTCGGGACTGGCGGCGATTGCCGAGATGATTCGATGGACGCCATTCGGAATCATGCTGTTCTCCCGCGAAGTGTCACGCCATTCCACATGCGCTCGTGTCGTGCCCGCGCGGCTCGGCATGCTGCCGCCCCATCACGTGTCAGCGAGAAGTAGCGCCTCGACCGGCCGCCGCGCTCTCTGAGAGGCTCCGATGCCCGCGACATCAACAGCCCCTTGTCCTCTAGTCGCTGCAACGTCGTATAGACCGCGCCCACCGAGTAGTCGCGCCCTTCCACGTCGCTCAGATCTCGACGCACCGCCGCACCGTACGCGTCAGCGCCCAGTCGCGCGACGGTCAGGAGCGTAGCCAGCTCGAGCCCGGATGCGGTTGCCATATACTAGATTGTAGAACATATCGAGCGGTGGCGCAATAGTGGGTAGCCGCCGCGAGGGCGTTAGCGCCGTCGTTGAGCCATTAGCTGCCAGGCCCGCGTCCGCCACATATTGTTGAGCCATGGCTTCAGTCGGAATTATCGGCGGACTCGGTCCCGAATCCACCATCGACTACTACCGCCGCATCCTTGCAGGTTGGGAGAAGGTCGCGCCTGGCTCGTCGCCATCCGTCATTATCGACAGTCTCGACGTCCAGCGCGGCTTGCGACTGGTGGGCAACGATCGGCCTGCGCTGATCGAGTACTTGCTCGAATCTGTAGAGCGCCTCACGAAAGCCGGCGTCGATTTCATCGCCATGGCCGCGAATACGCCGCACGTCGTGTTCTATCAGCTCGCCGCGCGATCGCCGGTGCCGATGCTGAGCATCGTCGACGTATGCGCCGACGAAGCGGAGCGACGCGGCCTGCGACGCCTGGCACTCCTTGGCACCCGCTTCACCATGGAAGGCCAGCTCTATCCCGGCACTTTCGGCAAGCGAGGCATGACGGTCATCGTGCCCTCGCAGGTAGAACAGGCATGGGTGCACGAGAAGTACATCGGCGAGCTGCTCAAGGGCGACTTCCGTGACGACACCCGCACGAGATTCATCGCACTCGTCACCCGCCTCCGCGACGAGGACGACGTCGAGGCAATCATACTCGGCGGCACCGAGCTGCCGTTGCTGCTCAAGTCGGACACCATCGCCGATCT
>CAMLDY010000070.1 GCA_946478895.1 uncultured Gemmatimonadota bacterium
GAACAGGGGCGGCGCGCTTTTCTCCGAGCCGTACCGGAACGTCATCAGGATGCACCTCCTGATTTTCTTTTTCTTCTTCGCACACTTTGCGAAGCTCGAGAACTTCGCGGTATATGCGGTCGTTTACGCGGTGTACTTCTTCCCGTGGCGTCTGCTCAGGCAGCGCGCGGTCGCCGTGGTGGAAGCACCCATAGATACCCGCACGCCGACCCAGCTGCGCGCGATCTAGTTGCGCTCGCGGAGCATGCGGAGAACTTTGAGTTCTTCACATCACCCGCGAATGACGGAACCAGTTTCGGGAATCGCCACATCGCCGCAACCGGAGCGCGCAGTCCCCCTGCCACCGCGCCCGCGCATCCTCGGCTTGTCCGGTGACAGTTATCTCTGGGCGCGCTGGATTTTTCTCCGCGCCCTCGGCGTCATCTTCTTTTCCGCGTTCTACGCGCTGGCGTTCCAGATCCGCGGCCTGGTCGGGGAGCGTGGCATCCTGCCCGCGCATTTGTATCTCCACGAGCTGTCGGCGATGTACGGCGTCGTGCACAGAGTCTGGTACGCGCCGACACTTTTCTGGATCAACGCCGGCGACACCGCTCTGACCATCGTCGTGTGGGCGGGTCTGCTTTGCTCGCTGCTGCTGATCGCCAATGTCTGGCCGAGGCTGACCGTCGCGCTCTGCACGCTGCTCTTCCTGTCGTGCATAGGGGTGCTGCAGGATTTCTCGTCTTATCAGTCGGATGGGATGCTGCTCGAGGCGGGACTCATCTCGATCTTCTTCGCGCCGCGCGGGATCAGACCGGGATTGGGCGTCGCTACGCCGCCGTCGGCATTCAGCCTGTTCATGCTGCGCTGGGAATGGTTCCGTATCTACTTCGAGTCGGGTCTGGTCAAGATTCTGAGTGGCGACCCGCACTGGCGGAATTTCACGGCGATGGACGACTACTATCAGAACTCGCCGCTGCCGTCGTGGCCGGGCTGGTACATCCAGCATCTGCCGCACTGGTATCACGCGGGCACGGTGGTGATCACGTTCGTCGTCGAGCTGCTGGTCGTCTGGCTGGTATTTCTGCCGCGGAAGTTTCGGGTCGCCTGCTTCGCGATCGTGACGGCGCTGCAGATCGGAATAATCACGACGTCCAACTACGGGTTCCTAAACTACATCGTCCTTGCGCTCGGCATTCTGCTCCTCGACGATCGCGCGCTGGAGTGGGTTCGCTTGCGCGGTCCAGCAGTCATCGAGCGGGCCGACTGGTCGGCGCGTCGCCGGATCTATCGGATCTTCGAGAAGACCGTGCTGGCAATTCTGCTGTACGCAACGGTCGTCGCGTTTCTGTTCGGCGGATCGACCTCGATACTCGCACTGCCCAACCGGCTGCTCGATCCGTTTCGTGTCGCCAATGCGTACGGATTGTTCGCGGTGATGACACCCGCGCGCTACGAGATCGAGTTCGAGGGCAGCAACGACGGTAAGAGCTGGACTGCCTATCCGTTCAGATACAAGCCGCAGGACGTCGCAACGCATCCCGGTTTTCTCGGGCTGTATCAACCACGCTTCGACTGGAATCTGTGGTTTGCGTCGCTCGAGCCCTGGCAGGCATCGCGGTGGGTCGTGCTGACGCAGGAGCGATTGGTCGAGGGAAGTCCGCCGGTGTTGTCACTGTTCAAGCGCGATCCCTTCGGCGGAAAACCGCCAACGATGGTCCGCACGATTCTGTGGCAGTATTGGTTCACCGATCTTGCCACCAAGCGTCAAACGGGGGCGTGGTGGCGGAGAACGGAGATCGGCGTGTTCACAGGCGTGGTGGCGCGACAGCCCAACGGCGACATGGTGTTTCAGCCAACCAGCAGCTGACGCTCGCCCCCGAATTCAGTCGACGTCGAAGAAGTCGACGACTCCGGTTTCCAGTGAATACTCGGCGCCGACGACCATCAGCCCGTTGTTGCGGATAAGGTCCTCGAGAACCTGGGAACCGTGCCGCAGGTGATTCGTCGAAGCGCGGATGTTCGCGCGCACCGCCGCTTTCACAAGCGCGGTCTCGTCGTTGCGAAGGTCGGTGCCAAGCAGAGGTTCCACCGACGGGCGCACGCGATCCACGATCGAGCGAAGGTTGTGGGAGTATTTCCCTGGCGAGCGCAGCGCCGCCAGGGTTGAAAGAATCGCTCCGCACTGGGTGTGGCCCATCACGACCACGAGTTTCGTCGAATAGGCCTCGGCCGCGAACTCGACGCTTCCCACCTGCGACGGCGCGACGATGTTTCCGGCGACGCGAATGACGAACAGATCGCCCAGGCCCTGGTCGAACACGATCTCCGACGGCACCCTGGAGTCCGAGCAGCCGAGTATGATGGCGAACGGCTGCTGTCCGCTGGCGAGCTCCGCGCGTTTGGTGTGACTGATGAACGCGTCGATGCCGCGGATATTGGCGGCGAATCTCTGGTTTCCTTCTCGCAGGCGGTCGAGTGCTTCGCGGGCAGGTATCATTGCAATCCGTGTTGTTGGTTTCGGTCAGCTGAAGCGCGGCAGCGAATCGTGACTGGGAAATCCGGCGGCGGCGAGCTGCGCCGATTCTCGCTCCGACACTCGCAGCACCGCGAACGCCTCGTGCGAGAGTACGCCGAGCATCAGCTCGCCTTCGCGGTAGAGAATCGGATCCTCGAACCAGCCACCATCGCGCGGGTCGTACTGAAAGATTCCTGCCGGGAAGGCGTGTCTGAGAATACCAACCGTGTCTTCGTTGAGCGCCCAGACTTCCGTATCCCGGACGAGCGCGTCGGCGGTCTTGCCGCTCATGCGCTCGCGCTTCGCTTGCGGCCGCGCGTGTGCGGCCGCGGCGCGTCCGAACTGCCGGTGGAGACTATCAGCTTGCGCAGGATCCGCGCCGAGCGTGTCAACGGTGAATTCGTCAGCGCCGAGGCTCCGGCACCACTCGACGAGCCGCCAGCTGTCGTCCGGCGAGTACTCGCTCGGAACCAGAAATCTTTTAACTGGCAATAGGAGGGGAGGTATAGTTGACGTCGTGAGGGATGGCGTCAGGCTACTCATCTTCCTCCAATCCCTGGCCGATACGGAAGACGTGGCCGTCGGGATGCCTGACGTGCATCTCGCGAAGATTCCACGGCATGTCCGTGGGAGGGAAAGTTATGTCGAGTCCTTCCTCGACACAGTGCCGGTAAATCTCGTCGACGTCGCCGACCATCAGCGAGATCCACGACCCTTTGTCGGCGTTCTCCGACCCGCCGGCGCCGAAGGTGGTGGTGTTGGAACCTTTACCTCGTCCGCCCTGGCCGTTCTCGCAGAGGAAGATCTCGGCGTGTCCAGAATGTACGCCGCCAAATCCGACCGGGTCGCCCCAGTCCCAGCCTTTCTTCCAGCCGAGCTTCTCGAACCACGCAAAGCTCTCCTGGATGTTCGACACGTTCAGGATGGGGATGACTCGCTGGGTAATCACACGGCCTCCGGTTGATTATGGATTGCGCCTGCGCACCACCGCGCGGGCCGGCGCGCCCTCATGTCCACGCACTTTGATCGGAAGCACGATGAGGTCGTAATCGCCGGCGGGAACGTTCGCTAGCGACAGGCCTTCCACGATCGGAATTCCTTTGCCCAGCAGAGTGCGGTGGGTGAGCGGTGCCGCGGCGCCAAACTGCTCGGCGGAGATGTAGTCGATGCCGACGAGCTTCACGCCAGCGTCGGCGAGAACCTGCGCTGCATCGGGAGCGATGTAAGCGAAGTCGCGGTGGAAGCTCGCCGACGACATCCAGCCGCGAAGCGAGCTGCGGGTGCGAAACAGGACGCGGTCGACGCCGTGCCAGTCGTGCCGATTGAGCTCGGCGGCGTCGATCGCCTGAACCGTGTCCGGGATGTCGATCACTCGCGCGGGTCCGATGAATGGCTCGAGCGAAAGCTGCTCGATCGACGCACCGTCGCGCACGAAATGCATCGGAGCATCGACGTGGGTGCCGCTGTGCGCGCCCATCGAGTACATCGAGAGAGTCAGCGGATCGCCGCGGTGCATGTCCTTGAGGAAATCGAACTTCATCGGCGCGTCGCCTTCATAGACAGGAGTCGTAGCGGGATCGAGGGTAGCGGTTGCGTCGATCCAGCCGCTCGCCGGCAGGGTTGACGTCACTGAAGGTGTCTCGCTACGGGGTGGGTTGGTGCACGCGATCGCCCCGGCTGCACATACCGTTAGTGCCACTGCCGACAAAATCCGTGTTCGCATCGCCGTTCCGGTTAAGAGTTTCGCAAATCTGTTGACCAGCAAGATCTCAAATCGCGAGCGCGAGCAGCAAAGTGAAAACCAATCCTGCGACGCCAATGATCGTCTCCGCGACGGTCCACGTCTTCAATGTTTGTGGCACCGTCATCCCGAAAAACTCCTTCACCAGCCAGAAACCGGCGTCGTTGACGTGCGATAGTATCAGCGCACCCGCTCCCGTCGCCAGCACCAGCAGCTCGGCGTTGGTGCCGGGTGTTGCTACCGCGATTGGGGCCACGATGCCCGCGGCGGTGGTCATGGCGACCGTCGCCGAGCCGGTGGCGACGCGGATCAGGCCGGCGACGATCCACGCCAGGATGAGCGGCGATGCGTGCGATCCTATCGCCACGCCCGCGATCGCGGCGCCGACTCCGCTTGAAATAAGGACCTGATTGAAGCCGCCGCCCGCGCCGATCACCAGCAGAATCGTCGCCGTCGGTCCCAGGCAGTCGTTGCAGAACTTCATCAGCTCTTCCTTGGTGAAGCGCCGGGGCCGGGCGAGCGACCAGAACGAGTAGAGCAGCGCGAGCAACAGCGCGACGATCGGATTCCCGACGAAGTGGAGAAAGCTTCGCGTCGGACTGCCCGCATCGAGCACGAGGTCGGCGGCGCTCGAGAGCAGCATCAGAATCACCGGCACGAGCACGGTGAAAAGCGAAATCGCGAAGCCCGGCATGTTGGGAACCGATTCGCCTTCCAGCTGGCGCGCCAGCGGATTGTCGGGTGGCAGCTCGATCCGCGGCGCGATCCAGCTCGCGAAGATCGGTCCGGCGAGCGCGGCGGTCGGAATCCCGACGAGCAGGCCGTAGAGAATCGTGAGGCCGACGTCGGCGTTGTATGCGGTGACGGCGAGCATCGCCGCGGGATGCGGCGGCAGCATTCCGTGCACCACGGACAGCCCCGCCACGAGCGGGATCCCGATCTTCACCAGCGACATGCCGGTGCGGCGCGCGATGGTGAAGACGAGGGGAATCAGCAGCACGAAGCCGACCTGAAAGAAGACCGGAATTCCGACGATGAACGCGACCACCATGATCGCCCAGTGCACCCGTCGCTCGCCGAACATCGCGATCAGCGTTGTCGCGATGCGGGTCGCCGCACCCGACTCTGCCATCATCTTGCCCAGCATGGTTCCAAGCGCGACGACGATGGCGATGAAGCCGAGGGTGTTGCCGACGCCGTCCTGGAAAGCCTTGACGGCATCGAGCGGCGACATCCGCGCGGCGAGCCCCATTGCCAGCGACACGACCACGAGCGCGATGAACGGGTGCAGCTTGAACCGCGCGATGAGCAGGATCAGCGCGATCACGGCGGCGAGCGCGAGCGACAGCAGGGCGGCGGTGCTCAACTGTCGGCTCGCGCGAGAAGGCCGTTGACGATTTGCGCCGGGGTCTGGGTGATGTCGGCGGCGATCGCGTTCTCTTCAGCAGCGGGCGGCTCGAGGGTGGCCAGCTGGCTATCGAGCATCGATGCCGGCATGTAGTGTCCGCGGCGCGATTCGAGTCGCTCGGCGATCAGACTTTTCGGGCCGTTGAGGAAAACAAACCGCACGTCCGGCGTGGCGGCGCGCAGTACATCCCGGTATTTGCGCTTGAGGGCCGAACAGGCGACGACGAGTCCCTCTCCCAACCCTTCGGCGGCGCGCATCCGCGCTGCGAGCGCGTCCAGCCAACCCGCGCGGTCCGCATCGGTGAGCGGAATGCCGGCCGCCATCTTCTTTACGTTCGCCGGCGGATGATAGTCGTCGCCATCGACGAACTCGACGCCGAGCTTGCGCGCGAGGGCGGTGCCGACAACCGTCTTGCCGGATCCGGCTACGCCCATGATCACGTAAATCGCACGACTCACCGCGATGCGCGCGGCAGTCCTGCCGTCATCTGTCTTTCGTTCGTTGCCCAAGCGCTGCCTGGTGCGCGGCCGCTGCGTCGCGCGCGGGCGCCTTGGCGTAGCTGGCCGACTGACCAGGCGGGATGCTCAGGTACTTCCAGTCCTTTCCGCGGAAAGACTTCGCGACGTAGACGATCTGCCCGACGTGGTAGCTGGTGTGCGCCAGCGAGCGGTGCAACGCCTGGTCGACGCGCAGGGGCTGGTTGCGGATGGTGATCGTTTTGGTGAGATCAGCGTCTGAGAGCTTGTCGAGCGTGTCGAGCAGAACCTTCCAGCCGGCCTCCCATTTGTCGCGTAGCTCCGTGGCGCCGACGGAGCGGCGACGGAACTCCTCCTCGCGTTGTCGCCATGGCTTTTCACCATCGGCAGTCAGAAAGTCCGTGAATCGTGACTGAAGGTTTCCGGAGACGTGCCAGCAGATCACTGCGACCGAGTTATCCGCGCTCGCACCGTCGGCGGAAAGCTCGGCATCGCTCAGTTGGTCGATTGCCGCCTCGGCGAGCGATTTGTAGCGCAGGTATTCGCCGCGAATCGAGTCGATGATATTTCTCATTGTTTGTTTTTTTTTAATCGGACTCAGGTAGAGAATGGCTCCGGGATTTCGACGTTGGTAATCTGACGTGGCGACGCAGGCACGGCCGGTGCTGGCAAGTGCGAGTCGTCCCGTGCACATTGATAATATCGTTCACCCCGCGATGCGCTGCAGCGCTCCGTCCAACCACCCAGTCGTATGCGCCCTGCGAATTCATTTCTCTTCGCCACAGTCCTGTCGGCCATTTCAGTATTCGCACTGCCGATCGGCGCCCAGCGTCCCGCCAGAGCGGGGGATGCGCGCCAGTACGCTGATCCGCGCACAGGTCCGACCGAAAAACCGCCCCTCCACGCCAGGCATTGGCTCGCGATTACCGGCAAGCCGCTCTCCGCGACGGCGGGCGCCCAGATTTTCGCCAAGGGCGGCAACGCTGTCGATGCCGCCGCAGCAATGCTCGCCGCCGGCTGCACGATGTGGGATACGCTTTCATGCGGCGGTGAGACCCAGGCCCTCATCTACAATCCGCACACCGGCAAAGTCATCGGTATCGACGCGCTCGGCGTCGCGCCAACCGGTGCGACCGCGGCGTACTACCACGCCAAAGGCTACAAGTATCCGCCCGAGTACGGTCCGCTTGCCGCGGTGACCCCCGGCACTGTCGGCGGCCTGCTGACCATGCTCGCCGAGTACGGAAAGCTGTCGCTGGCACAGGTGCTCGCGCCTGCGATCCAGATGGCGGATGGCTATCCGATCGAGGCGCAGCTGTCGCGCACCATCGAGTACTACAAGGACTGGATCAAGAAGTGGAAGTACTCGCCGGCGATCATGCTCACCCACCAGGGCAGCACGCGCGAAGCGCCCGAGCCCGGCGAGATCTTCGTCCAGAAGGATCTCGCTGCGACGTGGCGCAAGCTGGTGGAGGCCGAGCAGCAGGCGTTGAAGGCGGGCAAGACGAGAAAGCAGGCGATCTACGCCGCGTACGACAGGTTCTACAAGGGTGACATTGCGCGCGAGCTCGCGCGCGGAGTGCAGGAAGACGGCGGCCTCATCACAACCCAGGATCTCGCCAACTGGAAAGTCAGGATCGAAGAGCCGCTGCACGTCAGCTACAAGGGGATCGAGGTCTACAAGCTTCCAATCTGGCAGCAGGGCCCGGCGATGCTGGAGGCGCTCAACATCCTCGAGAACGCCGACGTCAAGAGCATGGGCTACAACACGCCGAAGTACGTGCACTTGATCTACCAGACGATGAGTCTGGCGTTCGCCGATCGCGATTTCTATTATGGCGATCCGTATTTCCCGCCCGCCGAGCCGGTATCGGGATTGTTGTCGAAGGCGTACGCGAAGACGCGCTACGCGCAGATCGACTGGACGAAGAACGATCCTACGATCAAGCCCGGCGATCCGTATCCATTTCAGTCGGCGACGAACCCGTACGCGTCGCTGCTGGCGAGCTGGAACATCGCTGCGTTCGCGCCGCCCGATTCCACGCGCAGCGGACAGCAGGACGCAACTCCGACGACCGCTCCGCCGGCGACTCCGAAACGGGACTCCGCGTTTCTGGTTTCGTTCCACGCCGGCACGACGTCGATTGAAGCTGCCGACGAGGAAGGCTGGGTGGTGAGCGTAACTCCGAGCGGCGGCTGGGTGCCCGCAGTGATTGCGGGACACACGGGAATCGGTTTGAGCCAGCGCGCCCAGAGCTTCGTCACCGACGCCAACGACGGCCCCTTCAACGTCATCGAGCCCGGCAAGCGTCCTCGGGTGACGCTGACGCCGACGATGGCGCTAAAGAACGGCAAGCCGTATCTGGCGTTCGCGGTGCAGGGCGGCGATTCCCAGGATCAGAACCTGCTGCAGTTCTTCCTGAACGTGGTCGAATTCGGGATGACGGTGCAGCAGGCGGTCGAGGCGCCGAACATCAACAGCTATCAGATGCGCTCGTCATTCGGCGATCACGAGGCTCGGCCGGGACTGCTGGAGGCCGCGACGTCGCTGCCGGATTCGGTGCGTACCGCGCTTCGATCGATGGGCTACAAGCTCCAATTCGTGCAGCGCAGCTCCGGCCCGATCAACGCGATCCTGTTCGATCAGCAGCACGGGACGATGTGGGGCGGATCGAGCAATCACGGCGAGGATTACGGCATCGCCTGGTAGCGCGGTTTGGTTCGGCGCGCGCGCGTACTCGAGCATGCCAACGAGTCTCCCAACCGCCGGCGTGTAGCCCGGAAGCGGCTCGATCCGCAACAAGCAGAAGGGAATCGGCGAGGCGGTCACGCGACGGAACTCCGGAAGCGCACGCAAACGGGGTTCGGCAGCTCGACTCGGTGCCGCGTCGCAGTCAGCTTCCCGTTCTCTGGATCGCGGGCGAACACGACTATTGAATCAGACTTCTGGTTCGCCACCAGCACCCATCGCCCGGTGGGATGAAGGCTGAAATTGCGCGGCCAATCACCGCCGCACGGAACCGTCTGATCCAGGGACAGTGAGCCGCTTGAATCAATCGAAAATACCGCGATGCTGTTGTGACCCCGGTTCGACACGTACAACACGCGGCCCGACGGAGCGATGTGGACGTCGGCGGGATAGTTCTTTCCGGTCCATCCGCGAGGAACAGTGGGCTGAGTCGCAATCAGAGACAGCTTGCCTCGCTGGGCATCCCATCGGAGAGTCGTAATGCTCGAGCCGAGCTCGTTGGCGACGAAGACGAGCGGGAGCGTGGGATGGAATGCGATGTGTCGCGGACCGGAGCCCGGGTGCATGACCGCCTCGCCCCCCGCGACTCGCTGCAGTGATTTCGCCGCGAGATCGAGCCGGTAGACGAACACCCGGTCGGCGCCGAGATCAGCAGCGAGCGCGAACCGATTGGATGGATCGGCAACGATGCAGTGCGCGTGCGGCTCCTTCTGGCTATCGGCGATCGGACCGCTACCAACGTGCTTGATCACCGACGTCGCCGAGCCGAACGAGCCGTTCGTTCCAACTGGTAGAAGCGCGACAGTGCCCGAGTCGTAGTTCGCGACGAGAACGACACGTCCGGTTTTGTCGGTGCTCACGTAGCAGGGGCCGGTCCCTTCCGAAAGTTGGCTTCCCAGCGCTCTCAGTGCCCCGGTATCAGGTGCGATTGCGAATGCGCTCACTCCGCCGCTCGGCTTGCCCTTGAATTTTGCGACTTCGTTCACAGCATAGAGGACGCGCCCCTCCGGATGAATCGCGAGAAACGACGGGTTCGCGCCGGCCTCCGACGAGCCGACGATATTCAGCTGCCCGGTCCGCGTATCCATCCGCACCAGATAAATTCCCCTGGAGCGGCCATCATCCGTGTAAGTGCCGACGTAGAGGAGCTCACCTTCCACGTTCGATTCCTCGCCGGATAAAGACTTGGCGCCACCCGCGAGCGAGACGATGCCGAGCGCGGCGGCAGCGAGGAAGTCGCGCCTGGACGTGTCGCGAGGGTTTGTCATCGCACCAAAGTGGCACCGCGAGAAGTGACGGCGCAAATTGCTCGATGAACCGGCAGCGCTAACTGACGAGGATTCGCTTGGACGCACTCGATCTCGACACCCCTGCACTCTACATCGATCTCGATGCGATGGAGCGCAACATCGCCCGGATGCAGGAGCAATGTCGCGGCTGGGGAGTCGGGCTGCGGCCGCACGTGAAGACGCACAAGATTCCAGAGATCGCGAGGATGCAGCTCGACGCCGGCGCAATCGGCATCACCGTCGCGAAGATCGGAGAAGCCGAGGTCCTGCCCGGGGACGACGTACTGATCGCCTATCCGCTGGTGAAGGCGAAGCTCCCGCGCCTGAAAAACGTAACGAAGCAGCGCCGAGTCAAAGTCGCCGTCGATTCTGTGGAGGTCGCGCGCGGTCTCCAGGGAATCGAGACTCTGGTCGAGATTGACGTCGGTGTGCGCCGGGTCGGCGCACAGTCGGCCCAGCAGGCGGTGGAGATCGCGAAGGCGTGCACGGATTTCCAGGGAATCTGCTACTGGCCGTCGTGGCTCGACGACGAAGGGTTCAGGGCCGCTTGCGCAAAGATCGACGGCGTGCTGCGCGCGCTTTCCGACGCCGGCTTCGAGTCGAAGATCGTGTCGGGCGGCTCGACTCCCGGCGCCGGCAAGACTCCGCTGATTCCGCAGACGACCGAGATCCGTCCCGGGACCTACGTCTTCTACGACTCGAGCAGTCTCGAGGCCGGAATCTGCGAGGAAGCCGACTGCGCGCTGCGGGTGCTCACCACCGTCGTCAGCACTTCGGTGCCGGGCCAGTGCGTGGTCGATGCCGGCTCGAAGACTCTATCCAGCGATCAGGCGCACGCATCGGGAACGTACGGTCACGTCGTCGATCATCCGTGGACGGTGCGCAAGCTCAACGAGGAACACGGCTACGTCGAGATCCGCGGGGCGGCGCGGGTCGGTGAGAAGGTCTGGATCGTACCGGCTCACGTCTGTCCGACGGTCAATCTTCATGACGAGATCTGGTACGGTCGGAACGGTCGGGTCGATGGGAGCTGGAAAGTCGCGGCGCGCGGAAAGGTCCGCTAACCGCTAGTACAAGCCGACCTTTCCCTTCACCGATTCGATCAGCTTCGCCGGATCGTATCCGATGCCCTGCTTGAAGACGATCTCGACGTTTCGTAGATCGGCGATGCGCGTCGCAGGATCGCCGGCAATCACAACGAGATCCGCATCCTTGCCCACGGCGATGGAACCGGCACGCGCCGAGCGTCCAAGAAAAATCGCGCCGTTCAACGTGCCAATGCGGATTGCCTCGAGCGGAGAGAACCCGCTCTCCACTAGCAGCTCGAGCGCGCGCTGATTCGCGTAGCCTGGAATGACGCCGCCGCCACCGGTCGGATCCGTGCCGACCAGCAGCAATCCGCCGGCACGCGCGAATGCCAGCTCCATCGCCCTCGCTTTCGCGAACAGCGCGCCCGAGCCCGAGCCAGTATTGGCTGCCGCTGCCGCCCGCCGCTGCTCGAACTGTGCGCGCAGCTGCGGCTCGAGTACTTCCAGTCCCGGCGGCATCGGCCGGCCGGGAGTCAGCGTCTCGAATACAGTGAGCGTCGAGGTCAGAGCGACGTGCCGCTTCACCAGCTCGGCGATCAGTGAGCGCGCCGCTTCACCGTTCGGGTCCAGCGCCGCGAACGCAGATCGACCCGCGGCCTGAGATGGACATTCGTCCGGCTTCTTGTCGCCGATGAAATCAGTGGCGACGAAAAAACCATGCTCGAGATCGTCGATTCCCAGCTCGGCCGCCTCCCTGAAGGTCACCGAGCAGAGATGACCGGTTACCTTGAATCCGCGCCTGTGAGCTTCTTCGATCGCCGCGCCGAGCTCGGCGCGGGTTATGTGCATGTACGCCTTGAATGACGTTGCTCCGGCGTCGGCCCAGAAATTCACCATGCGTCGCGCATCGTCGGGCCCGGACAGCTCGTGCACCTGGTCGAGACCGAGTCCGACGCCCTCGAGGTACGGCGCCGTCGCATCGATCCATGGTCCGGGCTTTCTTCCCGCGTCGATGTCGCGCTTGATCCCGAAGTCGCCGTACCCGTTCAGGTTTCCACCGGTGCGCATCGAGGTGACGCCGCCCGCGAGATACAGTCGCGTGAAGCTCTCGGCGAGGTTTCCGTAAACTCCCGGCCCGGTCGGATAGAAGAGGTGCTCGTGCACCATCACCAGGCCGGGAATGACGCTTTTTCCGGTCAGATCGATCACCTTCGCGCCGATGGGTATCGGGACGGATGCGGCACTGCCCACCGCTGCGATTCGACCATCACGTATGACCACAGTCTGATCGTCGCGCGCCGACGCGCCGGTGCCGTCGATCACGCGCACATGCGTGAGCGCAACGATCGGCGAATCCACGGCGACGTAGCCGCGAACGGCCGGCGACAGCGTCGGGCGCTGCGCATCCAGAGGCGATGCGAAAAAGAGCGCGACTGACGCGGCGACGGTAATGATCGACCGGGAGGTCAGGAAACCCGCCTCCATCAACGAGTGCGGCTCATATGAAGATCCCCCACTCTACTTCGGAATCATCCCGATTGTTCTCAGCCAGCTCTCCGCGAGCTGTGGCCA